>JAVEYE010000209.1:0-6997 GCA_034003665.1 Rhodospirillales bacterium | reverse complement strand
GATCTCTACGTGATCCTCTTCGGGCAGCACGGCTATCTTGGCCCGTGGCTCAAAGCCCACAACGTCGAGATCGTTTTTGCCGTGCCGGGGATCGTGCTGGCGACGATCTTCGTGACTTTCCCGTTCGTGGCCCGCGAGCTCATCCCGCTCATGCAGGCCCAGGGCAACGACGAGGAGGAGGCGGCCCTGTCGCTCGGGGCCGGCGGCTGGCAGACCTTCTGGCGGGTGACGCTGCCGAACATCAAGTGGGGCCTGCTCTACGGGGTGATTCTGTGCAACGCCCGGGCCATGGGGGAATTCGGGGCGGTTTCGGTGATCTCCGGGCACATCCGCGGGCTGACCAACACCATGCCGCTGCACGTGGAGATCCTCTACAACGAGTACAACTTCGTGGGGGCCTTCGCGGTGGCGAGCCTGCTGACGGTCGTGGCGCTGATCACGCTGGTGCTCAAGACCATCGCGGAGTGGCGCTTCAAGCACGACCTCCGGGAGAACCCGGTGCCGGAAGACTGAATGCGGAAGGCGGAATGATGACTTGGGTCGAAGGTCGCAGGTCGAAGGTCATGACGGCAGGCGGCGCCCGATCTGCGATCTTTGATCTCTGATCGCGGCGTAGCCGCGGAGCGTCCTGCGTGAGTATTGAGGTCCATCATATCAGCCGGCGGTTCGGAACGTTCGCGGCCCTGAGCGACGTGAGCCTGCGCATCGAGAAAGGCGAACTCGTCGCCCTGCTCGGACCATCAGGCTCGGGCAAAACCACCTTGCTGCGCATCATTGCCGGTTTGGAAACACCCGATCCGGGCAGCGGACCCATCCTCCTCCACGAGGAGGACGTGGCCGGTCAGCAGGTCGGCTCGCGTAAGGTCGGCTTCGTCTTCCAGCACTACGCTCTCTTCCGCCACATGACCGTGTTCGAAAACGTCGCCTTCGGGCTGCGCGTCCGGCCGCGACGCATCCGCCCGACGCGCGAGGTCATCGCCCAGAAGGTTCACGAGCTGCTCAAGCTCGTGCAGCTCGACTGGCTGGCGGATCGCTACCCGGCCCAGCTCTCCGGCGGGCAGCGCCAGCGCGTCGCCCTCGCGCGAGCTCTGGCCATCGAGCCCAAGGTGCTCCTGCTCGACGAGCCCTTCGGCGCCCTCGACGCCAAAACCCGCCAGGAACTGCGCCGCTGGCTGCGCCGCCTGCACGGCGAGCTGCACGTCACCAGCGTGCTTGTGACGCACGATCAGGAAGAGGCTCTCGAGGTCGCCGATCGCGTGGTTATCATGAACGGCGGGCGCATCGAGCAGGTCGGCACGCCCGAAGAGGTGTTCCACCAACCGGCCAGCGAGTTCGTGATGAACTTCCTCGGCCAGGTGAACGTCTTCCACGGACGCGTCGAGGGCGACCGGGCCGTCCTCGGACCGCTCGATATCGCCTACGACGGCGACCAGGCGGCGACGAGCCGGCCGGCACGCGGCTTGGTGCGTCCCTACGACCTGGATATCGCCACGCAGGCCAACGGCGAGCCGGGCTTCCGGGCGACGGTTCGGCACCTCAACGCGGCCGGTCCGCGCGTCAAGGTCGAGCTGGTGGCGACAAGCGGCGATACGGAATACCCCGTGTACGTGGAATTGCCGCATGAGCGTTTCCGGGCCCTGAACCTCGAACCGGGCAAGCTGGTCTTCGTCATCCCGAAGGAAGTGAACGTCTTCGTGGACGACCCGACGACGTAGGTGTAATTCTGGCGAGAGCGCAACCGTTGGCGCGGGGTTGCGGCAGGTCAAATTGGTCAAAAAGCCCGCCGGACGCGGGCGAGGAGAAATGCGACATGAAGAAGAAGTTCCTTGCGGTCCTGGTCCTGGCGACGTTCGGCATATCGAGCACCGGCTGCACGGTCGAGGAAGGCGTTTCGGACGGCGTCGTGGAGGGGCTGGCCCGCGTGGTGACCGCCCTCATCGAGACGCCCGTGCAGTACTGGCTCGACCAGCAGTTCGGCGACTGAAGCCCTTTGACATCCGGGTCCAGACCGCCAAGCGCGTCCGCGCCCCGGACGTGCTGCGCTCGCGGTCTGCCCCCCTTGGCCCCTTCATGGCAGGAACGACAACGTGATCCGAAAACACCGCATGTATCCGGGGGCACTTCTGGCCGGCGTGCTGTGGCTGGCGCCGGCCGCTTCCGCCCAGAGTCCGCCACCGGCCGGCACGCCTGCGCCCGCGGCGGCGAAGGAACCGGCCGTCGAGCCGGCGCCGGGTCAGCCCGCACCGACCCCATCGCCCGCACCGGCCGATCCCCCGCGGGAGGAGCGTACCGATTTCAGCTTCAACTCGCGGGCCTACGGCACGGGCAGAGAAGCGGAGCCGCCGCGGTACGTCAAGCCGCTTTCGGCGCGCAAGATTCCCGGCTTTGAAAGCCTCGATTGGCTGGATTTCGGTTTGGACACGCGCCTCCGCGTGGAATCGCGGGACGACGACTACCGGCAGAACAACCTGACCCACGACAAGCCGCTGCTACACCGCACGCGGCTGTATATCGGCATTCGGGAAATCGCCGATCCCTTCCGCTTCGGCCTGGAACTGCAGGATTCGCAGCTCCACAACAGCCACTTCGACGAGACCACGCGCGACGAGAACAACCTCGACTTCCTCCAGGCCTTCGGCGAGCTGTATTTCAAGGACGCCCTCGGACCCGACCGGCCGCTCCGCTTCCAGGCCGGGCGCCTGGCGTTCGAGTACCTCGACCGCCGGTTGATCAGCCGCAATCCGTGGCGGAACACGACGAACAACTTCGACGGGTTCCGGGTGATCATGGGCCAGGCGAAGAACGACTGGCAGCTCGATTTTCTTGCCGTGCAGCCGGTGGAGCTGCGCTTGCACCAGCGGGACCGCACCGACGAGGAGACGTGGTTCTATGCCCTGATCGGGGCGTGGCGGCGGTGGTCGCCGCACATCGTGCTTGAGCCCTACTATCTGGTGCTCGACCAGGACCGCAAAGACGCGACGCTGGAGGATAGGGAAATCCACTTCCTCGGCCTGCGCGGCTACGGCCTGATCGGCCAGACCGGCTTCGACTACGAAGCCCAGGTCGTCGGGCAGTTCGGCGAATCCGGGCGCCGCGATCACCGCGCCTTCGGCTTCACCAGCGAGATCGGCTACACCTTCACGCACAAGTGGAAGCCGCGGGCGAGCTTCTTCGTCGGCTACGGCTCCGGCGATCGCGTGGCCGACGATCGTTTCAGCGAGCGGTTCGACCGGGCCTTCGGGTTTGCCCGCCCGTGGTCGGCGCAGGACTACATCATCTGGGAGAACCTCCTCACGCCGAAGGTGCGCGTCGAGCTGCAGCCGCACGAAAAGATCCGGCTGGACTTCGGCTACGGCATGTACTGGCTGGCCAGCGACTCGGACGGCTGGTCCCGGGCCGGGCGGCGCGACCGCAGGGGCGAAAGCGGCGACGGGATCGGGCAGGAGTTCGATATGCGCGTCCGCTACCAGCTCGATCCGCGGATGGAGATTATCGTCGGCTACAGCCACTTCATGCCGGGCGACTTCACGAAGAACACCGGACCGGCCGACGACAGCGACTTCTTCTACGTGGAGACGACCCTGTCGTTCTGACGCCGCTTCGCGGCGAATCAAAGATCGAAGATCCAGGATCGAAGATCGGGACAGCGCCTCGGCGCTCGACCTTGATCATCGGTCCTGGATCCTCGATCGTTGCGACAGCGCCGCCGTTTCTGACGATCGACCCCTGACACGGACAAAAGCGTGTCAGCAAAGGGGATGTGGGGATGGGAGGAGATGTTGATTTGTTTCAATCAAAGTGAGACAGCTCGCCCTCTGGCGGAAAGTAGGGTTTCGGGTCCGGTCCAAGGCATCAGACGTTGCCGCAGTTTGAGATTCTCCTGCTTACGCAGTTCCCTGGCCTGAGTCAGTTTCCGGTGACGCTCGGCCAGCAGCGCCTCCGGGTCTCCGCGATAATAGTCCACCGGCCGCAGGAACTTCAACGAAGAGTGCAGCCGTTCGTCGTTGTAGTACCGGATGATCTCCGCGATGACCTGGCAGGCCTGGTCCCAGCTGGTCAGCTCGTGCTCGTCGATCTTTTCGCCCAAGGTCCGCTGGCACCGCTCCACCACTGCGTTGTCGGTCGGCGTGTGCGGACGGATCAAGGTGTGCGTGACGCCCGCTCCGGCCAGGGCGCCGGCGAACTCCTGGGCCACGAATCCCGAGCCGTTGTCGCTTTGAATGGTCGGTCGCACACCGGGCGGCAGCGTCTCCAGAGCCGCGGTCGCCGCGATGGAAACCGTCAGTCCGTCCATGGTGCGAAGCAGCTCGTGGTAGACCACATAGCGCGAATAGACGTCCACGAAGCTGAGCAGGTAGTAGTTGCGGGCGCCGACCTTCGTATAGCGGATGTCGGTCTGCCAGAGCTCGTCCGCACGGGTCGGAGGCAGCGGGCGGTTGCGGCTCTTGACCCGGGTCTTACCCGGCCACCGACAGACCAGGTTGGCCTCCTGCAGCACCCGATAGACGGTCGACGCCGATACCGCCACGACGCCGTCATCCAGCATTCTCCAAGCCAATTCACGATGGCGGATCTCCGGATGGGCAAGCGCGTAGTCCACGATCGCCTGGCGTTCAGCAGGCAAAACCTCGTAGTACGAACGACGCGCTGACGCCCGGGGCGGCGCGGCGGCCGGCGGGGCTTGCCGTCGCCAGCGGTAGTAGCTGGCGGGCGGCACGCCGAGGGCCTGGAGGGTCCGGCGGACCGGCCAGCCGCTGCGTTGTTGGGTCTGGGTCACGATGCTGCTCACCTGGCGCTGCAGCTCGGGTGGGAGCTGCGGATGCTCGCTCAATCCGAGAGCGTTTTTTTTAGATCGAGGTTCTCCGCGGTAATCTCGGCGATCACGTCCTTCATCCGCGTGTTCTCGGCGGTGAGCTTCTCGACGCGATGGTCGGCGCCGCGTTCGCGCTTGGGCGTGAAGACGGCCTCGGCCGAGCCGAGCAGCAGACGCCGCCACTCGTAGACCTGGGTGGGGCTGACGCCTTCGCGGCGACAGAGCTCGGCGAGCTTCTGGTCGGACTGAAGGGCCTCGATGACGATGCGCAGCTTCTGCTGCGGCGTCCACTTCTTGCGTTTGGGTTTGCTCATGACGCGTCTCCCGGCGACCACGCCATGATACCTCGACCGAGCCGCCTCTTCCGCACCGGAGGGGTAAGAAGGAAGGAGGGGGGAGCCCGAGGGGGGAACCTGGGTACTCTGGTTCCCCCCTCGGGGATACCCCAACCAGCTCACTTAGGGCACCGAGCCTTCTGTCTCACTTGCCCTGAAGCAGTACAGAGAAAACATCCCCACCATCTCCAGATAACCCCACATCCCCTTTTCTTACACGCCTTTGTTCGGCGACCTGGTGCTGTGAAAACCCTATCCCGCCGTTGGGGAATAGCCCAGCAGGTCGTACAGCTCCTGGCGGCTCTGCATCTGCGGGACGAGGCGGGCCTGCGTGCCTTCCTGGCGGAGGACCGCGAGGGATTCCGCCACCGTGCGCATGGCCAGGCGCTGGAGCGTCACCGGGTAGATCGCGATGCGGTAGCCCATCGCGGCGAGGTCACTGGCGGGCACCAATGGGGTTTTTCCGAACTCGGTCATGTTCGCCAGCAGCAGCGCGGGCACCTCCTTGGCGAAGCGAGCCAGCTCCTCCGCGCTGGTGAGGGCCTCGGGGAAAATGCCATCCGCCCCGGCCTCCAGGTAGAGCTTCGCCCGGCGAACCGCCTCCTCAAACCCCACCACGCCCCGCGCGTCGGTCCGGGCGATGATCAGGAAATCGGGGCTCGACCGCGCCCGGGCGGCCGCGACGATCTTCGCGGCGAACTCCTCGGCCGGCACGAGCTTCTTGCCGTCGAGATGCCCGCACCGCTTGGGAAATTCCTGATCCTCCAGATGAATTCCGCTGACCCCCACGGCTTCCAGCACGCGGACGCAGTGGGCGGCGTTGTCCGCCCCGCCGTAGCCGGTGTCGGCGTCCATGAGAATGGGCAGATCGGTCGCCCGGGCGATGCGTTCGGCGTGGTCGCGGGCCTCGGTCAGCGTCATCAGCCCGATGTCCGGCACGCCGCCGACCGAGTTGGCCAGCACCGCCCCCGAAAGGTACACGGCCTCGAAGCCCGCCCGGTCGATCAGCTTGGCGCTGAGGGCGTTGAACGCCCCCGGCATCATCACCAGCCCCTCCCGCAGCCGGGCCCGAAGTTGCGCCGCTCGTTCCGCCGAAGATCGCATGGCTTGATCCTCTTGCCCATCCCGCCTAGAGCACCTCGAACGCAAACAGCGGCGCGGTGTCCGCGAGCTTCTCGAAGCTCATCACCTGCTCGACGAGCCGGTCGGCCGTGCTCGAACTGATCACCCCGTCGGCCAGCCGGCGGAACTTGGCCACGACCTCCTCGTCGGTCATGGGGTTTTCCGCGTGCCCGCGGGGATAATCGACCCGCTTGTTGACCTTCGTGCCGTCGGTGCAGATGATCGTCACGTCGTTGGGAATTCCCTTGGGATAGCCCGCGTTGAGCTTTTGATCTTCGACGATCGTGGTACGGTCGATCAGGTCCAGCAGCCGCTTGTCGGTCAGCCGGTTCTCGTCGAACGTGGCCAGCGTCACGTCCCCGTCGACCAAGGCCGCGGCGCAGCAGTAGAACATGCTGTGGTCGGCCGTCTCCCGCGAGGTCGGCCGGAGCTTCTCCGGCTCCGAGCCGATGATGCTCACCGCCGCTTCGAAGCTGCCGATGTGGATTTTCTCAATGGTCTTGCCGGCCACCTGCGGGCGGAGCTGCAGGCAGGCGTCGATGGCCGACTGCGAGTGGTACTCGGCCGGCCAGTACTTGATGTAGGTCTTGTCGATCATGAAATCGCCGTCGCGCCCGAGCCTGAGCTTCTCGGCGACGCCGCCGAGGTTGAGCTGCTTCATGAGCCCCTTGGGGCCCTCGAAGATCTCGAACGGCCCGGTCATCCCCTGGCGGGCAAGGTTCGCGGC
>JAVEYE010000208.1:0-7006 GCA_034003665.1 Rhodospirillales bacterium | reverse complement strand
TAGCTCGCACCGACCCGCTCCGCGCCCATAACCCCCCGCGGTTTCCTCCCCTGAGGCTTGTCCGACACCTGCCGTCCGGTGCCCGCCCAACCTCCGCCCAACGGCAGGCGTCCGACAACCCTTCACAGTAGCTGTCGAAGCGCGCGCCGACGGCTATGTCCGCTTCACACGTTCCTCGTCACAAAACCGCCCTTCCGCTACCGTGAAGAGTTTCGGGCGCCGTGAGGCGTACGAAAGTCCCCGAGGAACGAACCCGCGGGCCCCGGGCTGTGGTCTATGGGGATTTCGGTTTTGGCTCGACCTTGAGGGTGGTGCGACAGGGGTCGAGGTGCGTCGCCGCTGGCGTGGACAGGCTGTCATATGACCGGATCGGGCCGCACCTTCGCCGTGAACGGCTGGTGCTGGAGCCTGTCGCGGCGGGGGTGGTGATGGCCGGCGCAAACCGGCCCGTTGCCCGGGGCCCAGGAGCCGCGAGGGCTTGCGAGGTCAGGCCGTGCCGGGTCACGGCGCCTTTCTCCCGGCTGGTGTGGCGCTCGGCGGCGGCGCCCGCGGTTGGTGCCATCGGGCGAAGGTCTCGATGACGACCATGCGCCCTCCGCAGCAAGGGCATGGCGGTCGCGTGTCGAGCGGTTCCTCCGGCCCGTCGTCATCGACCGGTAGCGCAACCGCCAGCAGTTCGCGAGCGCGATCCAGACCGGCCTGGCGGGAGGCGCCGGCGAGCAGGCCATAGTGGCGGATGCGGTGGAAGCCGCGCGGCAGGACATGAAGCAGGAAGCGGCGGATGAACTCGTCGGCGGCGAGCGTCATGACCTGCTGGCGGTCGGCGCCGTCGCGGCGGTAATCCTTGTAACGGAAGGTGACGCCGGTCTCGTCGAAGCCGATGAGCCGCCGGTTGGAGATGGCGACCCGATGAGTGTAGCGGGACAGATAGGCGAGCACCGCCTCGGGCCCGGCGAAGGGCGCCTTGGCATAGACGACCCAGCGCTTCTTGCGGACCGGGGACAGGTGGTGCAGGAAAGGCCGCCGCCCGGCGAGGGGCGCCAGGGTGGCGAAGAAGGCGAGCCGCCCTTGATCGTGCAGCGCGATCAGGCGGGTGAGGAACAGGCGGCGGAACAGCTTGCCCAGCACGCGCACCGGCAGGAGGAACGCTGGGCGCGACGCTATCCACCGGCTGCCGTCGAGGGCAATGCCGCCGCCCGGCACGATCATGTGCACGTGGGGATGGTGGGCGAGCGCCGAGCCCCAGGTGTGGAGCACGGCGGTGATGCCGATGCGGGCGCCGAGGTGCTTGGGGTCGGCGGCGATCGTCATCACCGTCTCCGATGCGGCGCGGAACAGCAGGTCGTAGATCAGCGCCTTGTTGTGGAAGGCAATGTCGGCGATCTCGGCGGGCAGCGTGAAGACGACGTGGAAGTAGCCCACGGGGAGCAGATCGGCTTCACGTTCCGCCAGCCATGTCCGCGCGGCGGCGCCCTGACACTTTGGGCAGTGCCGGTTGCGGCAGCTGTTGTAGGCGATGCGCCAGTGTCCGCAGTCCTCGCAGGCCTCGACATGGCCGCCAAGTGCGGCGGTGCGGCACTGTTCGATCGCCGACATCACCTTGAGCTGATGCAGGCTCAGGTGCCCGGCATGAAGGGCCCGGTACGCGGGGCCGGCAGCACGGAAGATGTCGGCGACCTCGAGCGAGGCGGGCACGCCTCAACCGTCGGGCGTGACCTCCTCAGGCGTGAACAGGCCGAGCTTGTCGAGCGGGCTGGTCACGGCGCGCGCCGTTCGTGTCGCGACCTTGGTGTAAAGGGCGGTGTTGTCGAGCTTGGCGTGCCCCAGCAGAGCCTGAATGATGCGGATATCGACCCCATCCTCCAAGAGGTGCGTGGCGAAGCTGTGGCGCAGCGTGTGCGGCCCGACCCGCTTGGTGATGCCGGCCGCCTGCGCCGCCTCGACGACGATCCGGTGGAGTTGCCGGGTGCTGATCGGCTTGAGGGAATGCTGACCGGGGAACAACCACCCGTCACGATGGACCACGCCCTGCCGATGGCCGATCTTCCACCACTGGCGCAGCAAGCTGAGCAGATCGGGTGACAGCATCGCGTTGCGGTACCGCCCGCCTTTGCCCCGCTCGACCCGAAGCAGCATGCGTTCGCTGTCGACGTCGCCAACCTTGAGCATCGAAACCTCGGCAACGCGCAGGCCGGCACCATAGGCGACCGACAGCGCCGCCTGGTGCTTGATGCTGGTGGTCGCGTTGAGCAGACGGGCCACCTCGTCCCGGCTCAGCACCACGGGCAGCTTGCGCGGATGCCTCACCCGGACGAGCTTGCGAGCGAGATCGGGCCGATCGAGCGTATGGGTGAAGAAGAAACGCAGCGCCGACACGATGCTGTTCATGGTCGGCGCGGGCATCCCGGCCTCGCCCTGCTCGATCTGGAACCGCCGCAGATCTTCCGCTGTCGCTCGATCAGGCGACCGCCCGACGAAGGTGGCAAACCGACCCACGTCGCGAAGGTAGTTGCGCTGCGTCTCCGGCGAGAACCGGCGCATGTTCATGTCGTCGATCAGCCGCTGGCGTAGCGGGCTGACCACGGTAGCGGAAAGGGACTCGTTCATCGTCTGGCTCCTCTTGATTGAAAGGAGCCAAAATGGTCCACCCCGGCCGGGCGATCCTCAATCGAGACGCAACGATCGACGGCCTGCCGCTACCTCACCGCCCGCACCCCTCCCGCGCAGCGGGTTCGTTCATCGGCCCGAATCGGGCGTTCGCCATCTTGGAGATTACCTCGGCGGCTTCTTGCCAATCTTCTCACGGCTCCGCTCGACGAGTTCGTCCCCTGCTTGGGCGTAAGCGGCGTGCGAGTTCCTGGCGACGGCTTCCCCCTCGTAGGTCAGCGTGACCGTCTTGTTGCGAAACCGTTTCATCGGCTGGTCGCAACAGCAGGCGGGACACAGGCGAACCGTGATGGTCATCCTTCGCGGTCCTTCCTTGTCGGGGGACCTTTGGCCGCCTTGACGATCTTGCGGGCCTCCAATCGGGCCTTGCTGAAAAATTCATCAAGATCCCGTGGCGAATTGACCGCGACGAAGTCGCCGCGTTCGGCGGCCGCCCGGCCTTCCGCAGCAACGCGCGCAAACATTTCCGCCCGCTGCCGCTCATCCTTCCCGGGCAGTTGGCCTCCACCCGGAGGCGGGGAATCCAAGCCCGCGCACCGCCTGGACTTCCGGCGTTTGCGTTTTTCTCGCATCAGTCCGGCTCTTCAACGCTGTTGCCTGAATGCTCTGCGCCGCCTCGCCCCTCCTTGCCGTTCGCCCACCCTTCGTAATGACGCTGGAGGTTGATCCAGAACTCGACCGTCGTCCCGAAATGGCGGGCCAGCAGATTTGTCATCTCGTCCGGAATACCCCGCCTGCCCTCGATGATGCCCTTTACATGCCAGGCGTCGACGCCGATGGCCCGCGCCAGGGTATCGGCATCAAAACCGTTGGGGCGAAGAAATTCGTGATCGAGAATTTCGCCCGGATGGACCGTCAAAGGAGCTAGGTTCTTCTTTCCCATAGCCTGTTTTCCGGAGGCAACACACCACCTTCTCGTATCGGCGCATCAGATGTAAACGCCGGCTTCGACCTGCCCCGCCCAGACCTTCAACGGTTCAATCCCTTCGGCCTTGAAAACATCCTCGGCCGTGCGTCCCTCAAACTGGAAGAGGGGATACCAGCAAAACCAATTGAAGGCTGCCGCGGGCGTTCCATGCCACGCCACAATGAGATTCATGAATTCGGCAAAATCTCTGAGCGGCGCCTGCGTGGTCCTGCAATGCATCCGGGATTTCCGGTAGAGGGCGTCGACCGGCAAAGCGATGGCGTCGGCCAGGCGGCGCTTGGTGATCCCGAACGCCATCGCCACCGCCGAGGGATCAATCGCCCCGTCGCATCGGGTGACGCTCTCAAGGAAATTGGCCGCCATCATAGCCGTCGTTCTCGGGGATGGCGGGAACATGCAGCGCACCCGTCCTCTGGTCGGTCCGCTGGGCGACCGCTTGGCAGAAAGCCAGGACGCCCGCTGCGTCGGTCGGCAGACTGTCGACGGCGACCTGCAGCCGATCGTCTTCAACGGCAATGCGATCGATCGATATCGGACTGGCCCGGGTGTAGCCGCGCAAACCAAGCAACATGCAATCCACGATCCGCAGCCAACCCCTTGGCACATCGATCGGACCCCTTAGGATGGGCAGGTATTTCCGGCTGCGGGCACTCGGCCTCGGCATTGACACAAGCATCCTTATCCCGTCCCGCAACGCCACCTCGGGGCAGAGGGAGTGGACGTAGCCATCTCAATCCACAAGCCTTCCCGGCCGTCCCGTGATTTCGCAAAACCAGATGGAAAGCAGTTCCGCCAAGTCTGTAACCGCGTGGTCGAAATCATCGCCGCAAGAGAGATAGATCCTGAGGCTCCCGTACTTCTCCTTGACCTGGCTGGCCTGGGACGCTGGCCGACCCAAGGCATCGGCATGACCAGTTATCGTCTCGGCGGCGGCATCGATGAGCGAAAACCAGCCGTCGTTCGTGTCGCAGCCCCACGGCATGCAGCTCTCCTGGATGGACCACGTGCGTTGTGAGAAGAAGTCGGGATATCGTTCATAAAGGAGCCGCTGGAGTTCAGGTGTCATTGGTCGCCTCCTGTCGGCATGCACTTATCCGTCGAGATTGCCGAAATGCCGGCCTGCAATTTCTTCCGGTTCAACATTGAGGCGTAGTGCCGTGGTCTCGGGGAGCTGCCAGAAGGCCGCCAAAGTCGTAGCCAACACGCACATTCCTTTGAGGGTCAGGGACGATGGTCGGCCGAGATCGTAGCGCCGGCCTTGTGAGGAGGTGATCGCGTGCGAGAGATCCGGTGCCATGAACCTGAGCGGACTCGTCGACGCGATATGGCCGTCTGTCAGGCCACCGCGCCCATGGATCCTGCCGATCAGGACGAAGCCGTCGATCGGCGGACCGACAAAGGCCACCGACCATTCGTCAAGATGAGCCCTTAGCTCCTTCATCGGTACCAGACCTCCGGCACGGCGAGGATTGGCCCCACGCCCCATGCGTGGAGCATGAAGCAAAAGTGGAGGACGTGCTCCAAGGGAGGCTCTCCCTGTCCGGCTTGGACCAGCATGTAGATCGATCCCGAACGAGTGCGTGCCCGGCCGGCGTCGAGGTCGAGGGCCCGAACTAGCGACGTTCCCCACGTTTGACCGTCCATTGATGCCAAAAGCATGAACCCCGGCGGCCGGTGTACGAGGTCGATCGCCACCAGCCGCCACTCCTCCAAGATGCCCCGGGCCGGCCCTTCGCCGACCGTCCCAGAAAGCGCAGCAATTTCTGCTGGTGTCGCGAGACGGGCCCGGCCCAGGTCACGCCGCCCAATGACGTTCTCCAGTGTCATGTGCTCCAATTCTTGCAGTGTCAGGGGCATCTTCCGGACTTCCTCCCTACAGCATGCGTGATCGTCTCCCGCGTGCTCCTGTCTCGCTTCAGCCCTTAGTTTCGGAATCCTCATCAGGTTCGATGGGAGCTTCGGGATCGGCGTCCGTTTTGACGACCAGAGTCTGCAAGGCATCCAAACGCGCGGGATCAAACGGTCGGACGTTCTCAGGGCGGGCGGCCATGTGCCCCTTGAGGAGGTCCAGAACCTTCGCGTATTCGGCGGCCTCTATGGCGGCGACGATTTCGTCGGGCAGCTCGCCGACGATAAGGAACTCGCGCAAATTTGTGCTGGGCTCCGCCGCGTCAGTCGGCGCCGGCTTGTCGCCGCGGGCGACGGCCTTCATCTCGTCTCGAAGCGAGGCGAGGCCCTGGAGTTTGCCGCCCGCCAACGCCTCTGCCGTTATTTGCGGAGGATATGGCCCCGCGTCTAGCCTCCTTACGGTTGGCGCGGCTTCCGGGATCACGACACCTGTAAATTCTCTTCCCTTTGTCTCCCCTACGTACGGTGGAAATGTCAGCTTCTCGTCTAGGTCCCCAAGGATCAGCTGCTCGTCAAGCACTCCAAAAAATTCCTGGTTCAGAAATGCCAGAGCCAGGCTGGGCCCCGAGATCTCAGCGCTGAGCCGATCGACATACCTGCCGGCTGATCGCCCGCACGCGCACGTTCGCCGTTCACGTCGAAGCGCCAGCACATCCCGGCACTCGATGCACATGAGTAACTTCATTTGGCCTTCCCCAGTTTCTGGATAATGCTTCTGTAGTGCTCGAGAAGAAGGCCATCGGGACCGCGGATCACGACCTGGCGCTTCCTCAGGAAGTGCCCGCGGACGAAGAGGTGCGGATCGTCATCCACGATGCAGATCTGGTCGGTGGCGACTTCCGGGTGCTGCTTGAGCCAGTCGACAATGCCGACCTGCTTGCTGCCGACCGGGCCGAACTCGATGCAAGGGTGCTCATGGAAATGCTGGTCGTCGAATCCACTGGCGACCAGCCAATCGTGCGTGTAGGGCCACCCGACGACATCCAGCCAAGTCGAACACACGACGACTTTGGCGCCGGCGACCTCGGCGGCCCTGTTGAAGAGCGCCATGACGATCGGATCGCCTCGCCGAGGAACCCTGGTCGGCGGCGCGATCTGCTCATCGAAATCTACACTGGCGGCGATCAACCGGTCCGAATTCGAGACATCGTCAATATCCATGAATATCGTTTTCACGGCCTCATCCTCGAAAAACCGGCAATCAATACGCTATTCATGTGCCAATTTGACATTTGACCTTCGTCACGAATTTCGGCGACTAAAGCTCAGCGGATCTGAGTCGATTCGCCAATTCTTCCGGCCGGTCTATTGAGCTTCTTGGCCTCCACGGCGCCCCGTGTGCACATGTGGCTTTATGGTTACCGAGAATTCTCCGTCGCGCAGAATTCGGACAATGCTCATCAGATCGTCCTCGCCAAGCGCATTCTTGAGCAGCGGCAGCGATCGCTCGAGAAGATGGGCCGCAATCTTGTTCTGCGACCAGCCGGTCATTTCCGCGATTCG
>JAVEYE010000207.1:0-7019 GCA_034003665.1 Rhodospirillales bacterium | reverse complement strand
TCCCCACATGGACGGGGTGGCTGGGCACAGATAGCCGGTGAACAGATAGGATCCGTAGCCGCCGATGGGGTCGCCGCGGCGAGTCGGGTAGGCCTGGGTCAGGATCCCTCCCAAGGCGCGGAAGTCGAAATGGTAGCCGTTGGTGATGTTGACCGGCCAGCGGTCGTCGTAGTCGAGCGCATACATCATGATGGCCAGTCCGTGCTGCCGAATGGTGTTCTGGCAACTGGCGTGAATGGCGTAGATCTTCGCCGTCCGCAACGCCGGCAGCAGCAGGGCCGCCAGGATCGCGATGATCGCAATGACCACCAGCAGTTCGATCAGGGTGAATCGGGTTGGGCCGGTCTTCGTCCGCAGTGTCGTCTGTGAACAGAGGGGCGTGCCGGATTCGGCGACCCGCAACCTTTCCTCGCAGAAACCCTTCCGGTTCGGGGAAAAGAACATGCCGTTCATGGATTTCTCCCGTTCGTGCGTTGCGTGATCACCCAAGATTTTTAATCATGCTGATTAATACATGATTTATTGTTATATGTCAAATTAATTTCAAGATTTATTTTGTGGACAGTTTGAATAAAGATATCGCGGTCGTAGATTTGGTTAATAATTAATCAAAGAGGAGTTTGTCATGGGTGCCCGTTCCCGGCCAAGCCAGAAGCAAGTTGCGGCCCGGCTCGGGCTCTCGGCGGCGGCGGTGTCGAACATCCTCCGTGGCAAGGGGCGGTTTGCTGAGGAGACCCGCCAGCGAGTGTTGCAGGAGCTCGAGCAGGCAGGCTATCAGCCGCGCTACCGTCGCCAGCCCATCCTCTATTTCGGGCTGCGCACCAGCACCCCCGACCCCTTGCATGTGCTTCCCACCTTTGCCGTGCTGACCGGCCTCGGCGCTGAATCGCTGTCGGAAGGGATCGAATGGCGAGCCGACTTCCTGCCCGGATACGACCGGGGATCGGCACCGCCATGGCCGGATGCTGCGGCGCAACTCGATGCCCGCGTGGCCGCACATCGTCCCTGCGGGGTGCTGGTCGACACCGGCATGTATCATGCCCGCGCCTTTGCCCGGCGGCTCCGCCAGGCCAAAATCCCGGCCGTGCTGATGGGGCATGAAATCGACGTCGACGGCGATCCCGCCGTCCTGGTCGACAGCTTCGGCGGCGCCTACGACGCGACGGCACGGTTGATCCACCATGGGCATCGACGGATCGGCTTGCTCCGCTGGAACACCGCAGTGGTGAGCAATGCCGCCAAGAAGTTTGCCGGCTATCGTTGCGCCCTCGATGCGCATGGCGTGCCGTTCGCCCCCGAGTGCGTGCTGGAGTCCCATTCGTCACGGGGTGCCCTGAACCAACCCCGTCAACGGCTCGGGCGCGATGCCTTTGACCGCCTCCTTGTCCAATGTGGCCGGACACCGCCGACGGCGGTGCTGGTCGAAAACAGCTTCATTAGCGACTCCCTGCTCTATCCGCTGAGGGAGGATCGGGGAAGGATTCCCGAGCGCCTGGCAAAAACGGTCTTTGTCCATTTTGAGGATAGCCCGCTGTCCATCCTCGAATCCATCATGAGCGACAACTTGAATTATCCCCGGCCGAACGTTGCCGTCTGCCGCATCGACTGGGAAAAACTGGGCCGGAGCGCGGTGCAACTTCTCCTGCAGATGCTGTGCCACGGCGGGGCCGGAGGGCGGGTCATGAACTTGAAGCCGGAAATTGTCGACATGTGATTTTGCCGCCTGCTCTGCCGTTTGCTTTCGTGCGGAAAGCGTTTACAGTCATCCGCCAAACCGCTATTGCAAAGGAGGAGAGGCGATGATCCGGATGGCCACGTCGATGGGGGATATCCGCATTGAGTTGTTTGCCGAGCAGGCACCGAAGACCGTCGAGAATTTCCTCAAGTACATGGGTGACGGTCACTACAACAGCACCATCTTCCACCGGGTGATTCCTGGATTCATGATCCAAGGCGGTGGCTTTGATGGCAACTTCATCGAGCTGCCGACCATGCGCCCGATCGTCAACGAGGCCGGCAACGGCCTGAGCAATGCCCGTGGCACGCTGGCCATGGCCCGCACCAACGAGATCAACAGCGCCACCTGTCAATTCTTCATCAACGCTGCCGACAACACGTTCCTCGACCATCAGGACGACACTCCCGACGGCTTCGGCTACTGCGTCTTCGCCCAGGTGGTCGAGGGCATGGAGGTGGTCGATGCCATCCTTGAGGTCGAAACCGGTCGGCATGGTCCACATGAGGATGTGCCCCTGAAGCCGGTGGTCATCAAGAGCGTGACCCAGGAATAACTGCCCGCAAGAAGCGCAAGAAAAACTCCAGCCCTTCAGCACTTTAGAACTCCAGAACTTCCCCGGAAACAGCCCATGCCTGCACGTCAAGCCATCGCCACCGATCAAGCGCCCGCCGCTGTCGGCCCGTATTCCCAGGCGGTGCGGAGCGGGAACCTCCTTTTCCTCAGCGGACAACTTGGGCTTGATTCAGCCACCGGTGTCCTCGTCGGGCCCGGGGTTGCCGACGAGGCCCGCCAGGCCTTGCGCAACCTGGCGGCGGTGCTGGCCGCCGCCGCCGGTGGCATGGGCGACGTGGTCAAGTCGACGATCTATCTCACGGACATGCAGGACTTTGCCGCCGTCAACGCGGTCTATGCCGAGTTTTTCGCCGCGCCCTTTCCTGCCCGCGCATGCGTCGCCGTCGCCGCCCTGCCCAAGGGGGGCCGCGTCGAGATCGAGGCGGTCGCCGTGCTGGCGTAATTTACGGATAAGCCCTTAATGCGGGGTGCCGGGCATCTTCGGCAATGAGAAGGCGATGGCTTCCGGCTCGCCTTGAAGTTCATGCACATCGTTCCAGCCCAGGCCATGGAGACGTGCCACCAGCGCCTCGACCAGGCATTCGGGCGTGGAGGCCGCCGCCGTGAGGCCGACGTTGCCGCCATCTGCCAGCCATTCGGCGCGCACGTCGTCCGCCGTTTCCACCAGATGTGCTACCGCCCCGGCCCGATGCGCCACTTCGACCAGCCGCTGCGAATTCGAACTGTGCCCCGATCCCACCACCAGGATCACCGGACAGCATTCCGCCAGACGCCGAACCGCCGCCTGGCGGTTGGTCGTGGCATAGCACAGGTCGTCGCCCCCATGCAGGCCCGGAAAGCGACTGGACAATGCCGCCAGCACCTCGGAGACATCTTCGCGGGTCAACGTCGTTTGCGTCAGCACCGTGATGCGATGCCCGGACATTTCCGGCAGGGCGGCCACGTCCCCGGCCTTTTCCACAAGGTGCACCGATCCTTTCATCTGACCGATGGTGCCGACGACTTCCGGATGGTTGCGGTGGCCGATCAGCACGATCTTGTTTCCGGCCCGTTCTGCCCGTCGTCCCTTCCGGTGAACCTTTTCCACCAGCGGGCAGGTTGCGTCGATGACCGTCAGCCCCAGCGCCTTCGTCGCGGTCGCAACGTGCGCCGACACCCCGTGTGCACTGAAAATCAACGGACGCCCCGACGGCACCTCGGCGAGATCCTGGATGAAGACTACGCCACGTTTCTTCAAGTCATTTGTCACGTGATTGTTATGGACAATTTCGTGGTTCACGAAGACCGGGGGGCCGAACCGCTCCAGCGCCGTCTCGACCGTCGCCAGCGCCCGGCACACTCCCGCACAAAATCCGCGCGGCTGTGCCAGCCAGACCTGACGATGCGGTGCTCGGGAAGAATTCATGGAGGAACTTTGTGTCGTTGCGTTGCGGAACTGGAAGGCCGTGCCGCTGGGAGCGACCCATAAGATACTCTCCTGCCGTGGCCCGCGCCAACATATCAAGCTTGACCAGACCCCCGCGACCTTGCGCCTGAAGTTCGGTGGAGGGTTGCGCTTGTCGCAACCGCAATTCCACACAAGACTGACCCCCTACGCGTCCTGCTCGAAACGGGTGGCACCATGGGATAAGATACGCTATAGTAGGAGTTTAGCAGACGCAACGAGAGGCGAGGTGCCGATGCATGGTTTTTGGCGCATAGCGACGGTCGTCCCGGAGCTCCGCCTGGCGGATCCCGAGGGCAATGTCCGCGAGTGTACCGGACTGCTGGCTGAGGCGGAGAAGCGCGATGCCGCGGCGGCGGTGTTTCCGGAACTTTGCCTGACCGGCTACAGTTGCGGCGACCTGTTCCACCAATCCCGGCTGCTCGAGGCCGCGGATCTGGCCCTGTGGGAGATGCTTCGCGCCTCCCGGGGAAAGAAGGTGGTGGCTTCGGTCGGCCTGCCCTTGCGCCACAACGGTCGGCTTTACAACTGCGCCGCGATCCTGCAGAACGGCATCTTGCTCGGCGTTGTCCCGAAATCCTATTTGCCCAACTACCGGGAATTCTACGAGGATCGCTGGTTCGACCGGGGATGCGGCATCGGCGGTGAGATCGCCGCCGGCGGACAGCGTGCACCGTTCAGCGACCGCCTGGTCTTTTCGGGCGAGGCCGATTTTTCACTGGGTGTCGAGGTGTGCGAGGATCTCTGGCAGGTCATTCCTCCGAGCAGCCGGCATGCCTTGGCCGGGGCGACCGTCCTGCTCAATCTTTCCGCCAGCAACGAGTTGGTCGGCAAGGCCGAATACCGGCGCAGCCTGGTGGTCGGACAATCCGCCCGCTGCCTGGCCGCCTATGCCTACGCCTCCGCCGGTGCGGGGGAGTCCACCAGCGACCTGGTCTATGGCGGCCATGCCCTGGTCGCGGAAAACGGCATCCTGGTCATGGAAAATGAACGGTTCCGGCGCGGCGGCGGCGTCTTCACCGCTGACATCGACGTGCAGCGGCTTGCCGCCCTGCGCCTCAGTGAAAGTTCCTTTCGCTCCGATCGCCCCGATCCCGTCTACCGAACCATTCCCCTGGGCGAGCTCAACCGCATCAAGACCCTCCAGCGCGAAGTGGCCCCGCATCCCTTTGTCCCCGCCGACCCTGCCCTTCGCGAGGCGCGCTGCCGGGAAATCTTCCAGATCCAGAGTGCTGGCCTCGCCCGGCGGTTGGAGCATACGGCCGCCAAGACCGCGGTCCTCGGCATCTCCGGGGGACTCGACTCGACCCTTGCCCTTCTCGTGGCCGGCGAGGCCATCCGCCAACTCGACCGGAAGGCGTCGGACATCCTTGCCGTCACCATGCCCGGCTTTGGCACCAGCGACCGCACCTACCGCAACGCCCTGGCCCTCGCCGCGACCCTCGGTGCCACGCTCCGGGAGATCGACATCACCGAGTCCTGCCGCACGCATTTCCGTGACATCGGCCATGACAAGGACAACCACGACGTTGTCTTTGAGAACGTCCAGGCCCGTGAGCGCACCCAGATCCTGATGGACCTGGCCAACCAGACCAGCGGCATTGTCATCGGCACCGGCGACCTCTCGGAAATCGCCCTCGGCTGGTCCACCTACAATGGCGACCACATGAGCATGTACGCGGTCAATTGCGGCGTGCCGAAGACTCTCGTCCGCTATCTCGTCGGCTGGGTCGCTGAAAAGTCCAAGCCAAAGTTGCGGGCCGTGCTCGAGGATGTCCTGGCCACGCCGATCACCCCGGAACTTCTCCCTGCCGACCGCAAGGGGGGGGAGGTGCGCCAGAAGACCGAGGACATTCTCGGCCCCTATGAACTCCACGACTTCTTCCTGTATCATGCCGTGAAATATGGCGCCCCTCCGGTCAAGTTGCGCTTCCTGGCCGAACGTGCCTTTCAGGGTGTCCATTCCGGCAAGCAGATCGACCGGGCCTTGAACCTCTTCCTGCGCCGCTTCTTCCAGCAGCAGTTCAAGCGCAACTGCATCCCCGACGGCCCCAAGGTCGGCTCCATCGCCCTCTCCCCACGCGGCGATTGGCGCATGCCTGCCGATGTCAACCCCGATACGTGGCTCAACCAACTGTAGGCAAAAAAAAAGCGCGCGGCCGAAGCCGCGCGCCGGATGGTCAGCCGGGAGGCCATAGGGGGTTCAGAACTTGAACCACTCCTCGCCGTACTTGCCGATGACCGGCAGTTCCTTCATTTCGCCATTGGCCGCATTGATGATGCCGAGGATGGCAAAGATCAACGGGACGATGGATAGGAAGCCGCAGGACACCACCGAGACAACAATCCCGACAATCAGCGCCACCAATGCCTGCTTCACATGATACTTGGTGAACGGGTTGTTCTTCTGCTTCTCGTCCACGAAGTACCAGATGATGCCGATCAACGGAAACAGATAGGCGATGATCGCACAGATCTTGCCGTCCTCCGCATTCTGCTTGGCATCGCCACCGGCCGCCTTGTTCATGTCGCTCATGCCTGAAGTCTCCTTTTGGGTATGGTAGATGAGTCAATGGTCCCTGTTCGATCAGGCGCAACTATACGCGGACCTGCCCCGCCTTGCAAGAGGGCAAAGCGTTTTCCGGCATGGCTTGAGTCTTGTGTGTGAGGATGCGCCAATGCGGAGATTGGCGTTCCCGGGGCCGGAACTACGCTGGATCGAGACAGTGGAGGGGGGCACCCACACAAGACTTCCATGAAACAGGGGATGCCGGAAGGACCGGGCGACGGCCCCTCGTCCAGTTCCACCGTTTCCATCTGTACGGGCGGTACGCGCGGTCCGCGCCCCGGCTGAAGCATTACGTTTTCCGTTTGGGATTTCGAATTTTAGATTTCGAATTTCCCTCTCAATACCTTTCCCACCAACGGGCGGCGACATCGCGGGACTCGAAGACGTCGACTTTCTCCGTCTTCTCGGCAATCAACTTGCTGTTGCCCCAAACCTCGAGCCGATAGGCAATGATCTTGCGCCCCCTCACGCTGCTCATCTCGAAATTCACTTCCCGTCCGGCCAGCCCGTTTCCGGTCAGCCGGAACCGTTCCCCTTCGCCGAGGATCGGACGGTCGAAGGCGTTCAACCGGGCGAGCACCGCCGCCTGGTCGTAGTCCTTGCCCTTGGGCTTGGCTTCGTCCGGATAGCAGTAGCGGTAGATCGGCCGCTTCTCCGTCTCCGATGTCCGGCTGCAAATCACATAGAGGTAGAAA
>JAVEYE010000206.1:0-7046 GCA_034003665.1 Rhodospirillales bacterium | reverse complement strand
AAAGAACACCATCTATCAACAAGATAGCGTGAACAATTGGCGGATGGGGTGGGATTCGAACCCACGAGACCCTCACGGGCCTGCCGGTTTTCAAGACCGGTGCCTTCAACCGCTCGGCCACCCATCCGTCCGCGGCCAACCAATAGCGAATCATGACGCGGTTGTCTAACGGAAGGCGCGGAACGGTTTTTTCGCGTCAAAACCGTTCCGCTTCCGCGTGACGCCCAACCCCGTTACCATCAGGAACGCCGCGACCAAGCCATGGCAACATCGCGGCGGAAAAGGTCGATGGCCACAGTCTTGATTCGTTGGAAAACGGCCGCAGGGGAGGACTTGCACAAATGACCGGACGTTTCGCCCTTCGGTGCCTGCTGGCCGTCCTGCTGATGGGGTCCGGCGCGGTCGGCCCGGCCGTCGCCGAGGAGGCTGTCCTCGACCATGCCAGCCGCATCGTGGTCAACGCCGACGCCACGCTGACGGTGACGGAAACCCTGCGGGTGCGGGCCGAGGGGCGCACCATCAGACACGGCATCTTCCGCTCTTTCCCGACCCTTTATCGTGATCGCCGGGGCCGCGAGGTGCGGGTCTCGTTCGACGTGCTGGAGGTGCTGCGCGATGGCCGGCCGGAGCCGTATCGCGTCGAAATGACATCGACCGGCAGCACGGTGTACATCGGGCGGCCCGACGTCCCTCTGCCGGCGGGGGAATACGCATACACCCTGGTCTACCGGACGGACCGCCAGATCGGTCATTTTGCCGATTACGATGAGATCTACTGGAACGTCACAGGCGGCGATTGGGTTTTGCCGCGCCAGCGCGTCGAGGCGGTCGTGGTGTTGCCCTATGGGGCTCCCGTCCTGCGCCATGCCGCCTACGCCGGCCGGGCCGACCAACCCACCGAAGCCTTCGCCGTCGATCGCGACGCCAACGCCGACATTCGTTTCACCACCACCCACGCCCTGGGGCCTGGCGAAGATCTGACCATCGCCGTCGCCTGGCAGAAGGGATACGTCGCCGAACCATCGGCGGCGGACCTCGCATGGAGCGCAGCGGCCGGCAACGCCGGCGCCATCGCCGGGACGTTCGGGCTGATCCTCGTCCTGGCTGCCCATGGGGCGATGTGGCGCCGGGTCGGGCGCGACCCCAAAGGCGGCCCCGTCGCGCCGGTCTCCCATCCGCCCGCGGGCCTGTCGCCGGCCGCCGTGCGCTACATCATGCGCCAAGAGTTCGACGACAAGGCCTTCGCCGCCGCCATCGTCGACATGGCGGTCAAGGGAGCGCTTGCCATCGAGGCCAACGGAGAAACCTTCACCGTGCGGCGCACGGGGCGGGAGGGCGGCACCCTGTCGCCCGGCGAGAAGAAGGTTGCCGCCGTGCTCTTCGACGATTCCCGTCAGGCGGTGGAGATCGGCAAATCCTACCAGCCGATTGTCGGGGCGGCCCGCAGCGCGCTTGAAAACGCGCTGAAGGCGGAGTACGGCCGCGCGCTCTTTTCATCGAACCGGATCTACGTGCTGCCCGGCATCGCGCTGAGCGCGCTGACTCTGGCCGCCATGATCCTGGCCGCGCCGTCGCCGTCCGATGTGGCGGGTGCAATGCTCATCTGCACCCTGGTCCTTGCCGTCCTGGCCTTCATCGGCTGTCGCGGGCTTGAAAGATGGAAGGCCGTCGTCGCACGCCGTGGTCGGAGCGGCGGCTCCGGCGCGCGCGTCGCGTTCGCGGCGATCCTTCTTGTGACGCTGGCCGGAATGGCCGCCATCGCCGGCAAGGTCGCCCTCGAGGCGGTAACGCCGATGTCCCTTGCGCTCCTGGCGTTGATCGTTGCGGCAAATGCGCTGTTCGTGCGCCTGATGGCCGCACCGACGGTTGCGGGACGCCGCATCATGGATGCCATCGAAGGCTTCAGGCTCCATCTTTCCGAGGTTGGGCCGTCCCACCCCGATGATCGCGATTCACCGTCGATCCCCCTTTCGGTGCTCGAAACGCATCTGCCGTACGCACTGGCCCTTGATGTCGAGGACGCCTGGGGCGGTCGGCTCGCCGGGGCGCTCGGCGTCGCCAAGTCCGGCGGCGAATCCTTCCGACCCGTTTGGTTTTCCGGGCATACGGAGGAACGGCGCGACGGCGACTCCTTTGCAGCCGCGATGGGCGGCGGCCTCACCGGTGCCGTCTCGGCCTCGGCAAACGCGCCGGACTCGGCCGCAGGAGGAGAGGGCGGCAGCGGCGGCGGCGGATCGGCCGGCGGCGGGGGAGGAGGCGGCGGCGGCGGCGGGTGGTGAGGCCGAGCCCCCTCGCCAACGGATGAAAAAGGCCTATATGTGACGGATCTTGCCGGTGACCAGGAAGGGGAAGGAAAAGTGGAATATCGTCGACTTGGAAATTCGGGGCTGAAGGTCAGCACGTTGTCGTTCGGCTCGTGGGTGACCTTCGGTTATCAGGTGGAGGTCGGCGACGCCGCGGCTTGCCTGAAAGCCGCCTATGACGCCGGCGTCAATTTCTTCGACAACGCCGAGGCCTACGCCAAGGGCCGCTCCGAGATCATCATGGGCCAGGCGCTCAAGGATCTGGGCTGGCGGCGCGACAGCTACATCGTTTCCAGCAAGGTGTGCTTCGGATCCGTCGAGAACCCGGCGCCGACCCAGCGCGGACTCAGCCGCAAGCACGTCACCGAGGCCTGCCACCAGGCGCTGGAGCGCCTGCAGCTCGACTATCTCGACCTCTATTTCTGCCATCGGCCCGATCCCGATACGCCGATCGAGGAAACCGTGCGCGCCATGCACAGCCTGATCGAGCAGGGTAAGGTGCTCTACTGGGGAACCTCGGAATGGTCGGCCGCCGATATCGGGGAAGCCTATCGCATTGCCCGCGCCCATCACCTGACGCCGCCGACCATGGAACAGCCGCAATACAACATGTTCGAGCGGACCAAGGTCGAGAAGGAGTATCGGCCGCTCTACGACGAGATGGGGCTCGGCACGACGATCTGGTCGCCGCTTTACGGCGGCCTGTTGACCGGCAAGTACAACGACGGCATTCCCGCCGGGTCGCGCCTGACGGTAGAGAACTACGCCTGGCTCAAGGACCGCATGCTGGGCGCCGAAGGCCAGAAAAAGATCGAAAAGGTGAGGGCCCTGTCCAGGCTGGCGACCGCCATCGGCACGACGACGACGCAACTTGCCCTGGCCTGGTGCCTGAAAAACCCGCACGTCAGCACGGTCATTCTCGGAGCCTCACGCGTGGAGCAACTGCAGGAGAACCTGAAGTCCCTCTCCATCGTCGAAAAGCTGACGCCCGACGTCATGACCGAGCTAGAGAAAATTCTTAACAACAGGCCGTAACCAACTGATTTTGATCGGCTGTTCAAGCCCCGCTTGCGTCGGCACCGTCGCTGCGGCAAAATTGGCCCAACCACCGGGCCAAACGCCTTGACTTGGGCCGGCCTTTACGATGATTCTTCCGCACCAATGCCGCAATCGGCGGCGGACCCAGTCCCGAAAACGGGCAGAAAAACGGGGATGAAGCGATCGCTCGACCCGAGAGAGAAGGAGACCGGATCGTGACGGTAATGATTTCCGACGGCGCTCCCGATCGCGTCATTTCGCGGGCCGAGATGGAAGCGCATCTTCGCGCTTTCATCGACAAGCTGGGCTACGCGCCGCAGCGCATCCTGCTGCTGCCGCCCGACATCACGCGCTTCTATTCGGAAGCCGGCTCGATCACCGCCTATCTGCACGCCTATCTCAAGCCCCGCGCCGAGGCGGTCCACGTGATGCCGGCGCTGGGCACTCATACCCCGATGACGGAAAAACAGATCCGCAGCATGTTCGGGCCCGACATTCCGCTCGACGATTTCCTCATCCATGACTGGCGGACCGGTGTCAAAAAGGTCGGCGTGATACCGGGAGAGTTCATCCGCGAACTCTCGAGCGGCCGGCTCGATTACGCGGTTGAGGTGGAAATCGACAAGGCGGTGACCGACGGCGGCTACGACCTCATCCTCTCCATTGGCCAGATCGTGCCGCACGAGGTGGTCGGCATGGCCAACTACACCAAGAACGTCTGCATCGGCGTCGGCGGCAAGGACATCATCAACCGCAGCCATTTCCTGGGCGCCGTGGTCGACATGGAAAAGCTGATGGGACGCACCGACACGCCAGTCCGCCGGCTGCTCAACCACGCGTTCGAGACGTTCCTCGGCCACTTGCCGATTCACTTCATCATGACGGTGATCGGCCGCGCCGAGGAAGGGCTCGCCTTGCGCGGCCTTTACGCCGGCGGCGAAGAGGCCTATCGGCAGGCCGCTGAACTGAGCCGAAAGGTGAACCTCGACCTTCTCGACGCGCCCTTGAAGAAGGTCGTCGTCTACCTGGAGCCCGAGGAGTTCAAGAGCACCTGGTTGGGCAACAAGGCGGTCTATCGCACCCGCATGGCCATTGCCGACGACGGTGAACTGATCGTCCTGGCGCCGGCGGTGCGAGAGTTCGGCGAGGACAAGGGCATTGACGAACTGATCCGCAAATACGGCTATTACGGCACGCTGGCGACGCTCGATGCGGTCAAGAGGAATGCCGATTTGGGCGGCAACCTGTCGGCGGCTGCGCACCTGATCCACGGCTCGTCGGAGGGACGGTTCCGCATCACCTATTGCACCCGCCCGGAAAATCTGCCCAAGAGCGATATCGAGGGCGTCGGCTTCCAGTGGGCCTCGTATGACGACATTACCGCCCGCTACGACCCGGCCAACCTGAAGAATGGCTTCAACACGATCGACGGCGAAACCGTGTTCTACATCAGCAACCCGGCGCTCGGCCTGTGGGCGCTCAAAGACTTGTTCCAGAAAGAGTAGGGCGGCAGCCGGACGGCCCCTTTCGGCCGCCGTTGCCGACTCGCATCATCGACAGGGGATTGAAAGCATGAAGCGACTGAACACGGACCTTCTCGCCTCGTTGCCGGCCGGCGTGGCCGTTCCCGCTTACGACCGCAAGGCGCTGAATGTCGGCATCGTGCATCTCGGCATCGGCGCCTTTCATCGCGCCCACCAGGCCGTCTACACCGACGATGTGCTGGCCCGAGGCGCTACGGAGTGGGGTATCTGCAGCGTCGATCTGCTGGGACCTGATGTCCGAGACCGCCTGGCTCCGCAGGATGGGCTCTATTCGGTCGCAAGCCTGAGCGGCGACGGCATGAACGTCCGCGTCGTCGGGTCGATTGCCGAGATCCTGGTCGGGCCCGAGGACCCCGAGGCCCTGCTGAAACGCATGTGTGACCCGGCCGTGCGGATCGTCTCGATCACTGTTACCGAGAAGGGCTACTGCCACGATCCGGCAAGCGGGAACCTCAACTTTTCCCACCCCGGCATCGAAGCCGACCTCAAGACGCCCGGGCGGCCGGCCACCGTCGTCGGCTATCTGGTCGAGGCGCTGCGGAGACGGCGAGCCGCCGGCACGGCGCCCTTCACCGTGATGTCGTGCGACAACCTGTTCCAGAACGGCATCATCGCCAAGCGGGTGGTCAGCGCCTTCGCCGCCGCCGTCGATGCCGATCTCGGAAAATGGGTGGAAGACACCGTGGCGTTCCCCTGCACCATGGTCGATCGCATCACGCCGGCCACAACACCGGACGACATCGCCAAGATCGAGGCGGCACTCGGCGTCCACGACGCCTGGCCGATCGTCTGCGAACCCTTCATCCAGTGGGTCATCGAGGACAACTTTCCGACCGGTCGTCCCGCCTGGGAAAAGGTCGGCGCCGAGTTGGTCAAGGACGTCGAGCCGTTCGAATTCATGAAGCTGCGCCTTCTCAACGGCAGCCATTCGGCGCTGTCCTACCTGGGCGCGCTGGCCGGCTACCAGACCATTGCCGAATGCATGGCCGACCCCGCCTACGTCCGCTTCATGCGCCGCCTGATGGACGAGGACGTAACGCCGACTCTGCACATGCCGGCCGGGGTCAAGGTCGACGCCTACAAAAACAGCCTGGTCGAGCGCTTCATCAACCCCGCCATCAAGCACCGAACCGCGCAGATCGCCATGGATGGTTCGCAGAAACTGCCGCAGCGGGTCTGCGGAACCGTGCGCGAACGCTTGGCCGCCGGCGGCTCGGTCCGCCACCTGGCGCTGGTGACCGCGGCGTGGATGCGCTACGTGACCGGCATCGACGAAAAGGGGCATGCCTTCACCGTTTCCGATCCCATGGCGCCGCGCCTCAGGGCCATCGCCGAAAAGGCCGGAGGAAATCCGCAAGCCCTGGCCACGGGCTATCTGGAAGTGTCCGAGATCTTCGGCAAAGACCTCATCTCCGCACACCGGTTCGTCGACGAGGTGAACGGCTGGCTGGCATCGCTCTATGCCAAGGGTGCCGCGGCGACCGTCGCCGAGCATTACAGCGTGTAACGGATCGATCTAACCAACGGGAGATCGAACATGGGAAGCCTCGCGGCCGACGTTGCGCCGGCCCGCCGGGCGGGCTATCACACCTTCCATGTTCTTTAGCCTTTCGAAGATCCTTTGGGGATTTGCGGCGCCCGCCAATCTGCTGCTATCGCTTTTGGCGATCGGCGGGATCCTGTTGTGGACTCGCTGGTGGCGTTTCGGCCGGGGCATGGTGGCGCTGGTTACCCTGCTGTTCCTGGTGATCGCAACATTGCCGATCGGCTCGTGGATGCTCCAGCCGTTGGAAAACCGCTTCCCCATGGTCACCACCTTGCCGCCGCAGGTCGACGGAATCATCGTCCTTGGCGGAGTCGTCAGCCCGGTGCTCACCGTCGAGCGTGGAACAGTTGCGGTCGGCGACACCGTCGAGCGATTGACCGAATTCGCCACCCTGGCCAAGCGGTATCCGCAAGCCCGCCTGATCTTTACGGGCGGCACCGGCTCGCTGACCCGACAGGAGCTCAAGGAAGCCGATGTCGTCGGCCCGATCTTGCGCCAAATCGGCCTCGATGACGGGCGGATCGAGTACGAAAACCAATCGCGCAACACCCATGAAAACGCCGACCTGTCTTTTCCGCTGGCCCGGCCGCATGAAACCTGGATCCTGGTGACATC
>JAVEYE010000205.1:0-7056 GCA_034003665.1 Rhodospirillales bacterium | reverse complement strand
AGTCGGCCGCCGGGGCCCTGACGGCCCGTGCGTTGGACCTGCCCGTAGATTACTATGATCCGGAGGATCACTACCGGGAGGTGCGTGAGAAGAGGTTCGGTGGAACAAGTCGCGGAGATGCCGAGTCGCCGGAATGACCCCGCCTGCCCAATTCCCGTCTGGGGTGATCCCTCTGGAAGAGGCTCGGGCGCACGGGAGGGGTAGTATCGGGACATGTCATCGGTTAGGTTTCGGCGCTCCCTCCAACGGGAAGAATGAAACATGAGTGATCAAGGCGGACAGGCGGGAAAAGGCCAACAAGAACCGTCGATGGAAGACATTCTGGCTTCCATTCGGCGCATTCTGTCCGAAGACGAAGAGGCTGCCGCACCCGAAACTCCCGCGCCGCCGCCTCCGCCGAAGCCGACACCCAAACCGGATCCTGAATTGGAACCGGTTCACATTCCCAGGCCGGTGGCGAAACCGGATCCCGAACCGGAACCAGAGCCCGAGCCCGAGCCGATCTTTGAACCCGCGATGATGGCCGAACCGGAGCCTGTGTTCGAATCTGAGCCCGAGCCCGAGCCCGAGCCGGAACCAGCCATGGGCGAATTCGAGGCGGGATCCGAGGACGTTTTGGAACTCACCGAGTCAATGATGGTCTCAGGACATGAGTTTGACGAGACCATCATTTCCCGGCCGACCGCCAGAGCCTCGACCGACGTGCTTTCAGACTTGGCACGGGCCATCCTGGACCGGCGCGAGTTGGCCATCGGCGACCGCGGCATTACCCTCGAGGCGATGGTGCGCGGGATGTTGCGCCCGCTTCTCAAGGAATGGCTTGATCGCAATCTCCCCTACCTGATCGAGCGCCTCGTCAAGAAGGAAATCGATCGGATGGTAAACCGCGCCGAAAAGCTCGAGGACTGAGCGTTTCGCCCCGTGCCCGCCAACGCCCGATGCCGGAACCCCCGGCGATCCAAGCGGGTGCCCGGCCAAGCCGATTTTGTGATGGCGACCTAGAAAGAGGATCGGTCAACGATGCTCGATAAAACGTATCGGCCGGATGAGGTCGAACAAGAAATCTACTCCTTGTGGGAAGAGTCCGGTGTCTTTTCCTGCAGTCCGAACTCGGACGCCGCGCCGTTCAGCATCGTCATTCCGCCGCCCAACGTCACCGGCAGCCTGCACATGGGCCATGCCCTGAACTTCACCGTTCAGGATATCCTTGTCCGCTATCATCGGATGCGCGGCCGCGACGCCCTTTGGCAGCCCGGCACCGACCACGCGGGGATCGCCACCCAGATGGTGGTCGAGCGCCAACTCGCCGCCAAGGGCAAGACGCGCCACGACCTGGGGCGCGACAGGTTTATCGAAAGGGTGTGGGAATGGAAGGCCGAATCCGGCGGCACCATCACCCACCAGATGCGCCGACTGGGCACCTCGGTCGACTGGCCGCGCGAGCGGTTCACCATGGACGACGGGTTGTCGGCGGCCGTCCGCAAGGTGTTCGTCACGCTCTACAAGCAGGGGCTGATCTACAAGGACAAGCGGCTGGTCAACTGGGACCCCATCCTTCACACCGCGATCTCGGACCTCGAGGTCGAACAGCGCGAGGTCCACGGCAAGATGTGGTACTTCCGCTATCCGCTGGCTGATGCGCCCGGACGCTTTATCGTGGTCGGCACCACCCGGCCCGAGACCATGCTGGGCGACACTGCGGTTGCTGTTCACCCCGACGATGAGCGCTACCATCCCCTGGTCGGCACGACCTGCCTCCTTCCTATCGTCGATCGTCCGATTCCGATCATCGCCGACGAGTACGCCAACCCGGAAAAGGGGACCGGTGCCGTCAAGATCACGCCGGCCCACGACTTCAACGACTTCGAGGTGGGTCGCCGGCACGGCCTCGAGATGATCAACGTGCTCGATCACGATGCGCGGCTCAACGACAACGTGCCCGACCGCTTCCGCGGGTTGACGGCCTTGGAGGCCCGTGAACGGATCGTCGGGGAGATGGATGCGCTCGGTCTTCTCGAGAAGGTCGAGGACAACCTGATGATGATGCCTTACGGCGATCGTTCGGGTGCCGTCATCGAGCCGTGGCTGACCGACCAATGGTTCGTCGACGCCAAGACCTTGGCGCAGCCGGCCATTCAGGCGGTCAAGGACGGCCGCACCAAGTTCGTGCCCAAGCATTGGGAGAACACCTATTTCGAGTGGATGAACAATATCCAGCCCTGGTGCATCTCGCGCCAGATTTGGTGGGGCCACCAGGTTCCGGCCTGGTATGGGCCGGACGGCACGGTGTTCGTCGAGGCCAGCGAGGAAGAAGCCCAGGCCGCGGCGGACCGGCACTACGGCAAGACGGTCGACCTCCGGCGCGATGGCGACGTGCTCGACACGTGGTTCTCCTCGGCCCTGTGGCCGTTTTCGACCCTTGGCTGGCCCGAGGACAGGCCGGAGGTCAAGCGCTACTACCCGACCGATGTGCTGGTCACCGGCTTCGACATCATCTTCTTTTGGGTTGCCAGGATGATGATGGCCGGCCTCCACTTCATGGGCGACGTGCCCTTCCGCACCGTCTATATCCACGCCCTGGTCCGCGACGAGAAGGGCCAGAAGATGTCGAAGTCGAAAGGCAACGTTATCGATCCGCTGGTCCTGATGAAGCAGTACGGCACCGATGCCCTGCGCTTCACTTTGACCGCATTGGCGGTGCAGGGCCGCGACCTGCGGATGTCGGAGGGCCGGGTCGAGGGCTATCGCAACTTCGCCACCAAGCTTTGGAATGCCGCCCGTTTCTGTGAGATGAACGGGTGTCACCCGGTGGCCGACTTCGATCCCAAGGCATGCCGGCAGACGGTCAATCGCTGGATCGTCGGCAAGCTGGCCGCCACCGCCAACGAGTTGGAGACGGCCATCGAGGCCTTCCGGTTCAATGATGCCGCCTCGGTTCTCTACCATTTCACATGGGGCACCTTCTGCGACTGGTATCTGGAGTTCACCAAGCCCATCCTCCAGGGCGACGGCGTGGATGACGAAACCAGCGCCGAGACGCGGGCCACAACCGCCTGGGTGTTGGACCGGCTGCTGCACCTTCTGCATCCGATCATGCCCTACATCACCGAGGAATTGTGGCGCCGACTGGACGAAAATCGGCCCTCGATGCTGATCTCCTCGGCGTGGCCGACCTTCGACGCCGGCCTCATCGATTCCGACGCGGCGGCCGAGATGGATTGGGTCGTCCGCCTGGTGTCGCAGATCCGCGCCGTGCGTTCCGAGATGCACGTGCCGCCGGGGGCGCGCATTCCGTTGCTTGTCAAGGGTGCGGGCGGGCTTTCCCTGCAGCGGCTGTCGACGCACCGCGACCTCGTTGTCGGGTTGGCCCGGCTGGCCTCTGCCGAGGCCATAGACGCCGAGATTCCCAAGGGCGCCGTCCAGGATGTGATCGACGAGGCGACCATTGTGTTGCCGATTGCCGACGTCATCGACGTCGCCCAGGAGAAGGCCCGGCTGCAGAAGGAGATCTCCCGCCTCGACGGTGAGATCGCGAAATTCGAAAAGAAGCTGTCCAACGAAGGATTCCTCGGCAAGGCTCCGCCCGAGGTGGTCGAAGAGCAGCGGGAAAAGTGCGCCGAGGCGAAGCTGGCCCGAGACAAGTTGGGCGCGGCGCACAAGAGGCTGGCGGCACTTTAGCGGGGCATCGGCGTTGCGACGGGGGCGTCGGCCGGAGGGGTCACGGAAACGGCACGTGACCAGCATCCCGCACCATTTTTCTTTTGGCGGGTCATTGACCCCGAGCACGATGATGGATAGATTAGAATCATTCTAGATTAACTGAGAGGTGTCGGAAATGTTAAGTCCGAAGATGCTTAAGCTGTTGAACGCGCAGATCAATCTCGAGTTCTTTTCGTCGAACGTCTATCTGCAGATGAGCGCATGGGCCGAAAACGAGGGGCTGACGGGGTGTGCCGCGTTCCTGTCAAAGCATGCGGGCGAGGAGATGGGGCACATGCGGCGGATCTGGACATACGTCCTGGAATCCGGGTCCATGCCCGTACTCGGCAGCCTCAAGGAGCCGCCGTCGAAGATCAAGGACGTCAACGAACTGTTCGAGGACGTCTACAAGCACGAACAGCACGTGACCGCCAAGATCAACGAGTTGGCCCAGGCCGCCTTCGAAGAGAAGGACATGTTTACCTTCAATTTCTTGCAGTGGTTCATCGCCGAACAGCACGAGGAAGAGGCTCTGGCTCGAACCATCCTGGATCGCATCAAGGTCATCGGCCTGGATGGCAAGGGCCTCTACTTCATCGACCAGGAGGCCGCGAAGTTGGCCGGGGCCGATGCGGCGGAAGGCGCGGCGGCATCGGCAAGCTGACGGCCTATTTTTTCGCCAAGGCAATCGCGGCGCGTTCAGCGATGAGCGCGCCGATTTCCTTTTCTCCGTAGCCCAGGTCGCGCAGGATTTCGACGGTGTGTTCGCCGTGGGCCGGGGCCGGCCGCGAGGCGCGGAGCGGCGAGGCCGGCAGCGATACGGGTTCGCGAACGAAGCGGTGGCGCCCGGCATAGAGCGACTCCGTTTCCTGGACGAGGCCGCTCGCCGCCACCACGGGGTCGGCCAGGGCCTCGGCCAAGGAGCGCACCGGGGCGGCCCAGATGCCGGCCTCTTCGGCCAAGGCCAGCGATTCGTCGAGCGAGCGGGTTCGGAAGGCTTCGGCCAGGAGGCCCGCGATCTCGTCGCGGTGGGCCTTCATGCCACGCTCGCTCAGGAACGCGGCCATACGCTCGCCGACGCCCAACCGCCGCGCCAGATCGCCGACCCGTTCAGGGGCGGCGACGCTCAAAACAAAGGCGCCGTCGGCGGCCTCGTAGGTGCCGTAGGGGGCGCCCTGGTCGACATGGGCGATCCCGGCCGGGCTGCGCGGCGCCTGTTTGCCGACGTTGAGGAAATATGACGCCTCCTGGGCCATCAGGTGGAGCGTTGAGGACATCATGTCGGCGTGTACTTTCTGGCCTTCGCCGGTGGCGTCGCGGTGGCGCAGCGCGCACAGGATGGCGATGACGTTCATGTGCGCGGTGTAGGCGTCGGGCACATAGGCCCCGGTCGGCACAGGCGGCGTGCCGCCCCGCCCGGTCAGGGCGGCCAAGCCGCTCAGCGCCTGCATCAGCAGGTCCTGGCCGCGGGAGTCCCGCTTGGGGCCGTTGGGGTCGTAGCCGGATATCGAGCAATAGATGATGGAGGGATTGAAGGCGCACACCGCCTCGTAGCCGAAGCCGAGCCGGGAGAGCGACCCAGGCTTGAAGTTCTCGACCAGGATATCGGCCCCGGCGATGAGCCGTCTGGCGACCTCATGGCCGCCCTCGCTCTTGAGGTCGAGCGCGATGCCCCGTTGGTTGCGGTTCAACGTGACGAAATAGGGGCTGGCCTCGCCGAACGGGCTGTCGAGGTCGCGCACCAGGGTGCGGTTGAGGTCGCCGCCCGGCGATTCCACCTTGACGACGTCGGCGCCAAGCGCCCCCAAGAACTGGGCGGTCATGGGGCCTGCCGCGAAATGGGTGAAGGCCGCTACCTTGATTCCCGAGAGAACGCCATCCATTTGCTGTTTTCCACGTTTCCGGTCATTTGCGACTGTGAGGTGCGCAGCCTAGCATTTCTGAGAGGGCCGGCGAAAGCGGATCGCCGGGGTGTCGGCGCCGGAGATATGCGCCACGGTTTTGGCAGACCCCGAATCCACTCACTTTGACTATGACCTCCATGGCGGTATGCTCCGCTCCCGAATGGGAAAATGCCAACGAGGGAAGACGACTATGCCCGAATATCGATCGAGAACGACCACGCATGGGCGCACGATGGCGGGGGCGCGCGGACTTTGGCGCGCCACAGGCATGAAGGAAGAGGATTTTGGCAAGCCGATCATCGCCATCGCCAATTCGTTCACGCAGTTCGTGCCGGGCCACGTCCACCTGAAGGATCTGGGGCAACTCGTCGCCCACGAGATCGAGAAGGCGGGCGGGGTCGCCAAGGAATTCAACACCATCGCCGTCGATGACGGCATCGCCATGGGCCACGGCGGCATGCTCTACAGCCTGCCGTCGCGCGAGATCATCGCCGATTCGGTCGAATACATGGTTAATGCCCACACTGCCGACGCCCTGGTCTGCATCTCCAACTGCGACAAGATCACGCCCGGCATGTTGATGGCCGCCATGCGCCTCAATATCCCGGCGGTGTTCGTCTCGGGAGGGCCGATGGAGGCCGGGAAGCTGGTCGTCGACGGCAAGGAACGCAAGGTCGATCTCATCGACGCCATGATCGAAGGGGCCGATCCCAACAGCAGCGACGAGAAGGCCTTGGCCTTCGAGGCGGCGTCGTGCCCGACCTGCGGATCGTGCTCGGGCATGTTCACCGCCAATTCGATGAATTGCTTGGCCGAGGCTTTGGGTTTGGCGCTGCCCGGAAACGGCACCGTCGTCGCCACCCATGCCGACCGTCGCGAGCTGTTCGTGCGGGCCGGGCACCTGATCGTCGAACTGGCCAAGCGTTACTACGAGCAGGACGATCCGTCGGTGTTGCCGCGCAGCATCGCCAACCGGACAAGCTTCGAGAACGCCATGACGCTGGACATCGCCATGGGCGGCTCGACCAACACCGTGCTGCACATCCTGGCGGTCGCCCAGGAGGGCGGCATCGATTTCACGCTGAAGGACATTGACCGGCTGTCGCGCCGGACGCCCAACCTGTGCAAGGTGTCGCCAAGTTCGAGCTACCATGTCGAGGACGTCCACCGGGCCGGCGGCATTATGGCTATCCTGGCGGAGCTGTCGCGCGGCAAGCTCCTGAACGGCGACGTGCCGACGGTGCATTCGAAGACGCTGTCCGCGGCCCTGGACCAGTGGGATATCGTGCGCAACAAGGATGACAAGCGGGTCGGCGCGTTTTACCGCGCGGCGCCGGGCGGCAAGCGGACGACAGTGGCGTTCAGCCAGTCGAACCGCTACGACGACCTGGACCTCGACCGCGAGAAGGGCTGTATCCGCAACGTCCAGCATCCCTACAGCACGGACGGCGGT
>JAVEYE010000204.1:0-7077 GCA_034003665.1 Rhodospirillales bacterium | reverse complement strand
CCGGTAGCGTTTCCGGTGTCCTGCGCCTCGTCGCACTTTTTCATTATGCTCCGTCGGGACCGGAGGGGGAATGGATCAATGAGAGCGCCGCTGGCGGGGATTCCGATGCTCGGGGCGACCGCATGCCGCTTCCGTCGACAAAAAATCCTTCGGGAGATCCTCTTCCTACCGCCGCACCCACGGGATATTCTCACAACCCAAGCCCATGAATGACCGGCCCGGCCACCGGTGGGAGGCAAGCGTGCGAACCATCGATCTGAATTCCGATCTCGGCGAGAGCTTTGGCCCCTATGTCATGGGCAACGACGAAGAAATGCTGAAAATCATCACGTCGGCCAATATCGCCTGCGGGTTTCACGCGGGCGATCCCTTGGTGATGCACAAGACATTGACCCTGGCCAAAGAGAATGGCGTCGGAATCGGCGCCCATCCCAGCTTCATCGACCTCTGGGGATTCGGCCGCCGGCCGATCCAAGGCGAAAGCCCCGCCGACATCGAGAAGATCCTCGTCTACCAGATAGCCGCCCTCCAAGGGATGGCCCGCACGCTGGGTCTCGACGTGGGGCACTTCAAGGCCCACGGTTCCTTGGGCAACATGGCGGAGAGCGACGCCGCAACCGCTGAGGCCTGTGCCCGCGCCGTCAAGGCCGTCACCCCCGATAGTGTCTTTGTCGTCCTGCCGGGCAACCAGCTGGAAAAGGCCGGCGAGAAAATGGGGTTGCGCGTGGCCCGGGAAGTGTATGCCGATCGCGCCTACAACGACGATGGAACGCTGGTGTCCCGCAAGCTCGAGGGGGCGGTAATCCACGATCCGGACGTAGCGCTTCCGCGACTGGTCCGGATGGTCGAGGAGCAGAAGATCACGAGCATCAGTGGCAAGAAGATCCCCGTCCGCATCGACACCGTTTGCGTGCACGGCGACAATCCGTCGGCCGTCCAGATGTCCGCCAGGATCCGTGAAGCGCTGACGGATGCGGGTTTTGCCTTGCGGCCATTGGCTGAATTCGTGCAGTGAGGAAAGCCTTCTCGATCCGCGCGAATGGCGAAGCGGGGACGATGGTCTCGACCGGTTTCCGGGAACCGGGCCGAGGAGACGGGGCCGCGGTTCGGGCCGATGAAGTCGACGTTCTGCCCTGTGGAGATACCGGAATCTCGCTGCAATTCGGCGACCGGATCGACAGGGGACTCAGTGAACGGATCATAGGGATCAAATCGGCCATCGACAGGGCGGGCGTCAGAGGCGTCGTCGAGACCGTGCCCACTTACCGATCCTTGATGATCCACTATGATCCGCTGCAAACCAGCCGGGTCGCCCTGATCGACGACATCCAGCCCTTCCTGTCCCAAGACTGCGCTCCGCCGATGCCGGGCGGGTACTGGAGGGTGCCGGTCTGTTACGCGCCCGAGTTCGCCCTCGATCTGGAGGACGTGGCGAAATGGGCCGACATGACCCCGGATAGGGTGATCGAACTCCACTCCACGATCACCCACTATGTCTACATGCTCGGTTTTGCGCCGGGGCAGCCCCACATGGGAGACCTGCCGAAGGAATTGGCCATCCCCCGTCGCCGTGATCCCCGAGCGCGCATCGAGAAGGGATCCATCGTCACGGCAATCGGTCTGACCATCATCTACCCCATCGCCAATGCCAGCGGCTGGCACATCATCGGTCGCTCGCCCGTCTCGGTCTTCGACCCCGCGAAGGATCCGCCCGCCCTCTTGAAGCCCGGCGATTCGGTCATGTTCTATCCGGTGTCGAAGGCTGAGTTTTCCGATATCAAGGAACGGGTCGACGCCGGCGTCCATCAAATGGAGAGGGTGGATCCGGACGTGGCGGCAGAAAGATCGTCGGAACCAAGCGGGGACGGTTCCTTGGAAAAAGGTCGATGATGGTGGAAATCCTGTCCTGTGGCGACACCGCCTTCTCGGTACAGTTCGGCAACGCCATCGACCGGGGTGTGAGCGCCCAGGTCATGGGTTTGCATGAGTTGATCCGATCAACGAGGCCGAAAGGCGTCATCGAGACGGTGCCAACCTTCCGATCGCTGCTGGTTCATTACGATCCCCTCCAGACCTCCCAGTCGGAACTGGTTTCCGCCGTGGAACGGATGATCGACGGCTTGTCTACATCCCGTCCAACCGGGACTCTCTGGCGATTGCCAGTCTGTTATGACCCTTCGTTCGGCATCGATCTGCCCGCCCTTTCCAGGGTGACGGGACTTTCTTGCGAAGACGTTGTCCGCGTTCACACGTCGACCCAACACTATGTCTACATGGTCGGCTTTGCGCCGGGCCACCCCTACATGGGGGATCTTCCCCAGTCCCTGACCGTCCCAAGGCGGGAAGATCCCCGCGCCGAGGTGGGCGCCGGGGTGGTGGCAACGGCCATTGGCATGACCGTGATCTACCCCTTCGCAAGTCCCTCTGGCTGGCACGTCATCGGCCGCACGCCCGTTTCGATTTTCGATCTGAACCGCGATCCCCCGGCGCTGTTCTCGGCCGGTGATACCGTGTTGTGCCAATCGATCCCCGTAGAGGACTACGAGCGCATTCGCCGGGATGTCGCCGCGGGTCAGTTCCAAATCGACAAGGAAGAGGTGCACCCGTGATTCCACACCTTCGCGTCCTCTCGGCGGGAATGTTCACCACGGTTCAAGACGTCGGGCGGTTTGGCCATCAGGATATCGGCATTCCCGTCGCCGGCGCCCTCGATCCCATTGGACTTCGCCTTGCGAATGCCCTGGTGGGAAATCCGCAGAACGCCGGCGCCCTCGAGATCAGAATCGTCGGGCCCAGTTTCCGGGTCGAGGCCGCATCGGCGCGCATTGCGCTGGCGGGAACGGACGCTCCGTTGGAAGTCGTCGGCGCGGACACGCAGCCTGTCGCCTCTGGGCGAAGCCTGCGTCTGCGACGAGGGCAGGTGTTCCGCATCCGCGCCGTACCGGACACATCCTGCTGCTATTTGGCCGTGGAAGGAGGATTCAACCTGCCGGCGCCATTCGGCAGCCTCTCCACTTACGTCCGTGGAGGCTTCGGCGGATTCAAGGGCCGACCTCTTCGGGACGGAGATGAACTGCCCCTGGTCAACGGCGAGGCGCCGTCCCGCCCCGAAGTCATGCTGGTCGACAAGTCCAACCTGGACGCTGCAGGTCCCATCCGGGTCGTCCTGGGACCGCAGCAGGAATATTTCACGGCGGATGGCCTTCGAACGTTTCTTGAGAGCGAATTCACGATTTCTCCAAACGCCGACCGGATGGGGCTGCGTCTCGATGGGCCGGTCCTGGAACACAGCATCGGTTACAACATCGTCTCGGACGGCATCGCAACCGGAGCGGTCCAGGTTCCCGGAACGGGCAAGCCGATTGTCCTGCTGGCCGATCACCAGACCACCGGGGGCTATCCCAAGATCGCCACCGTTATTTCAGCTGATTTACCGCGGCTGGGGCGCATGCGGCCGGGCGGCAAACTGAGGTTCAGCGCCGTGTCAGCCAGCGAGGCCGAACAGATTCGGAGAACCCAGGAAATGCACATCGAAGAGCGGCTGGCTTCTCTCATTCCCGTTGACGATTTCAAGGAACCGGACAGTGACGTCCTGCTTTCGGTCAATCTGATCAGCGGTGTCGTCAGTATCGACGACTGACCCGGATTCTCGGCGCCCGTCTCGCCCGAGGGCCGAAGGAGTCGGTAGCCGCTTGCCGAATGCTGCTGAAGGCATGGACGATGTGTCGGCAATGGTGCAAACGCATTTTGAAGCCTAGAGTGTCGTCAAGTTCGATGTGATGGGAGGGAAGCCTTGGAATTCCGTGTTCACACGCAAGACGAAGTCCATCTGATCGACGTCGATATCCGCGAGGTCATCATCGCGGGCATGACCGGGCGCGATGGGAAGATGGTCCAAAAGCATTTGGACGAGTTGGCGGAACTGGGCATCGCGTCGCCCAGTTCGATCCCGATCTATTATCGTGTTTCTGCCTCTCTCCTGACCCAGGAAAGACGCGTTCAGGTTGTCGGTCCGGACAGCTCCGGCGAAGTCGAGGCGGTTCTCATCGGTACCCCCGACGGCATGTTGGTTGCTGTCGGGTCCGATCATACGGACCGCAAGCTGGAAGCCGAGTCGATTGCCGTCTCCAAGCAAATTTGCCCAAAGCCCATTTCCTTAGACGCTTGGCGCTATGCCGAGGTCGCGGACACATGGGATGACCTTCAACTGGTGTCGGATAGGGTGGCCGGCGGCGTTTGGAGCCCCTATCAGCGCGGCACCATGAGCCAAGTGCGCCGCCCAGCGGACCTGGTCGGGCGTTTCTTCAATGGCCTCAGCGAGCTGCCGGCGGGCATCGTCATGTTCACGGGAACGATACCGACGATTGGCGAGATCATGGGGGCCGATCATTTTACGATCGCCTTGGTGGATCCCAAAAACGGCCGGACTTTGTGGCACGGCTACGACGCTGCAATTCTGCCTGCCGTTGTTTGACGAACGGCGCAGAACCACTCGTCGGAGGCGCCAACCGAGGCCTATTTGGTGCGGCTTGACGCCGTTCGGCACGGCGCCGGGGAACGGGTGCGGGCGGTCTCCCATAGCCGGCTCCAGCATCCCGCGGCCCGCCTCCCGGAATCCTGGGGACGCGGATATTCACCGTCAGCATTCCGTTGGACCTTCCCGAACGAGGGGTGCTAGAAGTCACGCTTCAAAAGGGACCTCTCTGCATGAACGGTCAAACAGCGGCCACGGAACCGGCCGAACGCGCAAATCCGTCTGACCCATCGCATCCCGTAGACGGGCGCCGGGCCGAGTTGGCTGCACTTTTGATGTGGTTCCTTGGATCCTTCTGTTTCTTCTTCGCTTTTTTTCAACGCGTTACGCCAAGCGTCCTCGTCGATGAACTGATGCGTGATTTCGGTGTAACGGCCGGAATCGTCGGTACGTTCTCGGCGCTTTACTTTTATGCCTACGCAGCCCTCCAGGTACCGGTCGGACTGGTGGTCGACCGCTGGGGGGCGCGCCGCATGCTGTCCGGGGCATTTGCGCTCAACGGCCTGGGAACGCTGCTGTTCGCCGCGACGACGGATATAAACGTGGCCTACGTTGGACGCCTGCTCATCGGTGTGGGATCCGCCGTCGGATGGGTGGGGTCCCTGAAGCTGGTGGCAGCCTGGTTTCCGCCGAAGCGCTTCGCCCTGGTGACGGGGTGCACGAGCGCTTTGGGGCTGATTGGCGCCGTGGTCGGCCAAGCGCCGATGGCGATGGTCGTCGGTGCGGTTGGCTGGCGCCCCGCGCTGTTGGGAGTCGGTCTCTTCGCATTGGTCTATTCGCTCACCTTGTGGTTTGCCGTGCGCGATGCCCCGCCGGGACGCCCGTCATCATCCTCGGATCGGTTTGCCGACGTCATGAGCGGTTTGCGAGGCGTGGCTGGACGGTCGCGGACCTGGACGGTCGCTTTCTTGTCCGGAGCGATGGTCGCCCCGCAGGCTTCATTTGGAGCCTTGTGGGGCGTTCCCTATCTCATGGCGGCATACGGCATCGATCGAACGACGGCGGCCGCCAGCACGTCAATGCTGCTGTTGGGCTGGGGTATCGGGGGGCCACTTGCCGGATGGATTTCCGACCGCATTGGCGTTCGTCGCCCGCCGCTCATCGTCGGCGCCGCCGTGGCGTTCGCCACCATGGCCGGAGTGGTCTACTTTCCGGGTCTTCCCCTGGCGGTCGCACAGGGCCTGTTGCTGATCAACGGGATCGCAGCGGGAAGCATGATCCTTTGCTATGTCACGGGGCGCGAACTCAATGAGCCGCGCGCATCGGGCGCGGCCATAGGTGTCGTCAATATGATGACCATGCTGAGCGGGGCTGTTGCGCAAACCGCCATCGGTTGGTTGCTCGATGTGGTGTGGGACGGGCACCTAGAGAACGACGTCCGTGTCTATGACGTAGGGGACTACCATGTCGCGTTCGTTGTCCTGCTGGGTTGTGGCGCTGCCGGCGTTGCCTTGGCGCTGATGACCCCCGAAACTCACGCCAAGCAAGTGGTCGCCTAGCCGGCCCTTCATCTCGGCATTTCGAGCGCCGCCTCCGCCGGTTGATCACCGGCGGAGGCGAACACCCTAACGTCCGGCACGGGCCTGACGGTTATTCCTTGTACTCGGGCATGGCTTCGAGTTCTTCCTTGGTGAGCGTTGTTTGCAGTTTCATGTCGTCGCCCATACCGGTCGAAGAAACCTGCGACCAGTCGAGTGCGACGTCCCGGGCGCCAATGCCCAGGAATCCCCCGACCTCGACGATGACTTGGTTGCCGGCGATTTTTGAGATCTCGCCGATCTCCTCACCCTCGGCATTGACGACGCTTTTTCCGACCACCGTTTCCGGCGGCATGGCCGACGGAGAAGCCGCTTGGCCCGGCATGTTGGACGACGGCGCGGTCATGTCCCCAGATTTCCGGGGCATCGTGTCGCTGGAACCGCTACCCGGCGTCATCGGTGCCGCTTGGTTGGGCATTTGGCCGGTGCCTGCGCCGGCACCTGATTGCTGGGCGATGGCCACGCCGCTCACGGTGATGATCGCAGCACTCAGAAGCGTTCCGAACAAGGTCTGCTTTTTCATTGCATCCATCCTTTTTTCCGTTGCGGGAAATCGGTTTCGCCCGGTGGTCCAGACGGGCTTTCTTATGCTTCAACTCAAAAAAGCCGATTTGGTTGCAACGAAATATTCACGTTTTAGCGCAATGGTCCGAACCGATCCGGCGAACCTGGTTGGATCAAGATCAATAAGGCCGGGAGGAACGGTTGATACCGTCATGTACGGAAATCGGGCGGGGCACCGCGTGGCGCATCCGCGGGTTTTTATCCCTCGTGGGGGCGACATTGTTGCTGTGCATGGGGACGACCGCTGTCCCGGCCGAGGGATTTCGTCTGCTTCAGTTGGACGGCGCTCTTGTCAAATGGGGGCCGCCGCACTTCCATGCCGGGGCGACGGTAAGCTACGCGCTGCTCAAGGGCGATCGCCATGATCCTGATGCCGTCAACTGCCGGGCGATGACAGCGCTCGACGGACTGCTGGGCGCCGCCGGGCTGGACATCGCATCG
>JAVEYE010000203.1:0-7128 GCA_034003665.1 Rhodospirillales bacterium | reverse complement strand
CGGCGCCGACTGGGCGCGGCTCGCCCCGGCGGCGCTGGCCGCCGCCTGCTTCGGCTTTTTGGCCTTCGCGCTGATCGCCCAATACGCCTTCGACTACGACCCGTGCGAACTGTGCACCTATCAGCGCATCGCCTATGGTCTGGGCGGCGCCGTCGCCCTCGCCGCAGGTGTCTGGCGGGACCGCCCGCGACGGCGCGACTCCCTGCTCGCGCTGTCCGGCGCCGTCCTGCTGGCCGGTTTCGCCGTCGCCGCCTACCACGTCGGGGTCGAACAGCACTGGTGGGGATCGGCCTTCTGCGCCGCCCAGCCGAACGCCGCCATCGCCACCATGTCCCTCGCCGACCTCAAGGCCCAGTTGGCGGCGGCGCCCGAGAAGCCGTGCGACGTGGTCGACTGGCGGCTGTTCGGGTTCTCCATGGCCACCTACAACGTCGGCCTTTTCCTCCTCCTCGGGACAGGCGCCGTTGCCGCCTCCCTGGCGGGGCGCAGGGAGCGGCGATGAGCGCCGCGCGACGGTCGCACCGCCTGCCGGGCGATCCCACCCGCCGGGCCATGATCGATCGCATGGTGCGGGTCGACCACGCCGGCGAGTACGGCGCGGTGCGCATCTACGAAGGTCAGCTGGCGGTGCTCGGCGCCTCGCCCGACGGCCCGACCATCCGCCACATGGCCGAGCAGGAACGCCACCACCGCGCCACCTTCGAGCGCCTGGTCGTCGAAAACCGCGTTCGCCCCACCGCCCTGCTGCCCCTTTGGCACGTCGCCGGCTTCGCGCTCGGCGCCGGCACCGCGCTGCTGGGGCGCGAGGCGGCGATGGCCTGCACGGTGGCGGTGGAGGAGGTGATCGACGGCCATTACGCCCGCCAGATCGCCGAGTTGGAGGCGCGGCGCGACGAGCATCCGGGCAACGCGGAATTGAAGCAGGTGTGCGAGAGGTTCCGCGAGGAAGAGCTCGAGCACCGCGACACCGGCCTCGACCACGGGGCCGAACGGGCCCCCGCCTATGGGGCGCTCAGCGGCGCCGTGCGCACCGCCACCCGCCTGGCCATCTGGCTGTCCGAGCGGGTCTGAGCGGCCCCGTCATTCCGGCGGCTTTTCCTTGCGCCGCCCCTTGCCCTCGACCAGGCCGACGATGGCGCCGCGCAGCGTGCGCACCTCCTGGTCGGTCAGTTCGGCCCGCTGGAACATGTTGCGCAGATTGCGCACCATGACCGGGCGTTTCTCCTCGGAATGCATGAATCCGCAGGCCACCAGCTCGCGCTCCAGATGCTCGAAGAGATGGAGCAGTTCCTGCTTGGTGGCCGGCACCCGGCCGGTGGGGTGGACCACCTGACGCTCCGCCACGTCGACGCCCAGTTGGAACCACTCGTAGCCGACCAGCAGCACCGCCTGCGCCAGGTTGAGCGACGAGAATCCGGGGTTGAGCGGGGTCATCAGCATGGCGTCGGAAAGCGCGATGTCGTCGTTGGAAAGGCCCTTGGCCTCGGGGCCGAACAGGATGCCGCAGCGGATGCCGCCGGCGGCGGCGCGGCGCATTTCCCCGGCCGCCCGACGTGGTGTCACCACCGGCTTGGTCATGCCGCGTTCGCGCGCCGTCGAGGCGTAGACGAGGCGAAGGTCGACCACCGCCTCAGCGGTCGTGGCGAACAGCCGCGCCCGGTCGAGCACCACGTTGGCCCCGGACGCCGCGTTGACGGCCGACTCGTTGGGCCAGCCGTCGCGCGGCGCCACAAGGCGCAGGTCGGTGAGCCCGCAGTTGAGCATGGCCCGCGCCGCCATGCCGATGTTCTCGCCCAGTTGCGGCTGCACAAGGATGACGGCGGGCGCCCCAGCCGCCGCGCCGTCGAAGCCCGCCTCGCGGGCGCGTTTGGCATTGGTGCCGGCCACCGTCTGTTTCCTTCCGTTCCCGGTGCGATCACTCGGCCGGCGGCGTCGCCCCGGCGCGGAACAGCTTGTAGGCGATGCTGTCGTTGAGCGCGTTGTAGGAGGCGTCGATGACGTTGGTGGAAACCCCCACCGTCGACCACGCCTCGCCATGGCCGTCGGCCGATTCGATCATGACGCGGGTCACCGCGCGGGTGCCGTCGTTGGGGGTGAGGATGCGCACCTTGTAGTCGACCAGCCGCAGGTCGGAAAGCTGCGGATAAAGCGGGATGAGCACCTTGCGCAGGCCGGCGTCCAGCGCATTGACCGGGCCGTTGCCCTCGGCCACCGCCATGAAGGCCTGGCCGTTCATTTCCAGCTTCACCGTCGCCTCGGACAGCGTGATCAGCTCGCCGCGCGCGTTCCAGCGCCGCTCGTCGATGACCCGGAAGCTGGTGAGGCGAAAATATTCGGGCACCTCGCCCAGCACCCGCCTGGCCAACAGCTCGAAGCTGGCCTCGGCCCCGTCGTAGGCATAGCCGTCGACCGCGCGGGCCTTCACCGTGCCCAGAAGCTGGTCGAGCTTGGCATCGTCGATCGCAAGGTCGATGCCGATCTCGCGCAGACGGGCCATGATGCTGGACCGCCCGGCCTGATCGGACACCACGATGGAGCGCCGGTTGCCGACCAGTTCGGGAGCGACGTGTTCGTAGCAGCGAGGGTCCTTTTCCACGGCCGAGGCGTGCAGGCCGCCCTTATGGGCGAACGCCGTCTCGCCGACGTAGGGGGCGTTGCGGTTGGGGGCCCGGTTGAGATGCTCGTCGAACATCCTGGACAAGTGGGTCAGCTTGGTGAGGTCGGAAAGCGAGATCCCCGTCTCGTAGCCCATCTTGAGCATGAGCGACGGAATCAGCGTGACCAGGTTGGCGTTGCCGCACCGCTCGCCCAGGCCGTTCAGGGTGCCCTGCACCTGGCGGGCACCGGCCCGAACGCCGGCCAAGCTGCAGGCCACGCCGTTGCCGGTGTCGTTATGGCAGTGGATGCCCAGCCGCCCGGCCGGAATGCGCTCGGCCACCGCGCCGACGATTTCCTCGACCTCGTGAGGCAGCGTGCCGCCGTTGGTGTCGCACAACACGACCCAGCGGGCGCCCGCCTCGTAGGCGGCGCTGACGCACGAAAGGGCGTAATCGCGGTTGGCCTTGAAGCCGTCGAAGAAATGCTCGGCGTCGAACAGCACCTCCTCGACCCGTCGCCCGGCGGCGGCCACGCTGTCACCGATCATCTGCACGTTCTCGTCCAGCCCGACGCCCAGGGCGACCTCGACATGGAAGTCCCACGTCTTGCCAACCAGGCAGACGGAACGGGCGCCGGCGTTCATAACGGCCACCAGTCCGGGATCGTTGTCGGCGCTGCGCCCCGCCCGGCGGGTCATGCCGAAGGCGGTCAGGCGGCTGCGATCGAGCTTGGGCGGATGGGCGAAAAAATCGTCGTCGGCGGGATTGGCCCCCGGCCACCCCCCTTCGATGTAATCGATGCCGATGCGGTCCAGTTCGCGCGCCACCACCTGCTTGTCCAACGTGGTGAAATCGACCCCGAGGGTCTGGGCGCCGTCGCGCAACGTGCAGTCATAAAGATAGACGCGCTTGTCGGTCATGGACTGATGTCTTTCTCGATCGGCCGGCACGGGAATGCCGGAGAATGCCGAAAACGGCCGGCAGACACAAGGTTTTCAGCCGTCCTCGAACGGCCGGATGAACCGGAGATGGCGCCCTTCGGCGGACACGTCAAGCCGTTCCGTCGCAACGCGACGAATTTGCGGCGGGCCGTCGCTCCCGCGGAGCGCAGCGAACCCGCCTCAACTTGAAATGATTCCTATGGAAATTCTTCCGCCTTCTGGGGCATTTACTAAGGGTTGTTGGTCGCCCATATAATCGGATAGCTTTCGGGGGAAAGCCTTTTGGCTCCGCGACAAGGAGCAAAGGGGGATACATGACAGCGATGCGAACGGCATCGAATTTCGCGTGGGACGGCATCGAGCGACGCACCGGCCAGGATCGCCGGTCCGGCGCCGATCGGCGATCGGGGATAGATCGACGGTCGGGGCTGGGCTTCCGGCCCGACCCGGACCGCCGGGTCGGCACCGCCAACGACAACGCGGCCCGCTGCCCGTGGGGCAACCCGGACCGCCGCGTCGACGACCGCAGAAAGGGCGCGGCAACCAAGTGACCGCCGCCGCGCCGGTGGGCTTGTTCCCCAGGTGTCGCCTGGTCGGTGCGTGCCGGCGTATTACTTCAAGAGAATGTTTTCGACTTCCCTGAGCTGGGTGCGGGCTCTGAGCAGGTAGAAGCCTTGCGCCGCCATGTGGCTGGGAATGAAAAAGCCGTCGTTGGCGCCGTTGGCGACGACCAGGGGATCCATGTCGGCGGCGGTGCGCAGGCTTTGCATCATCTGTGTCCAGACATTGCCGACGTTCTTTTCGGCCAGCACCGTCTCGAAGTCGGCGCCGAGTTCGCGCAACAGCATGTAATAGCCGTAAAGCCGTCCCTTGGTGGCATAGAAGATGTCGTCGGCCGTGAAATCGAACCAGCCGGCGTTCGATTCCATGGCGCGGGCGTCGAGCGCCCCGGACGAGCTCCCGAGGTCGGCCTCGACCCGCGACAAGAAGGAAATCAGATTGTCGGCCCGTCGGTCGAACACGGCCGCGCCGCTTCCCAACCGCCTGTTGAAGGCCATCAGCGACCGCTCCGCTGTGACGTACTGGCGCTCCGCGCTGGCCGTCGGCATCAGCGACGTCCGCGGCTCCCACATCCAAATCGTGCCGTCGTACTTCAAAAGCCCCGACGCCTTGTCGAGATCGGCGTCGGCCTGGCTCGATCCGCGGGTGCGGCCCAGGGAATCGGTCATCTCGATGGCGAAGCGCGACAGCGCGTAGACGAGGCCCATCTGGAAGTTGGGCATGTTGTCGAGCAACGACGACGGAAAAATGATCGGCGAGTTGGCCACCCACTTGGTCCGCGTCACTTCCCGGTCGATCAGCGCCGCGGCCATCGACACCGCGCGGCTGCCTCCCTCAACCTGAAACTCGGGGGGCGTCTGGTAGTCGACGTCGTCGTTGACCTTGTGGGCCAGCATCATGCCGAGCGGATAGTAAAGGAGGAGGAACAGGACGATCACGCCGCCGATCGCCTTCCACGGCACCCGCCGGCCCGGTTGCCCCCCGAGGTCCGCCGAATCGGCGAAGGCTTCCCGCCGGCGAAACTTGTCGCGCACTCTTGCCAAGAAGTCCCTCACCACATCCTCCGTTCAATCCTGGGATTCGGCCACATGATACCCGCGGCGGCCGGAAAAAAGGGCTGTCCCCGAAAAATATGGCAGAAAAGACGGCGATCGCCAGTGCAAGGGGCCGACGCTACCGGTTTATACTGGCGCCAAACAACGCCAGCCCGGAAGGGGGAACACGCCGCCATGAAGATCACCGACATCGAAACCATCATCCTGCGCATGCCCGAACCGGTGCTGCCCAACGGCGACAACCTTCAGGACATCCTGGTCATCCGCATCCACACCGACGAGGGGATCACCGGCATCGGAGAAGCCCATACGTCCCCCACCGTGCTCAAGGCGGTGATCGACGCCCCCATCTCCCACCTGACGACGCAGGGCCTGAAACCCCTGCTCATCGGCAAGGATCCGCGGCGCATCAACGACCTTTGGGACATCATGTATCGCCATACCGCCTCTTATGGTCGGCGCGGCGTGGTGATGCAGGCGATCAGCGGCATCGACATCGCACTGTGGGACCTGTTGGGAAAGATTTTGGACCAGCCCATCCACCAGCTGATGGGCGGCAAGATGCGGGATTCGGTGGCGGCCTATGCCAGCGACCTTAGCCCGGCAACGCCCGCCGGCATGATCGAGCAGGCCGAACGCCACGCCGCCGCCGGCTTCAAGGGCATCAAGTTCGGCTGGGGCGGGCTGGGCGGCGATGTGCGCGCCGACGCCAGGTCGGTGGGCGAGATGCGCAGGGCCCTGGGGCCGGATATCGCGTTGATGCTTGACATGGGAACCCCGGTCCCGTTCGACGATGCCGCCTGGTTGGGGCGGGCGCTGGCCGATCATGACGTCTATTTCCTCGAAGAGCCGCTCTCTCCCGATGACCTCGACGGATTCGCCAAGCTGGTCACGGTATCGCCGACCCCGATCGCCACCGGCGAGAAGGAAACCGGACGCTACGGCTTCCGCGACCTGATGGAGCGCGGCGCCCTGCGCATCATCCAGCCCGACATCGCCCGTTGCGGCGGCCTTTCGGAAATCCGACGCATCGCCGCGCTGGCCGACGTGCACAACGTCCGGATCATCCCCCATTGCTGGTCGACCGACATCCTGGTGGCGGCGACGCTTCACTTCCTGGCCACCCAGCGCGACGCGCCTTGGCAGGAATTCAACGTCATGAACAATCCGCTGAAGAGCGACCTAGCCCAGAATCCCCTTAAGGCGGTGGGGGGCCGCATCGAGATCCCGGATGGGCCCGGCCTGGGCATCACGCTCAACGAGGAAATCATCGAGCGCTACCGCTGGACCCCCGGCTGTTAATCGGAGCTTGCCGACCCAGTCGACATCGGCTCGTCCGCCAACCGCGGAACGGCGGGGCCGCGCGGCCGAATGCCGCGGGCCTGCTTGTTGGCTTCGCGCAGGCGGCCCGACAGCACGATCGCCAATGAGTGATAGAAGCGGGCGGCAAAGGCCGGATCGCCTTCCAACCGCCTGTGCACCTTGCCGCCGTCGATGAACACCGCTTCCACTTCGCTGATCGCGGTCACCGTGGCGCTGGTCGGGGCGTCGTCGACGAAGGACATTTCCCCGAAAATGGCACCGCGCCCCAGACGCGTCACCTCGACGGACAGGCGGCCCGGCAGTTCCTTGACGGCATCCCTGCCGTTCGGTTGCTTGACGACCGCCTGGCGCACGACCTGGATGCCGTGCTCGACGCGAACCTCCCCCTTGAGCACGACATAGATGCCGCTCAGCCGCACGCCCTGGCGAACGATGACGTCGCCCGGCTTGGCCCTGACAGGAATGCCCAGATCAAGCAGACCTTGTCGTTCGGCCGGAACAAGCTTCCCGAAAGTGGTGTCGAAGATCATCACTCTTCCCCTCGGCGAATGTGCCCCAAATCGCGCCCGCACGCAAGGCGAGCGTCCGAAGCTGTACCGCGACCCCGTTTGCGGTATCGCCGATTTCGTCTATCGTTTCATCGGGGCAAAC
>JAVEYE010000202.1:0-7155 GCA_034003665.1 Rhodospirillales bacterium | reverse complement strand
CGTATGGTTCGGCTGGAGCGGCTAGGTGGCGCCCAAGCTGCCAACCGAACCGACGATTAAGCAGGTCTAGAAGGTGACCTACGCCACGGTCGATCTGTCGCGCAAGCACTACGCCGAATATTTTAACGGCTTCGCCAACCGCGCGCTGTGGCCGCTGTTCCATTATCGTCTCGACCTCACCGCCTTCAGCAAACAGGCCTATTCGAGCTATCTCGAGGTCAACAAGCTGTTCGTCGGCCATCTGCTGCCGCTGCTCAAGCCCGACGACCTGATCTGGGTCCACGACTATCACCTGATTCCGCTTGGCCAGGAGCTGCGTCAGGCCGGCATCGAACGGCCGATGGGCTTCTTCCTGCACACGCCGTTTCCGGCAATGGAGATCCTGACCGCCCTGCCGGCCCATCGGGCCATCGTCCAGGCGCTGTGCGCCTACGACCTGGTCGGCTTCCATACCGAGAACGACCTGCGCGCCTTCCTCGACTACGTTGTGCACGAGGCCGACGGCGGCATCATGGGAAACCACCTGATCCACGCCTTCGGCCGCACGCTTCGGGTCGAAATCTTCCCGATCGGCATCGACACCGACGATTTCGAGAAGCTCGGCGCCCGCTCGGCCAAGACGAAAAAGGCCGCCCATCTGAACAATCTGCCAAGCGACCGCACCTGGATGATCGGCGTCGACCGGCTCGACTACAGCAAGGGACTGGTGGAACGTTTACGCTCCTTCGAGCGTTTCCTGGAACGCTACCCCGACTACCACGGCAAGGTGACGCTGGTGCAGATCGCCCCGCTGTCACGGGCGGAGGTTCCGGAATACATGGAGATCCAACGTGAATTGGCGGCCGAGATCGGCCAGCTCAACGGCCGTTTCGCGGATTTCGACTGGGTTCCCATCAATTACCTGAACCGCAGCTTCAAGCGCGACCAACTGGTCGAGTTCTATCGCGGCAGCCGGGTCGGACTGATCACGCCCCTGCGTGACGGCATGAACCTGGTCGCCAAGGAATACGTCGCCGCCCAGGACCCCGAGGATCCCGGCGTCCTCGTGCTGTCGCGATTCGCCGGGGCCGCGCGCGAACTGCCCGAGGCGTTGATCGTCAATCCCTTTGATTGCGACGCGGTCGCCGATGCCATCGCCCGCGCCATGACCATGCCGCTTGAGGAGCGCAAGGAGCGCTGGAACGCGATGATGGCGACGTTGCGCGTCAACACCCTGACTCGCTGGCGCGAGAGTTTCCTCGAGGCGCTCCGCCAAGCCCCCTACGAATGAGCGGCCGATCCATGGACAGAGACAGCCGGCCCGCCGCTCTCGTGGCCGACATCGGCGGCACCAACGCGCGCTTCGCCCTGGTCGGGGCGGACGGCAGCGTCGGCCACGTCCGCAGTCTGGCCAGTCGCGATTACACCGACCCGGCCGCTGCGGCCCAGGCCTATCTGGCCGAGATGCGCCCGCCGACTCCGCCCCGTCGCGCGGCCATCGGCGTGGCCTCGGCGATATCCGGCGATCGCGTGGAATTGACCAACGTATCGTGGTCGTTCTCGATCGCCGAGACCCGCCGACGCCTGGGCCTCGACAGCCTCAACGTCGTCAACGACGTGGTGGCCCTCGCCCTCGCCCTGCCGGACCTCGACGACACCCAACGCGCCACCGTCGGCGAAGGGCAGGCGGTTCCTGGCGCGCCGATGGCCGCGGTGGCGCCCGGCACCGGATTGGGCGTCGGCGCCCTCACCCCTTTTGGCGACGGATGGGCCCCTGTTGCCTCGGAAGCCGGGCACGCGCCGCTGGCCGTCCGCGACGACGTCGAGATAGCGATCCTGGCGGTCCTGCGCCGGCGTTTCGGCCACGTTTCAGGTGAACGAGCGCTGTCGGGGCCCGGTTTGGTCAACCTCTACCACGCCTTTTGCGAGTTGGACGGCATCGCCGCCGACCCCGAGATGACGCCGGCCGGCGTCACCAAGGGCGCCACCGACGGCGACAACCCGCAATGCGCCGCGGCGGCACGGCTGTTCTCGACGATGCTGGGCAGTTTCGCGGGCGGCATGGCGTTGACCTTCTGCGCGCGCGGCGGCGTCTTCATTGGCGGCGGCGTGGTGCGCCGCATGGGAACCGCATTCGACGGCGCCGCCTTCCGTCGCCGTTTCATAGACATGGGACGCTTCACCGATTACGTGGCGGCCATTCCCACCTTCCTCGTCACCCATCCGACGCCGGCGCTGCTGGGTCTTGCCCACGCCGTGTGAGGGATGGCCACGACCCGCAATTCATGCTATCTCCGCCGTTTCTAGGACAACCCGTTCCGTTTTTCATCCTTGCGCCGGCATCGCGACAGGCTCGACTGCCGGTCCCGGCGCAACGACACGATGATCGGCAGAAAGTTTATGAACAGCATCCTGTTTTCCCCACTTCGACTGCGTGACCTGTCGCTCAAGAACCGCGTCGTCGTCGCCCCGATGTGCCAATACAGCGCCGTCGACGGCACCGCCAACGACTGGCACCTGATGCACATGGGCCAGTTCGCCGTTTCGGGCTGCGGGCTGTTCATCACCGAGGCCACCGCCGTCAGCCCGGAGGGGCGCATCACCGACCGCTGCCTGGGGCTCTATTCCGACGAGAACGAGGCGGCTCTCGCCCGTGTCGTCGATTTCTGCAAACATTGGGGGAATGCCCCGATCGGCATCCAACTGGCCCACGCCGGCCGCAAGGGATCAACCAGCGCGCCCGGCAGCGGGCTGCCCCCAGGACCGCTGGGCGATTCTGGTTGGCCGACCGTGGCCCCCTCGGCCATACCCTTCACCGCAGACTGGCCGGTGCCGCAGGCCCTCGACGGCGCGGGGCTGGAACGGCTGAGGAGCGCCTTCGCGCATGCCACGGTCCGCGCCCGGCATATCGGCTTCGACACCATCGAAATCCACGCCGCCCATGGCTATTTGCTGCATCAATTTCTGTCGCCGCTGAGCAACCGGCGGACCGATGCCTATGGCGGCTCGCTGGAAAACCGCATGCGTTTCCCGATCGAGATCTTCGACGCCGTACGCAAGGAATGGCCCGCGGAAAAGCCTCTCGGCGTGCGGGTTTCCGCCACCGACTGGATCGACGGAGGCTGGACCGTCGAGGATACGATCGCGCTGGCCGTGGCGCTGGAGGCCAGGGGCTGCGACTTCTTCCATGTATCGAGTGGCGGCAACACGGCCGACGCCGCCATCCCGGCCGGCCCCGGCTACCAGACTCCGTTGGCGGCGCGGGTCAAGGCAGCCACCGCAATGACCGTCGTCGCCGTCGGCCAGATCGCATCGTCGCAACAGGCGGAAACCATCGTCAGGGCTGGCCAGGCCGACTTGGTGGCGCTGGCCCGCGCCATGCTGTTCAACCCACACTGGACTTGGCAGGCCGCCGCCGAACTGGGTGCGGAGGCGCCCTATCCGTACCAGTACGCCCGCTGCCACCCGAGCCTCCGGGGGACGCCGATTCCCCCAGGCAAGCCGTCGGCGGCGCCGGCACGATAAGTGATGCCGCTAAAATCCTCCGGTGGCACCGCGTCGCTGCTCGCCATCCTCATCGTGGCCACCGCGCTGGGGCCGTTGTCGCTCAATATCTTCATTCCGTCGATGCCCGGCCTGCAAAAGGCCTTCGGCGCCGACTACGGCACCGTGCAACTGGTCCTGACACTCTATCTGGTCGGTCTGGCCGGAGCCCAGCTCGTGCACGGTCCCTTGTCGGATCGTTACGGTCGGCGGCCGGTGATGCTGGGCGGGCTCGGCTTGCACCTGATGGGATCAGCGATGTGCCTTGCGGCGCCGACCATCGGCTGGCTGATCGCCGGACGGCTGGTGCAGGCGGTGGGTGGATGCGTCGGCATGGTGGTGGGACGGGCCATTGTCCGGGACAGGTTCGATCGCAACCGCACGGCCAGCGTCCTCGCCTACATCACCATGGCCATGATGGTGGCCCCCATGCTGGCCCCCACCATCGGTGGCTTCCTTGATGTCTGGTTCGGCTGGCGCGCGTCGTTCGCCTTCGTGCTGGTCGCCGGGGTCGTTCTGACGGCGGCCATCTTCAAGTGGCTGCCCGAAACCCTCCCCCAGCCGGCAGAGGGTGCCGGTTTTCGCAGCATTCTTCCCGATTTCGCCCAGCTTTTGCGACAACGGACGTATTGCGGCTACAGCCTGCAGATCGCCGGCACCGCGATGACCTTTCTGTCGTTCGTCGGATCGGCTCCCTATGTGACCGTGCGCCTGCTGGGCCGGCCGCCCAGCGACTACGGCCTGTACTTCATCGCAATCGCGGCGGCCTACATCGTGGCGAACTTCACGGCGGCCCGCGTCTCGCCCCACCTCGGCATCGACCGGACGATCACGCTCGGCGTATCGATCTCGGTGGCGGGCGCCGCCACCGGCACGGTGCTCTATCTGGCCGGCCTGCATTCGATGTGGGCCTATTTCGGGCCGATGGCCGTGGTCACCTTGGGCCACGGACTCTGCCTGCCGACGGGGTTCGCCGGGGCGGTCAGCGTCGAGCCGCGCCTCGCCGGCGCCGCCGCCGGGCTGTCGGGTTTTGTGCAGATGGCAACGGGGGCAACCGCCTCATACGTCGTCGGCACGCTGATGGCCGAAACCGCCGGACCAATGGTGTTCGGCATACTGATCGGCGCCCTGGGCGGCGCGACCGCTCATATCGGCGGCGTGCTGCTGGCCAAACGCCCACCTCACGCCGCGGAATAAGGACGGCACGGCCCGCCGGCCTACCGACCGCCACCGACCTTGAGCGTGTATTCGGTGGCGGGATCGGCCCAATCGGCGTTGGGCGTCATCGCGTACCAGTCGGGCCGCTCCGGGTCGCGGTCATAGGGATATCCGCCCAATTCGCGATACAGCTCGGCATAGGTCGCCAGCTTGTCGCGATCGATTTGGACACCGAGGCCGGGGGCGTCCGGAACGCGGATCCTGCCGCCAACGTAAGGCATCGGCCCCCCGACGATGATGTCGTCGGCCAGATGGTGGTAATGGGCGTCGGCGGCGAACGTCAAATTGGGCAGAACCGCGCCAAGATGCAGCATGGTGGCAAGCTGGATGCCGAGTTCGCCCGAGGAATGCACGGCCACGCCCAACTGGAAGGTTTCGCATACTCCGGCCGCCTTGACGCAGGGCCGGATGCCGCCCCAAAAGGTGGTGTCGAGCAGGACGACGTCGATGGCCGGATCAAGAACATTGGACGAGAGTTGCTCGAAATTGACGACCACGGTGTTGGTGGCTGTCGGGATGTTCACCGCCTGGCGGACCCGGCGCATGCCGTTGAGGCCCCAGGTGGGGTCTTCGAAATAGTCGTTATTGAGGTCCTCGATGGCATGGCCGAAGCGGATCGCCTCCTCCGCCGAGAACGCCGCGTTCGGATCGAACCTTACCTTGTCGCTCGGGAAGGCCTCGGCCAACGCCCGATAGCAGTCCAGTTCGTGATCTGGCGCGAAAACGCCGCCCTTGAGCTTGTGACTGGCGAATCCGCAGGTTTTCTTGAGCGCGCGAGCGTGGTCGACAAGCTGCTCCGGCGTGCGCACATCGATCGCCCTCCGCCCATCGACCGGATAGGTAAAGAACAGGTAGCTCGCGAACTCCACCTCGTCGCGCAGCTTGCCGCCCAGCAGGTTGTAGGCTGGCACCCCCAGCACCTTGCCGACGATGTCGAGGCAGGCGAATTCCAGCGCCGCCAGCAGTTGCGTGCGGTTGTTGTAGAGGCTGGCCGTCGGGTTGGCGATCTTCCAGCGCAACGCTTCCAGATCGAACGGGTTGTGCCCCTTGAGGTAGGGCAACAGCCCGCGGAACATCGCTTCGGCGCTTTCGCCGCCACCGCCCATCTCGCCCAGGCCGACAAGACCCTGGTTGGTTTCGACCTCGACAACGGTGCGGACGAACCGCCCCCAGTGGCAGCCGTTGGAGTGGCGCAGCGCCGCCTTCAGCGGCACCGTCACGGTCGTCGGCCGAATGTCGACGATTCGCAGATCGTCCATTGCATTTCCTTCTTTCAGACTCGTCTACGGATGCTCAGTCGTCGGCAAAAAGGTGCGGCATCTCCCGCTGGAACCGCTCCAACACGCCTAGAATTTCCGAAAGGTGGGTGCGCAACGCCGCTTCCGCCGCCGGCAGGTTTCCCGCCTCGATGGCCGTGGCGATGGTCTTGTGCTGGCCGATCAGGTGGAACAGCGGCGACGCTTTCGGCAGGCTGAGATACCGCACCCGGTCCATCTGCCCCTTTTCGCCCTCGATCACCCGCCACGCCCTCTCGCGGCCGACGGCCACCGCCATCGTCCGGTGGAAAGCCTCGTCATGGATAAGGAAACGGTCGAAGTCGTCATCCTCGGCGGCGCTCTGTTGCAGGGCGACCAGTTCGTGCAGCCGCGGGGCCAGATCCGGCACCGGATTCAGACAGGCTTGGCGGACCACCGCCACCTCCAGGGCCTCGCGAACGAACTGGGCGTCACGCACGGCGCGCGGCGAAATCTTGACGACGAAGGTGCCGCGTTGCGGCAGCACCTCGATGAGCCCGGTACCGGCCAGCTTGATGAAGGCCTCGCGCACCGGCGTCCGGCTGACGCCCAACTGGACAGCCACCTCGTTCTCGGAAAGCGGCTGACCGATGCCGATCTTCAGGCTGACGATGGCTTGACGCAGCACGTCGAAAACCTGCGGCGTGGTCGGCAGCCGCCGGTCAATCTTGGCCGACAGCGCTTCGCTTGTCATGGCATTCCCCACAATTGGCGCACGTTGCATGCCCTTCCCCTTTCCTACATCAGCACCCGCGGCAGAAACAGCACGACCTCGGGAATGAACACCAGGATGGCGACGACGCCGAGAATGGTGACGGCGAAGGGCAACGATTCGAGGACGTATTCGTGGGTGGGGCACTTGAGCAGCCCACACACCGTGAACATCGCCACCCCCACCGGCGGCGTCATCGAACCCATGGTGACGAGCGACATCATCAGGATGCCGAAATGCACCGGATCGAAGCCGATGTGGGTGATGATCGGCACGAAGATCGGGGTAAGCAGAAGCACCAGCACGGTGCTTTCGACGAACATGCCGGAAACCACCAGGAAGGCCAGGATGATGAACAGGATGATCGTCGGATTATCGGAAAGCGCCACCATGAAGATCGACATTTTC
>JAVEYE010000201.1:0-7160 GCA_034003665.1 Rhodospirillales bacterium | reverse complement strand
CATCGGCCACGGCGAGGCGATCCATGTCGAGTTCGAGAAGCCGATCACAGATGACCAAGCGCGCGCGGCGCTGCAGAAGGCGCCCGGCGTTGTCGTGGTCGACAAGCGTGCCAACGAGGGGTACGTCACCCCGGTCGAATGCGCCGGCGAGGACGCCACCTATGTGAGCCGCATCCGCAAGGACCCGACGGTGAAGAACGGAATCGCGTTCTGGTGCGTGTCGGACAACTTGCGCAAGGGCGCCGCCCTCAACACCGTGCAGATCGCCGAGGAGCTGGTCCGCTCCTACCTCAAGAAGTAGGCCCGGGCGGCGCCCCGCCGCCACCATTTACGGACGGAGAAGTGCAACCTCGCCGGGCGGTCTCGACCCGCGCCATTCCCCCAAAGTGTGGAATCTTACGGGGCCGCCTGAACAACCTCAGGTGGCCCCTGTTTTTTGGACACGCGAGGGTTGCGCAACTTTTTGGTTTTTTGGTTTGCGAAGCACCGGGATTGCCAGTCGCTGTACAGGATGGTGGTGAGGCTGACCGGCCCGCGGGCCAACCCGAGGCGCATCGCTGGGGTTGACGGCGTCTCCCGCATCTCGGCGCGGCGCTGCTGGCGGGTGGCGACCGCGACCATCTCCTTCTTCGATTTGAGGGGGCGCTCCTCGATATTCTCGAAGTTCCTTTCGATCCGGAACGGCCGGGGTTCGACCCAATTATAGTAGACCCGCGCGATGTCAACGATCTTCTGCAGCATGTCGCCCCGATATGGCTGGAAGGCGTTGTAGAAGGACTTCGACGATCGGGAGAGGCCGGCCCGGTGCAGATACGAGACGCGCTGTCTCATGAAGTTGAAGAAGCTGTCGACGGCGTGAAGGCTGGAGCGGTCCAGCAGCGTGATAAAGTGCTCTTCGTCCTTCTCCGGCGTCGACAGGCTTCGCTGGTGGACGATGCCGACCCGCTTTCCCGGCTCGTACATAGTCTCGATGGGGATCGTCCACCACGTCGCCGGGATGCCGACCAGCCCCTTCTTCATCTGAACCGAGAATTCCTTGAGAAAGGCTCGCCGCAGGGCGCGCGCCGTGCTCACCTCCGGACCAGTGCCTTTCGCGAACTCGAGCAGGTCCTTCTTGAACTTTGCCACGCGCGCCTGCTTCTTCGGCTGGGTCAATTCCTTGTCGAACATGACCAGCGTCACGTCCGCCAGGTTGTTCTTGATGCGATCCCGCATGCCGTTCAGCATCGAGCTGACGATGGTCGCCGACGGGTCGGTGACGAGGTGCAAAATGGCGTCGGCGGGGAGCATGGCGGTGAGGGCCAGGAAGTGCGCCAGCGCCGTATAGGACGGCTTGATGACGACGCCATGTGGAGGATGACCTCCGGGGGTTTTCGGAAGATCCTCGATCATGCGAAGGATCGTCCGTTTGGCCTGTTCGATCTCGGCGACCCGTACCTCCGACGGCAGGATCCGTTGGATGGCCTCTTCGGCATCAGCGACCTCATCCGAATCTTCCGCCGGCAGCACCGCGTCCTCCTTGCCGTTCCGCTTTCTCCTCTTCCTTTTCAACCTGCCCTTCTGCTCGAACGCCAAGCTCCAGAAGGCTCCTCGCAGGAAGAGCTCGACCTCGTACCGGGCGCTCAATCCAAGGCCTTCGATCGTGTCGAAATCACGATCCGCTTCGAGCTTCTCGAAGTGCCGTCCGCAGTCGCCCACCGTCGGATCGATGTTGGCATCGGACCGGAAGACGAAACCGGTCAGGTTGTCGGCGGTGCTCAGGCAGGACAACTGGACGTGCTCGCGGTACTCGCTCTTGATCCAGTTCACGACCTGGTCCTGCGCGTCGGTGCAGAGCGCAAAGCGCCGCTTGCGGAACTTGGCAGACTCCCGCAGCGAGCGCAGTCTGGCCCTCTCAAACGAGAGCATCTGCCGATGGATGAAGTCGATCCGCTCGTAGAGCCGTTTGCCGCCGATACCGGTCTTGCGGAGGATGGCATTCAGGGAGGCGCGGTTGACGAGATCCAGAACGATCGCTTTATTCACCTCGAGCCGGCTCCACGTGCGATGGTCGCCTTCGATCGTGAACGTCGCCCCGCACTTCCGACACCGCTTGCGAGGGCGGCCGCAGGAAGTCTCGCCGTGCGCATAGTACTCCTCGGGGTATTGGTTCGCCGGCCGCCAAACGTTCTCGCAATCCGGATCCGGGCAGGCACCCTGGTTCAGGACGCCGTTGTTGTCCAGAAGCCGTCTGACCTCGAAGAACAAGGCGCGGTTCGAGACGAGAGTGAATTGCCTGCGGCAAAGCGGGCAACGTATCATCGTCGAGCCGACTTGGCCGACGAGCGAGTAGTAGCCAGGCTCTTTTCTGGCCACCTTCTTGCCAAGCAGAACCGCCGGTTGAATGCCGAAGTTTCGACAGCCTGGCGTACGGCAAACGTTCGCCTGGAGCGATGCTACTGCGGGTGGTACGACGTTGACCAACCGGCGATATGTTTTTCGAATCGATTTCGATTCGGCCATGCCATCCCCCCGCGGCAAACCCGTGTCCCCGCAAAGATGTGGGATTGCAAAGCCTTATCGGAGCGTGGAATCGTCCTGTCAAGAGGACGATTCCACACTTGGAGGGAATGGCGCGGGTCTCGACCGCCCGGCTTTTTTGTCGGCTGCGGGGCGTGGCATGTGATGGTCGCCGCGGCCCAAAACGCCACGGGCCGGCCGCGCTGTGCGCGGCCGGCCCGAACGTTCTTGGCGGTGGCGGACCGCCCGGTGAGGTCAGACAACACCCTTTTCGGCGAGCTTCGCCAACTCGTCGGCGGAGACGCCCAACTCGCCCAGAATGTCGGCGTTGTGCTCGCCCAGCTTGGGGGCGGGGCGGAAGAATTCACCGGGCGTACCCGACAGGCGGGCCGTGACGTTGTGCATGGGCAGCGTGCCCAACTCCTCGTCCGGAACCTCGACGATGATCTCGCGATCCTTGATGTAGGAATGGTCGACCAGGTCGGCGATGTCGCAGATGGGGCCCACCGTGATGCCCGCCTTGTCGAAGAAGTCGAGGATGTACTCGCGGTCGTGCGTGCCCATGAAGGCGCTGACGATCTCGTCGAGCTCATCGACGTTCTTCAGGCGGTCGGAGTTGGTCTTGAAGCGGGCGTCCTCGATCAGCTCGGGCTGGCCGATCGACTTGGCGAACTGTTCCCACATGCCCTGGGTCGACGCCGACAGGGCGACCCACTTGCCGTCCTTGCACTGATAGGCGTTGCGCGGCGCGGCCATGGTGAAGCGGCTGCCCAGGCGTTTCGGAACCTTGCCGGTGACCTTGTAGTTGGCCGGCAGCGGGCCCTGGATCGAGAACAGCGGATCAAACAGCGGAAGGTCGATGACCTGGCCCTTGCCGCCGTTGACCTCGACCTCGCGGATGGCGGCCAGCAGCGCAGAGGCGCCGGTCAGGCCGGCGATCATGTCGGCCATCGCGAAGGCGGGCAGCACGGGCGGCCGATCCTCGAATCCGTTGGAGGCGGCAAAACCGCTCATCGCCTCGATCAGGGTGCCGAATCCGGGCTTGTGCTTGTACATGCCGTCCTGACCCCAGCCCGAAATGCGCACGACCACCAGCTTGGGGTTGATCTTGTGCAGTTCGGCCGGCGACATGCCCATCTTTTCAAGCGTCCCGGGCCGGAAATTCTCGACCAGCGCGTCGGCGGTGCCGACCAGCTTGGAGAACAGTTCCTTGGCGCGGTCTTCGCGCAGGTTGAGCGTCAGGCTCCGCTTGTTGCGCGAATAAACTTTCCAGTGGGTGGAAACGCCCTGGGTTTTCCAACCGCGCAGGTCGTCGCCCTTGCCGGGGGTTTCGACCTTGATGACGTCGGCGCCGAAATCGGCGAGCAAGACCGTCAATTCGTTGCCCGCCACCACGCGGGTCATGTCGAGAATGCGAAGGCCGGTCAGCGGGCCTTTGGCGTCGGGCTTGAAATTCCTCATTGTAGTCCTCCCGATTGGCGGAGAAATGTTGGGCTGTCCCTGGGGATAGGGGAAGTGTCACTCGTTACCGCCGACGTGCCGAGGAGTCAATTCCAGCCGGGAGACTCCCCCGCAACGCGGAGCGATTTTTCACAATGTGGTGACACGACGGGGCATCCGGCCCCCACATCGTGAAATCGCTGTTGAAGGAGAGGGGGAGTCCGCCTAACGTACCTTGGGAAACGCGCGGTTCCACGGCTGCCTACGGTCGCCGTGGGCGGCGTCTTCCCTTTTCCATTTCGATGGGCGGCAGGGGACGGTCCTCTCCCGCCCGACGGCGGTTTCCAACAAGCTCGGGTAAATCAATGAATATTCACGAGTATCAGGCGAAGCAGCTGCTTGCCAAGTTCGGCGTGACGGTGCCGCGCGGCGGCGTTGCCTACACGGCCGAGGAGGCCGAGGGCGTCGCCAAGACGCTCGGCGGACCGGTGTGGGTCGTCAAGTCGCAGATCCACGCAGGCGGCCGCGGCAAGGGCAAGTTCAAGGAAGACAAGGCCGGCAAGGCGGGCGGCGTGCGCGTCGTCAAGTCGATCGAGGAGGTCAAGGCCAATGCCGGCCAGATGCTGGGCTCGACCCTGGTCACGCACCAGACGGGTCCGGCCGGCAAGGAGGTCAAGCGGGTCTACGTCGAGGAGGGCTGCAACATCGCCCGCGAGTGCTACCTCGGCATGCTGATCGACCGCGCGAAGTCCTGCGTCACCATCATGGCCTCGACCGAGGGTGGCATGGACATCGAGACGGTGGCCGCCAAGACCCCCGAGAAGATCGTCAAGGTTTCGGTCGATCCGGCCACCGGCATCCAGCCCTATCATTGCCGTCGGGTCGCCTTCGGGCTCAAGCTCGAGGGGGCGCAGGTTGGCGCCGCCGTCAAGTTCCTGATGGGCATGTACAATGCCTTCGTCAGCCTGGACGCCAGCCTGGTCGAGATCAACCCGCTGGTCGTCACCGGCGAGGGCGGCGTGCTGGCCCTCGACGCCAAGATGAACTTCGACGACAACGGGCTGTTCCGCCACAAGGACGTGCAGGAACTGCGCGACGAGTCTGAGGAGGACGCGGCGGAACGCGAGGCCGCGAAGCACTCGCTCAACTACATCACGCTGGATGGCTCCATCGGCTGCATGGTGAACGGGGCCGGTCTGGCCATGGCCACCATGGACATCATCAAGGTGCATGGCGGGTCGCCGGCCAACTTCCTGGACGTCGGCGGCGGTGCCACCAAGGAACGCGTCACCGCGGCCTTCAAGCTGATCCTCTCCGACCCCAAGGTCGAAGGCATCCTGGTCAACATCTTCGGCGGCATCATGCGGTGCGACGTCATCGCCGAAGGCGTGGTGGCCGCCGCCCGCGAGGTCAGCCTCAGCGTGCCGCTGGTGGTCCGTCTCGAAGGCACCAACGTCGAGGCCGGAAAACAGATCCTGGCCAAGTCGGGCCTGCCGATCATTTCTGCCGACGACCTGGGCGATGCCGCCGCCAAGGTGGTGAAAGCCGTGAAGGAGGCCGCCTAAATGTCCGTTCTCGTCAACTCACAGACCAAGCTTCTCGTCCAGGGCATTACCGGCGGCGAGGGCACTTTCCACACCGAGCAGGCCATCGCCTATGGCACCAAGGTCGTCGGCGGCGTCACCCCCGGCAAGGGCGGCCAGAAGCACCTCGACGTGCCGGTGTTCAACACCGTCGCCGAGGCGGTCGCCGTGACCGGCGCCAACGCATCGGTCATTTATGTGCCGCCGCCATTCGCGGCGGACGCCATCCTCGAGGCGGTCGACGCCGAGGTGCCGCTGGTGGTGTGCATCACCGAAGGCATTCCGGTCCTCGACATGGTGCGCGTCAAGCGGGCCATGCGCGGGTCCAAGACCCGGCTCATCGGCCCCAACTGCCCCGGCATCATCACGCCGGAAGAGTGCAAGATCGGCATCATGCCCGGCCACATCCACAGGAAGGGCAAGATCGGCATCATGTCGCGGTCGGGTACGCTGACCTACGAGGCGGTGGCGCAGACGACGGCGGCCGGTTTCGGCCAGACCACCTGCATCGGTCTGGGCGGTGATCCGGTCAACGGCACCAACTTCATCGACTGCTTCGAGATGTTCCTGGCCGACCCCGAGACCGAGGCGATCATCATGATCGGCGAGATCGGCGGATCCGCCGAGGAGGACGCCGCCGAGTTCGTCAAGTCGAACAAGGTGAAGAAGCCGACGGTCGGCTTCATCGCCGGCGTCACCGCCCCTCCAGGCCGTCGCTTGGGCCATGCCGGCGCCATCATTTCCGGCGGCAAGGGCACGGCAGGCGATAAGATCGAGGCGATGAAGAGCGCCAACATCGCGGTCGCCGAAACGCCGGCTTCGATCGGCAGCACCATGGTGGAGCTCCTGAAGAAGAAGTAAGCCGCGCTTCCTTCGTCTTCGGCGCCAATCTGCGACAGGGCGCGGCCTTTGCGGGCCGCGCCCTGTTCATTTGTCTGGTCTTGCCGTCTGGCGGCGGCGACTCGGCGGCGAAAACAGCCCCGGTTGGGATCGCCTGCGCCTCGCCCGGCCGAAAATGCGCACCCGCAAGGCGGCGGCGAAGCGGCACGCCATGCGGCGGTCGATCGACATCAATTTCCCGAAAAACGGCATAAATCCGAGGCGGTAAGTCCGTTTGGTTGTATAGAGCATTCTCCATGGAATGTTCGTAAACGAACATCGATACGCTAATTCGAAAACCAACAATTGACAAAATGTTCGCCTGTGAACAGTATCGTTGTGCCCCTCGTCAACGGGAGGGCCAATAAGCGAGCGGTGCCGGCCACGGCAACCTGGCGCTGCAAACCGTGGAGGCTTGGAGGCGATCGTGACGAGGCACAACCTCGTAGGGATGGAGGCCGTTTGCCGCAGATCCGGTCTTCCGGAGGCGGAGCGTCTTTTATCAAGGAAAATCGACGGACCTATGGCGGGAGGAGCGGCGTCGGCCGTCCACCGGCGATTCCGCATATCCGCGAGCGTGGGTTGTAGCGGCGCGAGGCGGCGGGCCGTCGTTTCGCCGACAACAACGGCGCGCGGTGGTCGGCCACAGGCGAGCCAGCCGAAATTCGGTTTCGATCATCGGCGAGGCGTGATTCGGGGAGGGCGACGACCTGAAACGGGGCGTACACGGTAGAAAGAAACGGCATACAATCCATCAAA
>JAVEYE010000200.1:0-7266 GCA_034003665.1 Rhodospirillales bacterium | reverse complement strand
GGTCAAGGTCAGCCGCATCTGTTTCGGCACCGCGGCGATCGGCAGCAAGACATGGCAGCCTTGGGCCATCGGCGAGGCCGAAGCCAGGCCGCTGTTCAAGAAGGCGCTCGACCTCGGCATCACCTATTTCGACACCGCCAACCGCTACAGCATCGGCCTCAGCGAGGAGGTCACCGGCACCCTGCTCAAGGAGATGGCGCCGCGCGACCAGATCGTCCTGTCAACCAAGGTCTGCGGTCCGATGGGAGACGGCCCCAATGACGAGGGCTTGAGCCGCAAGCACATCATGGAATCCATCGACGCCAGCCTGCGTCGGCTCAAAACCGACTATGTCGATCTCTACGTCGTCCATCGCTATGACGCCCAAACCCCCATCGAGGAGGCGATGGACGCCTTGAACGACGTCGTCAAGGCAGGCAAGGCCCGCTACATCGGGGCCTCCAGCATGGCCGCCTATCAATTCGCCAAGATGCGCTTCGTCGCCGAGCGGAACGGCTGGGCGAACTTCGTCTCGATGCAGAACCTCTACAATCTTCTCTACCGGGAGGAGGAACGCGAGATGATCCCCTACTGCGTCGAGGAGGGGGTTGGCCTGACGCCGTGGAGCCCGTTGGCCCGCGGATTCTTTGCGAACCGCCGGGGAAAGGCGGAATCGATCCGCACCCAGACCGACAAGAAGGCCCAGGAACTGTTCCACCGCGACGTCGATTTCGCCATCGCCGAACGGGTCGATCAGGTTGCCGTCCGCCACGGCGTCAAGCCCATTCAGGTCGCCCTTGCCTGGATGCTGGCGAAACCCGGCATCGTTTCCCCGGTGGTCGGCGCCATCAAGGAAAACTATGTCGAGGACGCCGTCGCGGCGTTGGACATCGCGCTCGACAGCGAGGACATGCAAAGCCTCGAAGAACTCTACGAGCCCCGCCCCGTTTACGGTTTCGACCTGACGGGACGCGGTGCGTAGGCCGTTCAGAGCGTGAGCGTGCCGCCGGGTTCCAGAATCTCGACCCGGCCGCGCTTGACCATGCCCTTGAACTCGTCGGCGCCCCCGGCCAGCACCGGGAACGTCTTGTAGTGCATCGGCACGATCACCTCGAGGTCGAGGAACTCGTTACAGGCCAGGGCCGCTGCCCTGGCGTCCATGGTGAAATGGCCGCCGATGGGAACGAGGCCGACATTCGGCTCGTGCAATCGTTGGATCAGGGCCATGTCCGAAAAGACGTCGGTGTCGCCGGTGTGGTAGACCGACCACCGACCGGCCTTGACGACGAAGCCGGCGCATACCCCCATGTAGAGTATACGGCCGTCGGCGTCGACATAACCGGCACTATGGAGCGCGTTGACCATCGTGAATGAAAGGGAGCCGGCCGTCACCGTTCCGCCGATGTTCATCGGCACGCAGTTGTCGCAGCCCTGCCCGCCCAGCCATTGCGCGACCTCGAATATGCTTACGACCTGGGCGCCATGCGCCTTGGCGAGACGAACCGTGTCGCCCAGATGATCGCCGTGGCCGTGGGTGACCAGGATGTGGTCGACCTTGCCGAGCCCCTTCTCGGCGCCGGCGGGAAACGCCGGGTTGTCGGAAAAATAGGGGTCGATCAGCACCGTCCTGCCCTCGGCCGTCAGACGGAACGCCGAATGTCCCAGCCACTGAATCTCCATGTCCGCCCTCCTTCCCTCATGCGTTGCACCAGCAGCGATGCTGATTATGATGGCGGAACGACCGGTCAATGCCAAGTTCGGCGAACCGGCTCCAACCGTCCAGCCTGCTCGGGAGACATTGCATGCACTACGTCAATCTGGGGAAATCGGGACTGAAAGTCAGCCGCCTGTGCCTGGGCTGCATGAGCTACGGCCGCCGATCCTGGCGGGAATGGGTGTTGGACGAGGCAGAGGCGCGGCCCTTCTACAAGCGGGCGCTTGATCTGGGGATCAACTTCTTCGATACCGCCGACATGTACGCGCAAGGAAGCAGCGAGCAAGTGACCGGCCGCGCGTTGCGCGACTTCGCCAAACGCGACCAGGTGATCATCGCAACCAAGGTTTTCAACCCTATGGGCGAGGGTCCCAACGACAAGGGGCTCAGCCGCAAGCACGTCATGGATTCCATCGACGCCAGCCTGCGACGCCTCGGCACCGACTACGTCGATCTCTACTACATCCATCGCTTCGACTACGAGACCCCCATCGAGGAAACCATGGAGGCCCTTCACGACGTCGTAAAGGCGGGAAAAGCCCGCTACATCGGCGCCTCGAGCATGCATGCCTTTCAGTTCGCCAAGATGCAGTTCGCGGCCGAGCGCCACGGCTGGACCAAGTTCGTCGCCATGCAGAACCATTACAACCTGGTCTATCGCGAGGAAGAACGCGAAATGATCCCCTATTGCCGAGAAGAAGGGGTGGGTCTGGTGCCCTGGAGCCCCCTGGCCCGCGGCTTCCTGGCCGGCAATCGAAACCGCGAGGGCGGCGGCACCACGCCCAGGGCCGCGAGCGACGATTACGCCCGGATGCTCTATTTCCAGGACGCCGATTTCACCGTCGCCGAGCGGCTGGCCGAGGTGGCCAAGGAACGCGGCGCAGCGCCGGCCCGAATCGCCCTGGCCTGGATCTTGGCCAAGCCCGGCATCGCCTCGCCGATCGTCGGCGTCACCAAGATGGCGCAACTGGAGGACGCGGTGGCGGCGCTGGACATCGGCCTGAGCGCCGAGGAGACGGCACGGCTGGAAGAGCCCTACCAGCCGCATCCCATCCGCGACTTCGAAACCGCTAAATGAAGGCCGCCGTCGCGGCGTCGGCCAACAGCGCGACAAAGATGAGAAACAGGTAAAGGATCGAGAAGCCGAACAACGGGCGGGCCGAACGGTCGGTGGTGTCGCGCCAAACCAGGACCGCATGGCGCAGCAGCATGACGCCAAGACCGAGGGCGACGACACCGTAGAGCGGACCGGCCACGCCGACGACGACGGGGGTGAGGGAGGCCGGGACCAACAGCAGCGTGTAGGCAAGGATCTGCCGTCGGGTCGACCGTTCGCCGGCCACGACGGGAAGCATCGGCACGCGGGCACGCGCGTAATCGTCGCGGCGGAACAACGCCAGCGCCCAGGAATGCGGCGGCGTCCACAGGAAGATGATCGCGAACAGCGCGATGGCCCCGGCATCGACGCCGCCGGTAACGGCCGCCCAGCCGATCACCGGCGGCAGAGCGCCGGAGGCGCCGCCGATGACGATGTTCTGCGGCGTACGGCGCTTCAGCCACATGGTATAGATGAAGATGTAATAAACCAGCGTTGCGGCCAGCAACACCGCCGCCAGGGCGTTGACCAATGCCGCCATCGCCGCCACAGAAGAGACCGCCAGGACGACCCCGAAGACGAGGGCCAGGGCCGGGCGCATGCGGCCGGCCGGGATGGGTCGCTCGCGGGTCCGTGTCATCTCGACGTCGATGTCGCGGTCGTACCACATGTTGATGGCGCCGGCCGCCCCGGCGCCCACGGCGATACAGGCCACGGCGAAAAAACCGGTCAAGGGGTCAATGCTGCCCGGCGCCACCAACATCCCGACCATCGCGGTAAACACCACCAGCGACATCACGTTGGGCTTGAGGATGATGGCGTAATCAGCCAGCCGGAACCGGTAGTCCGGGTGATTGGCTGCGGCCTGCTTTCCGCCGCCCAGCGTGGCGGAAGAGGAGTTGGCGGTGGTCGCGCTTGATTGGCTCAACGGTCTATCCTGCGGATCGCCCCACGTACCCCCAACGGCCGTGCGGGTTCTTGGGAATATAGAGCGGCATCGCCCCCAAACAAGAGAGGGACGACGTCTTCTTAAGAACGTTTCTCAATTTCTGCCCGGCTCGCGGCCGAACTCGAAGGCCGTCCAAAGGGCGGAACCGAACAGGGCGACGGCGCAGCCCTGATGAAGCAACGCCAGCGGCAACGGCACGATGAGCAACAGCGTGGCAATGCCCAGCGTCGCCTGGATGAGCACGGTCAGGGCCATCATGTTGACCGCCAGGCGGGCCCGGCGGTGCATTCCGGCGCGGCGTGTCCACACCCAAATGACGAGGACCCCCATCACCGTCGCCAACGCCAGCAGCCGATGGTCGAATTGCACGGTCGTGACGTCCTCGAAAAAGTTGATCATGAAAGGCTCAAGGGCGAACAACGCCCCTGGAATCCATTCCCCGTCCATGGTCGGGAACGTGTTGTAGGCGAAGCCAGCGTTGTTGCCGGCAACCAGGCCCCCCGACACGATGGTGAGGAAAATCAGCCCGACCATACCCCACGCCAAGCGTCGCCTTCCGGCCGCTTCGCCGGGCGCCGCGGCGCCGCTGTGCGTCCCCAACAGTTCCATGGCCACCCACAGCATGTAGCCGAGTATGGCGACGGCCAGGACCAAGTGGGCGGTCAGGCGGTAGGCGCTGACGTCGGGTTCGTCAACGAGGCCGCTTTTCACCATGTACCAGCCAAGAGCACCCTGGAGGCCGCCCAGGATAAACATGAACAACAGCTTGGGCAGCAGCCGCGAATCGATCCAACCGCGGGCGAAAAAGAAGACGAACGGGACCAGGAAGACGACCCCGATGAGCCGCCCCCACAGGCGATGAAAATACTCAATCAGGAATATCGTGCGAAATTCGTCCAGCGTCATGCCGGCGTTGATTTCGCGGTATTCGGGAAAACGCCGATAGTCGGCGAAGGCGGCCTCCCACTGCTCGGCGGTCAGCGGCGGCAGCCAACCGGTCAACGGCTTCCATTCGACGATTGACAGCCCGGAATAGGTCAGCCGCGTAAAGCCGCCGATCAGGACCATGACGTACACCATGACGCACATGGCAAGCAGCCAATAGGCCAGGGTCCGCTGACGGGCCATGTGCCCGGCATCAAGATTGTTCATCCGCTCCTCCCAATCCGGCATCCTCCCTTGCCGCCGGAATGCCGATCGCAGTATCCGACACGGGCCGTCGGCAACCAAGTCTTTCCTGCCGTCATGTCGGGGAAGACACGGAAGGTCGATTTGCGCTATCTGTGCCCCCTGCAGGGAAAAGGCCACCCATGACCGCGATGACGCGCATCAAGTGGTACCCGCCTCTCGACTCCGTCAAGGGGCGGGAAACCGAGATCGCTCTGGACGAACCGACCTCGGTCGCCGCCCTGCTCCGCCGCCTGTGCGCCGAAGACCCAGCGCTTTCCCGCTTCGCGCAGGTCGACGCCGACAGCAACCTCGTGCTCGGCCTGATGGTCCTTGCGGGCGATGCCCTGCTGCGCCCCGCCGACACCGTGGAACCGGGCGCCCGCCTGGAGATTCTGGCCGCCATCGACGGCGGGTGAACCCGGATCGACGAAATCCGGCGGGAACCCATTACCGGTTTGAACGGTTATGGGCATCAGTTGCTCTCTGACTTATGGAGGACGTGATGGCCCCAAGGACATGGTTGGCCCCGGCCGCTCTTGCCGCCGCGGTTTTGGCGATTGCCGGATGCGGGGAAACGAGAACGGATCGGGCAATCAGCGGCGGCGCGATCGGCGCCGGCGCCGGCGCCGTCGGCGGCGCGTTGATGGGCAGCCCCGGGACGGGAGCGATCCTCGGCGGCGCGGTCGGCGCCGCGGCCGGCGGTTTGACCGACAAGGACGACATCGACCTCGGCGATCCGATCTGGAAAGACAAGGACTAGGACGGCGCCTGGTCCGCCGACGCGGGCTGACCCAGAAGGGCCCTTCCCGCCACCCAGATGAACACCAGGCCGCCGGCTACCGCGACCAGGGCGCCCAAGCCGTTCAGGCTCATGCCGACGATGGCGCCGACGTCGACCAAGCCCTGGGCGGCTCCCGCCACCTTGCGCGGCGCCCCGTGGCCGCCGGCGACGAACAGGCCGACGCAGGCCAGGGTCTGACCGGCCGCGAAGGCGATCACCAGGAAATTGAGCCTTCGCCCAGGGCGGGGCGCCCGCTCCATAAGCGGCAGGAAAAGGCCCAGGAACAGCCCCATGAACGCCAGCGTCACACCGGCGATCACCGCGTGATAGTGGGCCGGCGTGCGGGTGTCGGCGCCGTCGATGAACATGCCCAGCACCCCCCCCAGTCCGAACACGCCGACCGAAAGAGCAAGGCTGAGGAAAACGGGGTTGCGCCAAGGCAGCGCGGCCAGCCGGCCGCGCCGGCACAGTGCCAGAATCCCGACGACCGCAACAACCAAGGTGGGCGGGCCGAGGGCCCACAGCAGGCCCGAAAAGGCCAGGGTCTGCTCGGCGGCGAACGGCGGGAAGATGAAATAGAAAAGCGGCGCCGGCAACGCACTGACCACCAGGAAGACGACGGCACCCTTGGCCACGCAGCCGGGCAACACCTCGCCCGGCAGGGTCAGCCGGGCGAGGGCCGCCCACGTGCCCACCAGCAGGATTGTGCTGATGAACTGCAGCAGGTGGCCGCCGCCCCAGAACAGCTCCTCGTTGAAGGCATAGGACGGCACTTGGCCGGCCAGTTCACCGTAAGCCAAGCCGAAGCAGATCAGCGCCAAACAGAAGACGACGGCGGCGCCCAGCGCCGCCACCGACAGGTCGTCGGGCGGCAGGCCCAGCCCGGCCACCGGCGCCGCCAGCAGCCGGGCCACCGGCAGCATCACGCCGAGCGCCAGAACGGTGAGTCCGGCGTAGTAGAGAGGATCGATGATCGCCGGCACATAGTTGTTGAGGGTCGGCTCGCCACGGTCGAGGAGCGCCGGCACGAACAGCAGCACGCAGGCGATCCCGGCCAGGAAAAGCCCGACGCGCCCGGCCCCGGCCAGCCGCGGCCGGCCGCCGGAGACCCGCCAGGCCGCCAGGATGAGGAAAGCGCCGAGCACCGCCAGGAACCAAACGATGAAGGCGAACACCACATGGACGACCAAGCCCTTGCCGAAGAACGCCGCCGGCCACGGCACCCAGTTCTGGACTCCGGGCGTGCGCGAGAGCGCCAACAGCAGCGCGAAGACGCCGGCCACCGCCAGGGACAGGATGGCGAGCGCGCACCATCCCCGAAGCTCACGGCGGGCTGCAGGGTCGGACAGCGCGTCGCCATAGGTGGCGAGAAGCGGGGAATGGTCCATGCGCATGGGCACCTCAAACCGGAACATGGGGATACAGATGCACCGCCATCCAATAGACGGCGACGCCGGAAACAGCGACGACCATCCAGAGCGGCCAAGTCCAGCGAGCCAGTTTCCGGTGTTCGGCAAACCGTCCCGCAAGGGCCCGCAGCACCAGCATCGGCACTAACGGCACGATGGCGATGGCGC
>JAVEYE010000199.1:0-7283 GCA_034003665.1 Rhodospirillales bacterium | reverse complement strand
TCGGTGACGGCGGCGTCGCAGATGGTGTCGGCCACCGTCGCCTTGCTCAATCCGGCCAACGCCACGATGTCGCCAGCCTCGGCCTCATCCACGCCGATGCGCTTGAGGCCCCGAAAGACCAGCACCTTGGAAAGCCGCCCCTGCTCGATCAGGCGGCCGTCGGGATGCAGCGCCTTGACGGTGACGTTGGGGCCGATCGACCCGGCGTGGATGCGCCCGGTGAGCACGCGCCCCAGGAACGGATCGTATTCAAGGGTCGAGGCCAGCATCTGGAAGGGGCCGTCGGGCTCGGCCTCCGGCGGCGGCACGTGATCGACGATGAGGCGCAGCAGCGGCGTCAGGTCGGCGCCCGTCTCGCCCGGCGTCAGGCTGGCCCAGCCCTCCTTGGCCGAGGCGTAGATGACCGGGAAGTCGAGCTGCCTTTCCTTGGCGTCCAGGGCGACGAACAGGTCGAACACCTCCTCGTGGACCTGCTCGGTCCGCGAATCGGGGCGGTCCACCTTGTTGATGACGACGATCGGCCGCAAACCCAGCTTCAGCGCCTTGGCGGTGACGAACTTGGTCTGCGGCATCGGCCCCTCGGCGGCGTCGACCAGCAGCAGCACGCCGTCGACCATGTTGAGGATGCGTTCCACCTCGCCGCCGAAGTCGGCGTGGCCGGGGGTGTCGACGACGTTGATGCGGTGGCCCTGCCACTCGATGGAGGTGCACTTCGACAGGATGGTGATGCCGCGCTCGCGCTCCTGGTCCATGCTGTCCATGGCCCGCTCGGCCACATGCTGCTTGGCGTGGAACGAGCCGCCCTGGCGGAGCAGGCCGTCGACCAGCGTGGTCTTGCCGTGGTCGACGTGGGCGATGATGGCGATGTTGCGCAGGTTCAAGGGCGTGGCGCCTTCCGTTCGTCCGGATGGGGAAATGGGGGCCGCGGCCCAGGCCCGGCGTCCCGGCGGCGGCGGCGCGCAGTATAGTCGTCCCGCCGGCCGGGGCAAGGGGCAGCCGAATCGGGACGGGTCCGGGCGCAACCTCCGGGTGGACAAACGGCCGCCGGACCCGTACATGTCTTGGCGTTTCATCCGCTTGGGGAGAGGGGGACACCGCCCATGACCGACCACACACGGATCGCCATCGTCACCGGCGCCGGCTCCGGCATCGGCCGCGCCGCCGCCACCGCGCTGCTGAAGGCGGGCTATGCCGTGGTGCTGGCCGGCCGCCGGCAGGACGCCCTCAAGGAAACCTTGGCCCTGGCCGGCGACGACGGCGGCCGCGGCCTGGCGGTGGCGACCGACGTCGCCGACCCCGGGTCGGTCGACGCCCTCTTCGCGAAAACCAGGGAGGCCTTCGGCCGCCTCGACCTGCTGTTCAACAACGCCGGGGCCGGCGCGCCCGCCACCTCGTTCGGCGACCTGACGTGGGAGGCGTGGAAGGCGGTGATCGACGTCAACCTCAACGGCGCGTTTCTTTGCGCCCGGGCGGCCTTCGCCATGATGCGCGACCAGCGGCCGATGGGCGGGCGGATCATCAACAACGGCTCGATCTCGGCCTACGCGCCGCGTCCCGGCTCGGCCCCCTACACGGCGTCGAAGCACGCCATCACCGGGCTGACCAAGACCATCTCGCTGGACGGCCGGCCCTTCGACATCGCCTGCGGCCAGATCGACATCGGCAACGCGGCGACCGCGATGACGGCGCGCATGGCCGAGGGCGTGCCCCAGGCCAACGGCGCCATGGCGCCGGAACCGCGCATGCCGGTCGAGCAGGTCGGCCAGGCCATCGTCCAGATGGCGGCCCTGCCGCTCGAAACCAACGTCCAGTTCATGACCATCATGGCCACGAAGATGCCATTCGTCGGGCGGGGGTAGGGGGAAGGGCCCTTACGGCCCGACCTCGGCATCGGGATCGCCGGCCGCCAACGCGCTCATGTACGCCAGGCACAGGTCGCGGCTGAGATATCGGCCGTGGGCGGCGGTTTCCTGGCGCTCGACAATCGGAAACGTCGAATAAACGTAACGCACGTCGTCGCGGTCGGCGACGCCGTACAGGTGGAAGAACACGGCGTCCAGTTTGGCGCGCAGGCGCAGGCGGCGCGCCTCGTCCCAGCGGAAGGGCGGCTTCACGTCGCCGGCCTCGTCGACATGCCCCATGTCGCGGGCGAACGGGGCCATGTCGCGCGCCGTGTAGGTCAGCTCCAGCACCGCCTCGCGGACGATCTCGCCGGCGGTCTTCGGGCCGAACCGGACGGCTTCATAGCGGTTTGGCGGGATGACGGGGAGTTGCTCGACGATGAAAAGGTTCAAAGTCTGACCTTGAACTTTCTGGCGAGTGACGAAATCGAAAATCGTCGTGTTGAAATTCGCTGCCAATAGCCACTCGTCCCGCGCCGGGGTCTCGGGTTTCAGGATGGGCACCTTGTTTCCAAACCCGACCGTCGGAAACAACGCCGCGATAAAAGTCCGGATGTTTGTCGGCGCCGTGATTTCCTTGAAACCGAGAACCCAAGTCAGTTCCGGGGTCCAACCGCATTCCGATGCCGCCACCCAAAACTGCGGATCGGGGAGCCAGTCGGCGTTGGCATGCTGTTCCAGGGTCGCTGGCTCAGGCTGCGCAGGCCGGTGCTGATTCCCGGGATTGACGACGACGCTGGCGGCGCGGTGGTCGAAAGCCTGGACCATCTTGCCTTCGTAAAGCGGCACCCATTCGCCGGTCGGGCTGCCGAACCGGTTGCCGCCCGTCGGATAGGCCCCTTCCCGTTCCTCAAGCTCCCGGCGGGTACGGAACAGGCCGGAATCGTTGGTCATGTCGAACATACGGACATATTTGACCGGCCAAGCCTTCACCTCCGCGCCGGCCGAGCGGTCGACCAGGACCGGCAGGCGGCCGTAGATCGCCGTCGTCAACGCGGCGTCGCGCCGCGAGCGGAAGATCGGCGCCGTGCCGGTATTCGGATTGACCCGGGCGAAATCTTCCGGCGTCAACGGGAAGCATCGTTCCGGGTCGTCGAGTTCGGACACGTCCTGAAGGAAAAAGGCGCATTGCGCCGGGGCCGCCATCGGCGACGGGCTGGCGACGAGAGCGCAGAACTTGAAGCGGCTGTCCACGTCGGGAAAAAACGGCGGCGCATCGAACCGCGTGCGACGGTTCTCGAAGTCGTAGAGCGCCTTCAAACGGCCCTGGGTCGCCACGCCCTTGAAAAACGGCGCCGCCGTCTTGTCGGAGGCGATGCCGGACGGCGTCAGGAGCCCGACCATGCCTTGGGGCTTGACGAGGGCCATGGCGCGTTCGACGAACAGCGAATAGAGGTTGACGTCGCCGCCGGACAGCAGGGGATAGTCGCCGCCGTCCCTTGCCACACGAACCGCCGCCTCGGCGCGCTCGTTGGCCTTGGTGAAGTCCTGGGCGAGGGGATCGCCGTCCGACTCGAGGGCGGCGATCATGCGCTGGCGGTCGGCGGCGCGCTGGGCCAGGGCGATCTCGCGGCGGCGGGCGGCGAACCATTCGACCTGTTGCAGTTTCATGCGGTCCCACGGCGGATTGCCGATCACGGCGTCGAAACCGCCGTGCCGCGCCGCGCTTTCCCATTCCGACCAGACGCCGGGAAAGGCGACCTGCCAGTTGAGGAAGCGTTCCTCGACGACAAGGGCGCGGGCCCTGGCGAACAGCGCGGCGAAGCGCGCCGCCTCCGGCCGTCCGTTGCGCACCTCCGTCTGCCCCTGCGCGAGAACGATGGGGTCGCCGAACTGGCCGTCGAAGAAGGCGCGCAGGGCCGCCCGGTCGGCGCGGTCCCTGATGTTCAGCCAGTCGAAGGCGTGAACCAGGGAGAGGAAGGCGTCGAGCGGCGCGGTCATGTCCCGCACCTCGTCGAACACGTCGGCCGAGCGATGCGCCTCGGCGATTTCGGCGTCGGTCAGCCCCTCGATGATCTGCATCTGGGTCGCCGCGCGGGTGGCCTTCGTCAGCGGGCCGTGCAGCAACAGCGGGCTGCCCTGCGCCGTGGCCTTGTCGATGCCGGCCCGCACCCACGAGCCGAACAGGCTGTCGCCGCACCGCAGGTGGTGGTCGAGGAAGCTGAGCGGCGCGCCGACGGTGAAGGTGTGCAGCCACAGCGCCACCTTGGCCAGCTCCACGGCCATCGGGTTCTTGTCCACCCCATAGACGCACCGCTTCAGCACCATGCGCCGGATGATGTGGCGGTCGTCCAGCTGCCCGGGGTCGACCGTCCAGCCGCGCGCCTCGGCATTGGCCATGATCGTGTTGCGGATGGCGTCGATGCGGTCCGACAGCGGCGAAAGGTAGTCGTCGACGGCGGCTTCCGCATCGGCCATGGCGGCGATCACCTGGTCGGCCAGATAATCCACCAGATTGACCAGGAAATGGCCGGAACCCATGGCCGGATCGCAGATCTTCAGTTCGAGCAGCCGCTCGGCCGGATCGAGCGTCTTCAGCGTGCCGATCCGGCGGTCCTCGGGCAGTCGGCCGGCCACGAGTTCGGCGGCTTTCGCGGTGAAGGCGGCCATCCGCTGGGCGACCAGGGGCTCGACGGTTTCGGCCAGGATCAGGCCGACCAGATCCTCGGGCGTGTAATAGCTTCCGGAGCCCTTTCGGGCGAAGACGTTGGGGCGGACCTGGATTTCCGCGCCGTCGCGGACGATTTCGTGTTCGAGCAGGCGTTCGTAGATCGACCCGAGCTGCTGAACGCCGAGGTCGCGGTAGTTGATGTAGCGCCGGCCCTCGGCCGTGCGCTCGAAGGAAAGCGCGTCGATGACGTCGGCCATGAGCTGGTCGCCAAGGCGGATGTCGGCGAGAAGGGGCGTGCGCTTGCGGTCGAACAGGCCGCCGTTATACGGCGGCAGGCCGATGGCGGCATCGCCCTGGTCGATGGCCCGGCACAGGTCGTCGACGGCGGACCAGTAGCGGGCGGCGGTCGCCGAGAAGGCGTCGTCGCGGTCCTTGCGGCGCCCGACGTCGCCGCGCACCTTGTCGCGCAGTCCGTAGTCGTCGTACCGCGCGTCGCGGACGGGCAACAGGTCCCGATCCTCGGCATACAGGATGAAGAGCAGGCGATAGAGCAGGATCAGCGCGGCCTCGCGCACGTCCTGCAGGGATGCGTCCGGCGCGGCGGCGGCGATGGCGCGGGCGAGCGCCGGAAAGACCGTGCCGAAAACCACATCGGAAAGGCTGGCGGCGACGCGCTCTTCATAGAACCGGGCCTCGTCGATGGCGCGTTGGTGGAAGGTGCGCGGATCGGCGGCGGCCGGCAGGAAGGCTTCGCGCCGGAAAACCAGGGCGAAGACCCTGAGCCAATGGCGCCGCGCGCCGTCGTCGAGGGCGAACAGGCCCTCGTTATGGCCGGGAAGGTCGAGGATCGCGGCAAGGTCGATCTCGAAAAACTGCTCGGAAACCGAGCGGGCGCCCTGATAGTAAAGCCGCCATCGCGCCCCGTTGGTGAGGATGCCCCACCGGAGATGTCCGGTGGTCAGATCGTCCACCCGCCGAAGATAGCGAAGCATTTGCGTGGACGGCGCGGTTTCCTCGCCCCGGCGACCGGATCGGCGGTCGAGCGGACGCAGCCAACGCTTGGATTCGACGACGGCGAGGCCGAATTCGTATCGTTTCCATTCCTCGGCAAACCCGTTGGCGCGATCCTTCGCCGCGTCGTCCGCGAACAGCAACCCGTCGGGCACGTCTTCACGGCCGCGCGGCGTAAGGTTCTGCTGGCGAAGCGTGGCCGTCCACCCGAGGCGCGCGAGGACGGGCCAAATCAGATCGTCCTCGGTTTGGTGCTCGTTGGGGGTTTGGGCGGTCGGGAATCGAGCGAAGATTCCGCGAAGCTCGGCCTCCAGCCGCTCGACCTCGGCATCGTCGATCGCCTGCCAGTCGCCCAGCCGGGTGATCGAATCCCGCAGGAAGTCGCTTGAAAAAAGGCTGCCTTGAAGCGGATCGGTCATGGGCGGGATGGTACCGGCCGGCCCCGCCGTTAGAAACAGGGAATTTCTTCCGTCCGCGTCCTTCCACCGCTTCCGACCGCCCCACCCACCGGCCGCCACGCCCCGCCGGTGGCCCTCCCCCCTTGCGGCGGCCGGGCGGCGCGGCTAAACAATCGACCACGCCCTTCCGCCGCCCAGGAGGCCCCGTCCGCCCATGTTGTCCGCCTTCGCCAAGGCCTTCGAGCAGTTGTCCGACCGTCCCGTGCGGCGGCTGGTGGCGGCCTGCCTGGGCGGCGCCATGCTGGTCTTCGCCGCCCTGTTCGGGGCGGTCTGGTGGCTGCTGGGCCACACCGTGCTGTTCGACACCTGGTGGCTGGAAGGGGTCGTCGACGGGCTCGGGGCGCTGGCCGCCGTCGCGTTGACCTGGCTTCTGTTCCCGGCGGTGGCGAGCGGCCTGATCGGCCTTTTCCTCGATCGCGTCGCCGCCGCGGTGGAGACGCGCCATTATCCCGGCCTGCCGGCGGCCCGTTCGATCGGCTTCTGGGAAAGCCTGGTGACCGGCGGCAAGCTGGTGGCCGCCATGCTGGTCCTCAACGTCCTGGCCTTGCCGCTTTATCTGTTTCCGGTGATAAACCTCCTGGTCTTCTACGGCCTGAACGGCTACCTTCTGGGGCGCGAGTATTGCGAGCTGGCCGCGCTGCGCCGGATGGACCGCAGGGCGGCGGAAGGCTTCAGGAAAGCCCACGGAATTCGCGTGTTCCTGGCGGGCGTCGTCATCGCGTTCCTGCTGACGCTGCCGGGGATCAACCTGCTGGCCCCGGTGGTGGGCGTCGCCGCGATGGTGCATCTGGTTGAGGCTTGGCGGCCCCGGACGCGGGAGGGCGGCCGCTGACCGCCGCGAACGGTTTCTTTTTGGCGAGGAGGGGAACAGGAGATCATGTTCCGTAAGAAGCAAGGCGAAGACGACGGCGCCACCAAGCCCGTCCACGAGGGCGACCGGCCGGAGGTGGCGGCGCCGCCGCTCAAGCCGTTCAGCCGTCGGGGAACCCACGTGCCGGCCAAGGCCGTCGTCCCCCCGGCCCGCCACGAGATCCCGCGGCGCCCGGTCGACGCGCCGCCGGCGCCGGCCGCCCGCCGCTTCGATCGGGCGCGGCCGGCCGACGACAGCAAGAAGCTGACGGTGGGCCGCGACATCCGCCTGCGGGGCGAGATCACGTCCTGCGACAAGTTGGTCGTCGAGGGCCAGGTCGAGGCCGAGCTGGCCGACGCCCGGGCCATCGAGGTCGCCCCCACCGGCTATTTCAAGGGCAACGCCGAGGTCGAGGAAGCCGACATCAGCGGCCTCTACGAAGGCGAGCTGGT
>JAVEYE010000198.1:0-7284 GCA_034003665.1 Rhodospirillales bacterium | reverse complement strand
GCGTCGTAGGCGCACCCCCCCACCAGGCCCTCGGTGATGTCGAAGGACACGTGGCGGCGGCGGTCCATCCAGTCAATGACGCGCCGAACCTCGGCCATCACTTCGGGACCGATCCCGTCGCCGGGCAGCATCAGCAGGGTCTTGGCGGGGGCCATGGTCATCCTCTTGTTGTTGTTGGCTTCGCTTGGGCGAGGCCGGCGGTTTCAGGCGGGTTGGGCGGCCGCGCGGTGCACCCACGGCTGGGTCATCTTCTGTTTTTCCTCGAAGGTCTCGATGGCCTGGGCCTTCTGAAGGGTCAACCCGATGTCGTCCAGCCCCTCGAGCAGGCAGTGCTTGCGGAACGGATCGATGTCGAACTTGACGCAACCGCCGTCGGGGCCGCGGATCTCCTGTTTGGCGAGGTCGACGGTAATGGTGGCGTTGGAGCCGCGCCGGGCGTCGTCCATCAGCTTGTCGACGTCTTCCTTGGGCAGCGTGATCGGCAGCACGCCGTTCTTGAAGCAGTTGTTGAAGAAGATGTCGGCGAAGCTGGTCGAGATGATGCAGCGGATACCAAAATCGAGCAGCGCCCAAGGGGCGTGCTCGCGCGACGAGCCGCAGCCGAAATTATCGCCGGCGACCAGGATCTGCGCCTTGCGGTACGCCGGCTTGTTGAGCACGAAGTCCGGCTTTTCGTTGCCGTCGTCGTCGAAGCGCATCTCGAAGAACAGGCTCTTGCCGAGTCCGGTGCGTTTGATGGTCTTCAGGAACTGCTTGGGGATGATCATGTCGGTGTCGACGTTGATCATGTCCAAGGGCGCCGCGACGCCGGTCAGCGTGGTGAACTTCTCCATGGCGATCACTCCCCCATCAGTTCGCGGACGTCGGTAAGGTGGCCGGTGACGGCGGCGGCGGCGGCCATCGCCGGGCTGACCAGGTGGGTCCGCCCGCCACGCCCCTGGCGCCCCTCGAAGTTGCGGTTCGAGGTCGAGGCGCAGCGCTCGCCGGGCATCAGCTTGTCGGCGTTCATGGCCAGGCACATCGAGCAGCCGGGTTCGCGCCACTCGAAGCCGGCCTCAAGGAAGATCTTGTCCAGCCCTTCGCTCTCGGCCTGCTCCTTGACCAGACCGGAGCCGGGCACCACCAGGGCGCCGACGTGGGCCGCGACCTTGCGGCCCTTGGCCACGGCGGCGGCGGCGCGCAGGTCTTCGATGCGGCCGTTGGTGCACGATCCGATGAACACCTTGTCGACCTTGACCTCGGCCATCGGCGTACCGGGCGTAAGCCCAATGTAGTCGAGCGCCCGCTGCATGGCGTTGCGTCGCCCCTCGTCGGCCGCGTCGGCCGGGTCGGGCACGCGCCCGGTGATGGCCACCACGTCCTGCGGGCTGGTGCCCCAGGTCACCTGCGGCGCGATGTCGGCCGCCTTGATGACGATTTCCTTGTCATAGGTGGCGCCGGGATCGGAGGCCAGCGTCTTCCAGTAGGCGACGGCGGCCTCCCACTGGGCGCCCTTGGGAGCCTGCGGCCGTCCTTTGAGGAAGGCAAACGTCGTCTCGTCGGGAGCCACAAGGCCGGCCCTCGCCCCACCCTCGATCGACATGTTGCACATGGTCATGCGCCCTTCCATCGACAGGGCGCGCACCGCCTCGCCGGCGTATTCGATGACGTGGCCCGTCCCGCCCGCCGTGCCGATCGTGCCGATGATGGCAAGGATCAGGTCCTTGGCGGTGACGCCGAAGGGGAGTCGCCCCTCGACCGTGATCCGCATGTTCTTGGCCGGCTTCTGCAAGAGCGTCTGGGTGGCCAGCACGTGCTCGACCTCCGAGGTGCCGATGCCGAAGGCCAGCGCCCCGAAGGCGCCGTGCGTCGAGGTGTGCGAATCGCCGCACACCAACGTGGTGCCCGGCAGCGTGAAGCCTTGCTCGGGACCGATGATGTGCACGATCCCCTGCCGGGCGTCGGCCATCGAGAAGTAGGGGATGCCGAAGTCGGCGCAGTTCTTGGTCAGGGTCTCGACCTGGATGCGGCTTTCCTCGTCGGCGATGCCCGCCGCCCGGTCGGTGGTCGGTACGTTGTGGTCGGCCACCGCCAGGGTGAGGGCCGGCTGGCGCACCTTGCGCCCGGCCACGCGCAAGCCCTCGAAGGCCTGGGGGCTGGTCACCTCGTGGACCAGGTGGCGATCGATGTACAGCACGCAGGTGCCGTCCTCCTCGACATGCACCAGATGGCTATCCCAGATCTTGTCGAACAGCGTGCGCGCTCGGGCCATGACGGGCCTCCTCCTGACGTCGGTCGCCCGCGGGAACGCCCCCGCGAGCCGATGGAATGAATGGCTATTCCTTGGCGTCGCCTTCGGCGGCCTCGGCCCGCTGGGCAGCCTGGGCGGCGGCCTTGGCGTCCGACGCCGCCCGCTTCTCCTGGGCGGTCAGCTTGGCCGAATAGCCGTCGGTCTTCTCGGCGATGCGGGCCCGCTTGCCGGTGCGGCCGCGCAGGTAATAGAGCTTGGCGCGGCGGACGTCGCCGCGGCGCACCACCTCGATGCCGTCGATCGAGGGAGAAAACAGCGGGAAGACGCGTTCCACGCCCTCGCCGTACGAGATCTTGCGCACGGTGAACGACGAGTTGAGGCCGCTGTTCTTGCGCCCGATGCAGACGCCCTCGAACGCCTGAACGCGCTCGCGCGTGCCTTCGACCACCTTGACGTTGACGCGAATCGTATCGCCCGCCGCAAATTCCGGCACGCCGCGCTTTTCGGTCAACGTGGCGATCTGCTCCTGTTCCATTTGCTCGATGATGTTCATGGCTTCCGTCCTTTTCCAAATCCTTTGCGCCGTCGTGGCGCCAATTCCAATTCCTTGTCCGACCGCCCTACGCGCGGCCGCCGGGCCCTTCGGTATAGCGGGCCCACAGGTCGGGCCGGCGCTCCCGGGTGATCCGCTCGGCCTCGGCCAAGCGCCACGCCCGCACCCTGGCGTGGTGGCCGGAAACCAACACCTCCGGCACCGCCCGGTCCTTCCAGACCTGGGGCCGGGTATAGTGCGGGTACTCCAGCAGCCCCCGCTCAAAACTCTCCTCGTCCAGCGACTCGGCACTGCCGATGATCCCCGGAACGATCCTTACGCAGGCGTCGATCAGGGCGATCGCCGCCGGCTCACCGCCCGACAACACGAAGTCGCCAAGGCTGATTTCCTCGGCGCTCCAGGCCTCGAGCACCCGCTGGTCGACGCCCTCGAAACGACCGCACAGCACCGTCGCGCCGGGCCCCGCCGCCAAGGACTGCACCCGCGCCTGATCGAGTGGCCGGCCGCGCGGCGTCAGGTAGATCAACGGCAGGGCCGGATCCTTGCCTTGCGCCGCGGCGATGGCGGCATCGACCACGTCGGGCCGCATGACCATCCCCGGGCCGCCGCCGAAGGGGGCGTCGTCCACGGTGCGGTGTTTATCGCTTGCGAAGGCGCGAATGTCCACCGTTTCCAGCGCCCAGACGCCCTTTTCGAGCGCCTGTCCGGCCAGCGACTGGCCGAGCGGCCCCGGGAACATCTCGGGGAAAATGGTCAGCACCCTGGCCGTCCATATGGGCATGCCGTCGCTTCCTGTCATGGCCCGCTTCCGTCCGATCCGTCCGCCGTTTCCCGGGGCGGTTCCACCACGATGCGGCCGCCCGCGATGTCGACCTCGGGCACCGCCGTCCGCGTGAACGGCACCATCAGGCTGGCGCCGTCCGGACGCTCGATGTCCAGGAGCGCGCCGCCGCCGAAGTCGTACACCGCCTTCACCGTGCCCCAAGGGCCGGCCTCGCCGGCCCGTTCGACCCGAAGTCCGATGAGGTCGGCGTGGTAGTACTCCTCCTCGCCGGGCTCCGGCAGGGCGTCGCGGTCCACGAAAAGCCGCGTCCCCTTGAGCGCCTCGGCGGCGTCGCGATCGGCGACGCCTTCGATGCGGACGATGACGGCATCCTTGGCCGGACCGGCCACCCTCAGCCTGAGCGTGCGCGTCCCCGCCTCGTCGGCAAGCGGGCCGTAGGCGGCGACGTCCTCGGGCCGGGCGGTGAAGCTTTTCACCCGCACCTCACCCTTCAGTCCGCGCGCCCCGGTGATGACGCCGACGCACACCCGCGACTGGGGCCGATTGGCCGCCACGGCCGTCTCCCACAAGGCCCGCAGCTCAGCCGGCCGCCGGCTCGCCCGCTTCCGCCGCCGGCGCCGCCTCGTCCGCCGGAGCTTCGGCCGGAGCCGGGGCCGCCGCAGCAGCCGCAGCCGCAGCTGCTTCCTCGGCCGCCTTGGCCGCCGCCTCGGCCTCGGCCTTCATGCGCTCCTGCGCCTTGGCCTTCGGCTGGTTCTTCTTGGTCTGCTTATCGGGCACCGACGGAACCGCCATCAGGCCGGCATCGGCGCAGAAGCGCGCCACGCGGTCGCTGGGGGTGGCGCCGACCGACAGCCAGTGCTTGGCCCGCTCGACATCGAGAACGATGCGATCGGCGTGATCTTTGGCGAGCATCGGGTTGTAGCTGCCGATGCGCTCGATGAAGCGGCCGTCGCGCGGGCTGCGCGAGTCGGCGACGACGATGCGATAATAGGGGCGCTTCTTGGCGCCGGCCCGCGACAGGCGGATTTTAAGCGACATGGTTGGCTTGATTCCTTCTGCTGACGAAATACGAAAAACGCGACCTCAAAACGAAACGATTGCGGAACGAAACTTCCTGGAAACCTGTTCACCGCCCCGGGAAGCCGGGGGGCATCATCCCGGGCGGCAGGCCGCCGCCGCGCAGGAAGCCCTTCTTGCCGAGCTTGCCCATTTTTTTCATCATGGTGCTCATCTGCAGGTGCTGCTTGAGCAGGCGGTTGACCTCTTGCACCGTGGTGCCCGCCCCGGCGGCGATGCGCCGGCGGCGCGAGCCGTTGAGCAGCTTGGGATTGCGCCGCTCCTTGGGGGTCATCGACTGGATGATCGCCTGCTGGCGGGCCAGTATCCTGTCGTCGACGTTGGCGCCGGCCATCTGCTTCTTGATCTTGCCGACGCCGGGCAGCATGCCGAGGATGCCCTGCATGTCGCCCATCTTGCGAAGCTGGCCCAACTGCTCGCCCAGATCCTCGAGGGTGAATTCCCCCTTCATCATCTTGGCGGCGGCCTTCTCGGCGGCGGCCTGATCCATCGCCTCGCCGGCCTTCTCGACCAGGCCGACGACGTCGCCCATGCCGAGGATGCGCCCGGCGATGCGCTTGGCGTCGAAGGTCTCGAGCGCGTCCAGCTTCTCGCCGACACCCATCAACTTGATCGGCTGACCGGTGACGGCGCGCATCGAAAGAGCGGCGCCGCCGCGCGCGTCGCCGTCGACGCGGGTCAGCGCCAGACCGGTGATGCCGACCTTGGAATGGAACTCGCGGGCCAGATTGACGGCGTCCTGACCGGTCAGCGCGTCGGCCACCAGCAGGGTCTCGGTCGGGCGCGCGATGTCGCGCACCATCTGCACCTCGGCCATCAGGGCCTCGTCGATGTGCAGCCGGCCGGCGGTATCCAGCACGACGACGTCGTAGCCTTCGCGCCGCCCCGTCTCCATGGCCCGGCGGGTGATGGCCAGCGGCTGCTCGCCCAGCACGGCCTGCAGGACCGGTACCTCGGCCTGCTCGCCCAGCACGGCCAACTGCTGCTGGGCGGCCGGGCGGTAGACGTCGAGCGACGCCATCAGCACCCGCTTCTTGTCGCGCCGGGCCAGCCGCATGGCCAGCTTGGCCGACGTGGTGGTCTTGCCCGATCCCTGGAGCCCGACCATCAGGATGGCGACCGGCGGAATGCCGGCCACGTTGATCTCGGCCGGCGCCTCGGCCCCGCCCAGCATGTCGACCAGATGATCGTGAACGATCTTCACCACCATCTGGCCGGGGGTGACGCTGCGCAGCACCTCCTGGCCGACGGCGCGGGCGCGCACGCCCTCGATGAAGTCCTTGACGACGGGCAGCGCCACGTCGGCCTCGAGCAGGGCGACGCGAATCTCGCGCAGCGCGGCGCCGACGTCCTCTTTCGACAGCGCGCCACGCCGTTTCAGCCGCTCGAAGACGTCGCCCAGTTTCTCGCTTAACGACTCGAACATCGACCTTCCGCCGGACAAATCAAAAACGCCAGTGCGCGAAAACTCGCGGACTGGCGGCGCCCCTCGGGGCGTCTTAAACGAACGAGGCGGACATTACGGGGGTAGGGGGGCGGAGTCAAGGGATCACGATGGCGTGAAAACGGGACCCCGGCCGCCGCCAAGCCCTGGCTTTGGCCTGTACATCATCCGTACAACGTACTACCACCTCCCCGTGACGCCCGACATCGACATCATCGCCGCCACCGTCGCCCGTTACGGCTTCATGCTGCGTGGCGGCTTCCGCCTGGAAGCCGCCGACGGGCTGCCGGGCGAGGCGGAGACGCTGGTCATGGTCGGCAACGCCGGGCCGGGTATGTGGGCAGCCTTCCGGGCGGCGGTGCCGAAGCCCACCGGCCCCGACCCGCTCGATGCCTGGACGCGGGACATCCTTGCCAGCATAGCCCGCGACCTTGGGGCGGCCGTGCTGTTTCCCTTCGACGGTCCACCCTATCTGCCGTTCCAGCGCTGGGCGATGCGGGCCGAGGCGGTGTTCCCCTCGCCCATCGGGCCGCTGATCCATCCCGACTACGGGCTTTGGCACGCCTATCGCGCCGCCTTGCTGTTTGCCGAGCGCATTCCCCTGCCCGCTCCGGCGGCGGCCGCCCACCCCTGCGAGGGCTGCGCCGAGAAGCCGTGCCTATCCACCTGCCCGGCATCGGCGCTTGCCCCCGGGCGCTACGACGTGCCGGCCTGCGCGGCCTTCCTCGATGGACCGGCCGGGGCTGGCTGCCTCGCGCTCGGTTGCGCCGCCCGCCGGGCCTGCCCGGTCGGGCGGGATTACGCTTACGCCCCCGCCCAGGCCGGTTTCCATATGGCCCACTTCCGATCCGCCAACCGCTAAGAGGAGGGTGTGATTGGCCTGAAATCTGTGGACATCCGGGCCGCGCAGGCCATATTAACCCGGTCATGAGCGGACTGCCCTTCATCAAGATGCACGGCCTGGGCAACGACTTCGTCGTGCTCGACGGCCGCACCGCGCCCATCGCGCTTTCGCCCGCCCAGGTGCGGGCCATCGCCGACCGCCATACCGGCGTCGGCTGCGACCAGTTGGTCATGGTGGGATTGCCCCGCAACGGCAAGGCCGACGCCTTCATGAGGATCTTCAACGCCGATGGCGGCGAGATCGCGGCCTGCGGCAACGCCACCCGCTGCGTCGCCGCCATGGCCATGGCCGA
>JAVEYE010000197.1:0-7308 GCA_034003665.1 Rhodospirillales bacterium | reverse complement strand
ACTGGTCACTCGAGCGATTTTCTTTAGCATGAGTACTCCCTCCACGCTTATTCAACGCTTGCTGTGTAAAACACTCCCTGTCCATCCGTCCACGAGGGCTGGGGGGACAGTTTTGATCTTGTTCGCCAAAGTACGATATCATCGTCCGCCGGTCCGCGTAAACCGGGAAACTGCGAGTTCCGGAGGCGGAACTTAAAGGTCTCGGTCGCGCTAATTGTTTGAGTTTCAGTTGTTTTTCATCCTTTGTCGATAGAGTGTGGGTGGATGGCGCACTTGGGAGGCAACAAAATTGTTGCCAATTCCCCTGTCATTTCCGAAAAGTGCGGTCGGCGAAGTCGCCGTTACCGATGTCACGCGTGAAACGCCGATGAGGCGGGAAGGAGCGAGAATGGAGATGCCGTTCGGGTTGGCCGGCAAGGTGGCCCTGGTGACCGGAGGGTCGCGGGGCATCGGATGGGCGATCAGCCGCGCCCTGGCCGCGGCCGGCGCCCATGTCGTGATCAACGGGCGCGACGGCAAGGCGATCGACGATCGGGTCGCCGAACTGGCGGCCGACGGCTTGGCCGGTTCGGCCGCCGCTTTCGATGTCGTCGACGAGGAGGCCGTCGCCCGGGTGGTCGCGCAAACGGTGGAGCGCTTCGGCCATCTCGACATCGCCATCGCCAACGCCGGCGTCAATCACCGCTTTCCGCTGACCGATTTCGCCACGGATGATTTCCAGAAGGTTCTGGACATCAATCTAAACGCGTATTTCATTCTGGCGCGCGAGGCGGCCCGCCCGATGATCCGTCAGCGCAGCGGGCGCATCATCGCCGTCGCCTCGATGATGGGACAGATCGCCCGGCCGGGGATCGCCGCCTACATCGCCTCGAAGGGCGGCGCCGCCGCGCTCACCAAGGCGCTGGCGGTCGAACTCGGCGAACACGGCATCACCTGCAACGCCATCTGCCCCGGATTCACCCGCACCGACATGACGCAGGTCATGCAGGACAATGCGGAAATCAACGCGTGGGTGGAGAGCCGCACGCCGCTTCGGCGTTGGGCGGACCCCCGCGAAGTGGCTGCGGTCGCGGTATTCCTGGCCTCGGACGCCGCCTCCTACATCACCGGCCATTCGCTCAACGTCGACGGCGGCTTCGCGATCAACGCCTGAGCGGCAACGGGAAGAGGAGGAGGGCACGGTCATGCGGAAAATCCGATGGGGTATCGTCGGCTGCGGAGACGTGACCGAGATCAAGAGCGGCCCGGGTTTTCGGAAGGCCAGGGATTCTGAACTGGCCATGGTCATGCGCCGCAACGGGGATTTGGCCCGCGACTATGCCCAACGGCACGGGGTCGCCCTCTGGACCGACGACGCGGCCGAACTGATCGGTCATCCCGATGTCGATGCCGTCTACATCGCGACCCCGCCCAACGCCCACAAGGACTATGCGTTGATGTGCGCGGCGGCCGGCAAGCCGGCCCTGGTCGAGAAACCGATCGCCCCCCATTACGAGGAGGGGGCGATCATCGTCGAGGCGTTCCGGGCCGCCGGCGTGCCGCTGTTCGTCGCCTATTATCGGCGGGCCATGCCGCATTTCCTCAAGGTCAAGGAGATCGTCGAGAGCGGCGTCATCGGCACGCCGAGGACGGTCCACATCGGTCATTTCGAGCGCCCCATCGAACCGGGTGCGGACGGCCGCCTGAATTGGCGGGTCGATCCGGCGGTCGGCGGCGGCGGCATCTTCGTCGACATCGGCTGTCATGCCTTCGATTTTCTCGACTATCTGTTCGGCCCCGTCGTCGAGGTGGCGGGGTTCGCCGCCAACCGGGCGGGTCTCTATGCCGCCGAGGACGTCGTCAGCGCCGCCTTCACCTTCGAAAGCGGCGTGCATGGTAGCGGCGAGTGGTGCTTCACCGCCCACAGGGCCTTCGAGCAGACCCGCATCGTCGGCACCGCTGGCGAGGTGGCGTTTTCTTTCTATTCTCCCCAACCGGTCGTGGTGACGACCGCCGGCGGCGTTCAGGAGCACGCCATCGGCTTTCCTCCGCACGTCCATCAGCCGCTGATCCAGGCGGTGGTCGACCAGTTGCTGGGCCGTGGCAGCTGCCCGAGCACCGGAGAGACCGGGATTCGCGCGACCCGCGTCATCGACAGCGTGTTGCGGGCCTACGGCGAGAGGTCTAAGTAAGGGGCGACGCCCTCTTCACCCTGGCGCCGCCGACATCCGTCATCTTGTCGTCCCGGACCGGACGCGGAAGGCGGGGCGGCGCGCAACCGGACCCTACGTCGGCATGGGATCTCTGCTTACCCGTTTGTCGGTCATTTTCGGCGTGTTCTCGAATCACGCTTTTGCCGTATTCACAGCCGGCAATTCGGTTTCCCTCGTCGGCTTGTGGGTGCAACGGCTGGCGGTGGGTTGGCTGGCGTGGCACCTGACTCAATCGGGATTTTGGTTGGGCGCCGTGGCATTCGCCGATCTGTTCCCGGTGGTCTTCGTCGGTCCGTTCGCCGGTGTTTTCGCCGACCGCCAGAATCAGCAGCGCATCATAATCGTCTGCCGGGCGCTCAGTGCCCTTCAGGCCGTGGTGCTCACGGTTCTGGTCTATTTCGACGCCGCCACCATCGAGGCGGTGTTCGCCCTGACGCTTTTCGGTGGAACCGTCACCGGCATCCAGCAGCCGGCCCGCCTGGCCATTGTTTCCAGTCTGGTGCGACCCGAGCACCTGGGTTCGGCGGTCGCCATCAACTCGGTTGTCTTCAATCTTGCCCGTTTTGTCGGCCCCGCCATTGCCGGGGTGCTGATCACCTCGGCCGGGACGTTCGTCGCCTTCGCGCTGGCCGCCCTCGGCCACATCTTCGCCGCCGTCACCTTCTGGCGCGTCCGTCTGGCCGTGCAGGAATCGGCGCCCCGGCGCGGCATGTTGACGGACTTGGCCGACGGCGCGCGCTATGCCGTCAGCCACGCCGCCATAGGTCCGATGCTGATCCTCGCCATCATCGGCGCGGTGCTGGCCAGGCCGGTCTTCGAACTGCTGCCGGGGTTCGCCGACGCCGTGTTCGACCGAGGGGCCGGGGGGCTCGCCATTCTGACCTCGGCCGTCGGGGTCGGCGCCATCGTTGCCGGGCTCTGGTTGGCGCAGCGGCGGGAAACGACGGGATTGACCGCTATCACGCTGGGCAGCTTCGCCGTCACCGGCGTGCTCGTCGCCGCCTTCGCCCTCACCGGTTGGTTCTGGCTCGGCGCCTCGTTGATGGCGGCGGCGGGCGGCGCCATGGTGGTCAATGGCACGGGCACTCAGACTCTCATCCAGACGGCGGTGGCCCGCCAGATGCGCGGCCGCGTTCTCGGCATCTGGGGAATCACGTTCCGAGGCGGCCCCGCCATAGGCGCCGTCGCCATGGGATGGCTTGCGGAATATTGGGGGTTCGGTGCCCCTGTGGCGTTGGGCGGCGTGCTTTGCGCGGGAGCGGCGGCGGTGATGTATCCGAGACGCGGTCGACTGGCCCAGCTTCTGGAGACCGGTTCCGCACCGGCCGGCGGCGGTTCATCCGCGTCGAACGACCTGCCGCGCACCGCCGAATAACGGTGGTGCCATCCCCCAACTCAACCCGCCGCCGTCGTTTCCCGGCTGATAGGCGGCAGCGTCAGCCGGAATTCGGCGCCGCCCCGGGTGCGGTTGGAGACCGAAAGCCGCCCTCCATGGGCCTCGGCGATGGAGCGGCAGATCGATAGGCCCATGCCCATGCCGGCGGCCTTGGTGGTGTAGAAGGGATCGAACAGGTGCGGCCGGCATTCCTCGGCAATTCCCGGCCCGCTGTCCAGCACCCGGATGTCGACGCCGCCCTCGTCGGTGGCCGAGGTCTGGATGGTTAGGTCGCGCTTGGGGATCCCGGCCTCGTCCATGGCCTCCATGGCGTTGCGGGCCAGGTTGACGATGACCTGCTGGACCTGAATGGTGTCGGCCTTCACCGGCGGCAGCACCGGTGCCAGTTTGAGCCGCAGGTTGGTGCCGTGGTACAGGGCCTCGTTGCCGACCAAGCCGGCGGCGGCGCGAATGGCCGCGTTGATGTCGACGGCCTCCATCAGGGTGTCGCCGCGCGCCTCGTCGCGCTTGCCGACAAACCCGCGAATGCGCCGAATGATGTCGCCGGCACGCTGAGCCTGCGCGGCGATTTCGTTCAGCGGCGGTAACAGGGTCGTGGGGTCGGCCGTCGTCGTCTGGAGCCGTCGGATGCAGCCGCCGGCGAAGTTGCGGATCGCGGTCAACGGCTGGTTCAACTCGTGGGCGAAACCGGCCGCCATCTCGCCCAGCGAACTGAGGCGCGATACGTGGGCCAATTCCATCTGCAGCCGGCGCGCCGCCTCGGCGGCCCGTTTGGCCTCGGTGATGTCCGTGCTGATGAAGCCCAAACCTTTCACGTCGCCGTGGGCGTCGAAGATGGGGAACTTGATCATGACGTGGGAGTGTTCGCTTCCGTCGACGTAGCGGACGTCCTCCTCCTGGTGGAAGGGCGCGCGGGTGGCATAAACCATGCGGTCCGTGGCGACGGCGTCGTCGATGGACCCCGGGGGCAGGACCTCGCTTGCCGTTCTGCCGATGGCGACGTCCGGGGCGAGGCCGAAGCGCCGGCGGTACCCCTCGTTGGCGACGACATAGCGTCCTTCCGCGTCCTTCAGGTAGATGGCGGTCGGCGAGTTCTCGATAAGGGCGCGCAATCTCTCCTCGCTGTCGCGGAGCGCCCGTTCGGCGGCCCGCCGACGCAGGATGTTGACAACGAGGATGCCGACGAAAGCGGCGAGCGCGAGCATCACCGCGGCGGCCGCCGCCATGAAGGCACGGTAGCGCTGGTAGGCGGTTTCCGGCCGGTTGATGACGACGCTGTCGGCCGGGATGGCAGAGTCGGAAATCCCGAAGCGCGCCATGACCCGGTGGTCGAAGATGTACGGGTTTCCCCCCTCCACGAGCACGGGAATGTCGTCGGCCGCCTTGCCGTTCAGGATGTCGAGGGTGAAGGAGGCCGCCCGGTGTCCCTGATCGAAGCCGCTGACCAGGCGGCCTCCAAGGGCGCCGGAACCCAGGTCTTCCTCGCGCACGACGAAGACCGGAACCGGTGCCGCCGTCGACAGCCGCCTGATCTTCTCGAGGTTGGAAACGACCGTTCCGGCGCGCGATGCGATGACGTCGCTGCTGAGAATCGCGGCATCGTCCGGCAGTTCGGCAACGCGCGCCACCGCCTCTTCCAGGGTGATTCCCTGCCAGAAGGTGACGCGCGGCTTGCCGCCGAGCGCCGGGAGGAAGCCTTCGATCGTCTTGCGGTCCTCGTCGGCGCTGAGCGATTTCGGGGCGATGACGAAGACCTCGCGGGTGTTAGGCCGCAAGTCGGAAATCAGCCGGATAGTGCTCGCATAGTCGGCGTGTTCGGCCACGCCGGTGATGCCTTTGTGGTCGGCGATCATTTCGGAGATGAAGCCGTTGACCCCGCAGAAGATCACCGGAATGTCGGCAAAGAGATCCTGCCGATGGCCGAGAACGAACTGAAAGGCCGCCGAGTCAGAGGCGATGACCGCGGCAAGGCCGCGGTTTTTGAATTTGTGGCGATAGAGCGCATACAGGTTGTCGAGGTGGGCCGCATCGACGAAACGCTTGGTGTCCATGTACTCGACTGACAGGTCGATCGGTCGCGGTGCCGCCGCGAATGTTTCCTCGATAGCCCGGATGATGTTGTCGGACCACGGGAACCCCTTGTGGTAGGAGTTGACGACCAGCACGGCGGTTGACTCGGTGGTCGCGCCAAGCGCCTCGCTCGCCGCCGGGACGCCGACGAAGCCGACCACCCATATAAACGCGCCCACAAGGACACCGGCCAGCTGGCGGGCCGTGCGGTACATTTTCATGAATGCGGGCCCTTTTCCCCCCTCGGTTCGCCCGAATCACGCTTGAACAGGGACCCGGCGTTCCCGCCGGCCCGGCCATCGGCATCGCGCATCATAACACAAGTTGGCAGCGACCGCGCCAGCCCCGCCGCGGTGCCTGATGGTCAGCCCCTGCATCCGTTTCGTCGCAACGAGACGACGGCGTGGATGCCGAGGGTGGTGATGATCAGTGCGCCGGCCGCGACCACCATGGCAGTCGGCCGTTCGCCCAGCGCCAACCATACCCACAGGGGGCCGAGGATGGATTCCAGCAGCATGAGGAGCGCCACCTCGGCGGCCGGCAGGTGGCGGGGGCCGATGAAGATGAGCCCGAAGGCCAGCGCCTGCACCACGAGGCCCATCACGGCCAGGGTGAAGGCGTCGCCGGCGCTGATGGCGAGGGTGGCGAAGGGAAAGGAGGCGACGGCCGCCAGCAGGCCGCCGAGGGCGAGGGCGGGAAGGGGGCTTTCCAGCGGCCAGTTTCGGATAACGACCAGGTTGGCGGCCATGGCGGCGGCCGATGTGACGGCCAACAGATTGCCGAGGAGGTGTCCGCCTTGCGGGCTGCCCAGAAAGATGAGCGCGATGCCGCCGCTTACCACGGTGATGGCGATCCACGTGGCGGAAGGCTGGTGCTCGCCCAGGAACAGCCGGCTGAAGACGGCGGCGACGAGCGGCGTCGCGGCCAGGATGACCAGCGTGTTGGCCGCCAGGGTGCGGTCAACGGAATGGACGAAGCACGTGGTGCTGATGCCGAAGAAGGCGCCCACCACCAGGGTTCGCCATTGCCGCAAACCGACTACCGGCCGGCGGCGCAGGACCACGAAGGCGGCCAGCGCGAGGGCAGTCAGCAGACCGCGGTAGAAGACGATCGTCCAGTCCCCGCCGTCGACCAGACGCACGAGCAGGGCATCGGGGCTGAGCACGACGACCCCCGCCAGGGTCAGGGCAAGTCCGCGGGCGTAGGAGGTCGGGGCGGGCATGGCGCGTTTCGTCGACGTGGTCTCAAGGGGGCGGCCGGGGCGGCGGCGCCGTCATGACATGGTTGGCGAGGATATGCTAGTATTTTCCAGCGATCCGTGATGCTCCATCGGGTCCGACCGAGGCGAGCGCCCGCGCGTTCCGGGGAGGGTGAACATGCCGACATTGTTTCAACGCGGCCCCCGGGTCTGGTTCCTTGTCGCCGTCATGTTTCTCTTCCTGCTCGTGGCCATCGGCCTGCTCGGCTGGACGGTCGAATGGTTGTGGATGCGCGAGCGCGGCTATGTCGAGGTCTTCTGGCGTATCCGAACGACCCAGGTCGGTCTTTTCCTCGCCGCCCTGGTGCCGGTGTTCCTGTATTTCTGGGCCAACGCCGTGGCGGTCCGCCGCACCGTAGAGGAGGGGCGGGTCGGCGGCGGACCGTGGGCGT
>JAVEYE010000196.1:0-7343 GCA_034003665.1 Rhodospirillales bacterium | reverse complement strand
CGAGTTGTCGATGGCGTCGGTGTTGAGCCGCCCGCCGCGAAGCGCGAACTCGACGCGTCCGCGCTGGGTGACGGCGAGGTTGGCGCCCTCGCCGACCACCTTGCAGCGCAGGTCGGGCGCGCTGACCCTGACGGCGTCGTTGGCGCGGTCGCCGGCGTCGAGCGAGGATTCGCTGCTCGCCTTGACGTAGGTGCCGATGCCCCCGAACCACAGCAGATCGGTCTCCGCCCTGAGGAGCGCGTTGATCAGCGCGTTCGGCGTCACCGTGTCGGTCTCCAGGTCGAAGCGGGCCTGCGCCTCCTTCGACAGCTTGACGGTCTTGGCGGTGCGTTCGTAGACGGCGCCGCCCTTCGACAGCAGCTTGGGGTCGTAGTCGCCCCACGAGACCCGCGCCTTGAACAGCCGCTTGCGCTCGGCGAAACTGGCGGCGGGATCGGGATCGGGATCGACGAAGATGTGCAGGTGGTTGAAGGCGCCGATCAACTTGATGTGGGCGGACAGCAGCATGCCGTTGCCGAAGACGTCTCCCGACATGTCGCCGACTCCGACCACGGTGAAGTCCTGCTCTTGGGTGTTGACGCCGATCTCGCGGAAGTGGCGCTTGACCGCCTCCCAGGCGCCGCGCGCCGTGATGCCCATCTCCTTGTGATCGTACCCGTGGCTGCCGCCCGAGGCGAAGGCGTCGCCCAGCCAGAAGCCGTACTCTTCCGATACCCCGTTGGCGATGTCCGAGAAGGTGGCCGTCCCTTTGTCGGCCGCCACCACCAGGTAGGGGTCGTCGCCGTCCAGCCTGACCACGTCGGCCGGCGGCACGACGGCCCCACCCTTGAGGTTGTCGGTAATGTCCAGCAGGCCGCGCATCAGGATCTTGTAGCATTCGATCCCCTCGGCCAGCATCGCCTGGCGGTTGCCCGGCGCCGGCGGCCGCTTGAGCACGAAGCCGCCCTTCGAGCCGACCGGCACGATGACCGCGTTCTTGGCCATCTGGGCCTTCATCAGGCCGAGGATCTCGGTGCGGAAGTCCTCGCGCCGGTCCGACCAGCGGATGCCGCCGCGCGCCACCTTGCCGCCGCGCAGGTGGATGGCCTCGGTGCGCGGCGAATAGACCCACACCTCGAGAAGCGGGCGGGGCAGCGGCAGCTCTTCGACGGCCCGGCTGTCCAGCTTGAACGACAGATAGGCCTTCGGCCCGCCGTCCGCGTCCTTCTGGAAGTAGTTGGTGCGAAGCGTCGCCTGCACCAAGTTGAGGAAGCGCCGCAGGATGCGGTCCTGGTCGGCGTTGGTGACGGTTTCGAGGCCGGCGTTGATGTCGTCCAGAATGGCCGCCGCCCGCGCCTCGGCGTCGGCGCCGCCGGCGGGGTCGAAGCGCGCCACGAAGAAGCGCGCGATGAGCGCCGCGAGGCGCGGGTTTTCGAGCAGGGTCTGCTCCATGTAGGCCTGCGAGAACGCAATCCCCGTCTGGCGCAGGTATTTGCAGTAGGCCCGAAGGACGACCACCTCGCGCCACGACAGCCCGGCCCGCACGACCAGGCCGTTGAATCCGTCGCTCTCCACCTCGCCCCGCCATATCCTTAAGAAGGCCTCCTGGAAGTTGGCGCGGATGGATTCGAGGTCGATCGGCCGTTCGTCTCGGGTGATCAGCCCGAAGTCGTGCATCATGACGCCGCCGGTATCGGCCGGGCGGATGGCGTAGGGAAGCTCGTCGATCACCCGAAGGCCCATGTGCTCGAGCATGGGCAGGGCGTCGGAAAGCGGGATCGGGCTGTCGGGACGATAGAGCTTGAGCCGCATTTCGCATTCGGCCGCCTCAAGGGGCCGGCGCAGGTTCATGCCGATGCCGCCGCCGACCAGCGTCGCCTCGATCAGCCGGATGTCGGCGATGGCCGAATCGGCGTTGAAGCGTTCGCGATAGCCGGGGCCGAAGGCGTGCTGATAGCGCTTGCAAAGGGCCAGCCCCTCCTCCTCGCCGTGGGCGGCGATGAGCGCGTCCTGCAGAAGGTCGGTCCATGACCGCGCGGCGACCGCCAGGCTGGCTTCCAGGGCATCGACGTCGTAGGCCGGAATGGCGCCCGCCCGGGTGCGGATGAACATGTGGACGCGGGCCAGCGGGGTCACGTCGAGTTGGGTGTACCAGTCGCCCGCGGTGCCGGCGAAGGCCTCTTCGAGGATCGCCTGGATCCGGCGGCGCAGGTCGGTGTCGTAGCGGTCGCGCGGCACGTAGACCAGGCACGACATGAAACGGTCAAGGTCGTCGCGCCGCAGGAACAGCGCCACCCGCTGGCGTTCCTGCAGGTTGAGCACGCCCAGGCTGGTGGCGAACAGGTGGTCCTCGGTGACCTGGAACAGCTCGTCGCGCGGAAAGGTCTCCAGGATATTGAGGAGCGCCTTGCCGTCGTGACTGGCCGGCGGCAGGTCGGCCCGCTCGATCACCCGCTGGATCTTGTGGCGCAGCAGCGGAATGGAGCGCGGGCTGCGGTTGTAGGCGGCCGCCGAGAACAGGCCGACGAACAGGTGCTGGCCGGTCACCTTGCCCTTCGGGCCGAAGCGGCGGACCGTGATCGAATCCATGAACACCGGCCGATGCACCGTGGAAACCCGGTCGGTCTTGTTGATGACGAGGGCCTGCGGCCGGCTGACGAAGGCGCGGATCTCGGGCCGCAGCGCCTCAAGGTCGGCGAACTCGTCGAACACCCGGAAGGCGGGGTCGCGCAGGATACCGAGCCCGGAGTCGGGCACGATGGCGAGGCGCGTCGCGGCGCCGCTGCCGGTGACGGTGAATTCGCGATAGCCAAGCAGGGCGAAATTGTGGTCGTGGATCCAGCGCAGGAAATCACGCGCCTCCGCCGCCTCCTCGCCGGCCAGCGGACCCGGCCGGCCATCGAGCTCGTCGGCCGCCGCCGCCACCTTGTCCAGCATCGGGCGCCAATCGGCGACCGCGATCCGCACGTCGCCCAGCACGGCCTCGATGCCGGCCTGGATGTCCTTCAGCGTGGCCGTGGCCTGGCGGCTGATTTCGACATGCATGAACGATTCGGCGACGGCGTCGGCCGCCGTCTTGCCGGATTCGAGCACCGCGCCGAGGACGCCGCCCTTGCGCCTGACCGTCAGGATCGGGTGGATGATCAGCAGAACCCCGATGTCGCGCCGCCTCAACTCTCCGGTCACCGAGTCGACCAGGAAGGGCATGTCGTCGTTGACGATCTCGATCACCGTGTGTTCCGACTTCCAGCCGTGGTCCTCCAGCGTCGGGTTGTACACCCTGACCTTGGCCTGGCCGCCGGCCCGCCGGGCGGCGAATTTCCAGTGGGCCAGCGCCGCCCCAAACAGGCTGGCCCGGCCGCGTTCGGCGATGTCGGAAGGCGGCACGCGGTCGTAGTAGCGGCGAATGAAGGCGCCGACGGCAGCCCCCTCCGTCGCGCCCAGACGTTCCTTCGCCTCGGCTACCAGTCCGTTGATCAGCTCTGTTTTTTGTTCATCGGCACCGCGAGACATGTGGACGATCCTCTATGTATCAGGGGGACATGGCCGTCGGCGCGCCACCCCCGCGTCCGGCAGGCGGACGCCGGCCGTACGGCCGGGCAGCGCGCGGCGATTGATTTCTGATGTCGGCCGAAGGACGTCGCCGGCGCCGCTGTTCGAGCGGTCGACGGCCTGCCGTTGCGGGTTCGTGCGGTCGGCCATGCGCATGAACGTCTTCGACCCGTGCACCAAAGGGTTGGGGACGAGGCTCCCGAGCCTATTCCCAAGCCCGCCGGGACGCAATGACGTTCCGCCCGCCGGGCGCGGACGGCGGCCGGCTAGTCCTTTTTCGAGCGCACCAGGGTCTGCCAGGCGAGGCGGCCGTCGTCCTTCCGGCGGTCGCGGCGCAGCTCCTCCCATCGCAGCTCGACGTCCTTCTTCCTCGGAGGCTCGATGGCTTCCCAGCGAAGGTCCCGCTTCTTCGGCGTGTAGGCCAAAGCCGCCCACCGCGCGGCGGCATCCGGCCCGCCCGGCACCGCCGCCCACCGCCCGCCGTCGACCAGCCCCGCGTGGCTGAAGCGCACCCAGGCCGGTTCCTCCGGCGCCGCCGGCCGCTCCGGCAGCGCGCGGACGGCGGCGATCGCGGTGTCGATCCGCGCCGGATCGACGTCGCCGTCCTCGCCGATCAGATCGCCGACGCCGACCGCGGCGAGCATGGCCTTGAAGCGGCCGGACCGGATGAAATGCTCGCCCAGCAGCTTGGTGCCGATCTCCTCGATGATGGCGGCCGCCTTGGCCAGCGACCCGCGCTCGTCGAGGCCGCCAAACCGGAAGACGTAGCGGTCGTCGCCGATCAGCGCGAAGCCGTCGCCTGGACCGGTGCGGTTCTCGAAGACGGTGTCGCAGATGACCCGCAGCGATTCGGCCAACCGCCCGTGGCGGCTGCCGACGGCCTCGTAGAACTCGACAAGGCTGAGGATGTAGACCTTGCCGAACAGGCCGGCGTCCTCGCGCAGGACCTCGGCCTGCTCGACGTCGCGAACCGGCCCGACGGACCCCGACTCGGCCTTTCCGTGGCTCGCCCGGCCGCCGCCGAACAGCCTGTTCAGGATTCCCGGAAACCGCCCTTTCGCCATGCGCACCCCTCTCATCATAGATACCGGCCCGCCTTTGACCCGGCAAGCGGATTCGGCCGCCGGATCGCCCCGACGTCCACGGCGGAAACGGCGGCGTTTCGGGGTTTTCAGCCGGGGTTCGGCCGGCCGTCGGCGCGGCCGAGGGGACACGCTGTCCCCAATGGACAAAAGGCCGGCACCGTGTGGCCGACCCTGTTTGCATGACGTCGATGTTTCTGGCAAAGGACTGGAGCGGGCGAGGAGATTCGAACTCCCGACTTCAACCTTGGCAAGGTTGCACTCTACCGCTGAGTTACGCCCGCGCTCCGGTCGTCATGGGCGCGCGATCATACGCAAAAAGGACCCGTTTGCAAGCCCCAACTTTGCTTTCGCCGGCAAATCGGCTAAGCCTCGCACCGGGCCGTCTTCCGCCCCGGCACAGGAGTCCCCGCCATGCCCGCCCGCCCCGACGACCTGTTCGCCCGCCTGGCCGAGCTGGGCATCGCGACCGCCACCCATCGCCATCCGCCGGTGTTCACGGTGGAGGAGGCGAAAAGGCTGCGCGGCGACATTCCCGGCCTCCACTGCAAGAACCTGCTGCTCGTCGACCACAGGGGCCGGCTCTGGCTGGTGGTGGCCCGCGAGGACACGCCGCTCGACCTGAAGGCGCTGCGCGGCCGGCTGGATTGCGGCCGGCTGTCCTTCGCCAAGCCCGAGCGGCTGCGCGAGGCGCTTGGCGTCGGCCCCGGCGAGGTGACGCCCTTCGCGCTGATCAACGACGCCGGGCGGGCGGTCGGCGTCGCCCTGGAGCGGGCCATGATGGAGGCGGCGGGGCCGCTCAACTTTCATCCGCTGACCAACGCCGCCACCACGTCCATCGCGCCGGACGGCCTGCTGGCCTTCATCCGGGCCGGCGGCCACGAGCCGCTGATCGTCGATCTGTAGGGGCGGGCGGGCGCGCCGACGGGGCTTGCGGGATCCCGCCGTTGCGGCCATCTAATAGCGGGTTGCAAGAAAACACGGAGTGGAAACGACCATGGCCTTCATCCTTGATCCCAGCGCGCCGCCATCGGCGCCCACGGCGGCCGGCGACGACGGGACTCTCGTCAAGGACGGCAGCACCGCCACCTTCGTCGCCGACGTCATCGAGGCGTCGATGGAGGTGCCGGTCATCGTCGATTTCTGGGCGCCGTGGTGCGGCCCCTGCAAGACTCTGGGGCCGGCCCTCGAAAAGGCGGTGCGCCAGGCCGGCGGGCTGGTCCGCCTAGTCAAGATCGACGTCGACCAGAACCAGGATCTGGCGATGCAGATGAACGTCCGCTCGGTTCCCTCGGTGTTCGGCTTCCACCAGGGCCGCCCGGTGGACGGGTTCGCCGGCGCCGTGCCGGACAGCCAGATCAAGAGCTTCATCGAGCGGCTGACCGGCGGCGCCAAGCCGCCCGTCGAGGCGGCGCTCGAGATGGCCCGCGAGACCCTCGACGCCGGCGATCCGGCGGGCGCCAGCCAGATTTTCGCCCAGGTCCTGGCGCAGGACCCGACCCATCCGGGCGCCGTCGCCGGGATGATCCGCTGCCTGGTCGCCACCGGCGACCTCAAGCAGGCCCGCCAGGCGGTCGGCCAATTGCCGCCCGAGCTGGCCGCCGACGGCGAGGTGGCGGCCGCCGTTTCCGCCCTCGAGCTGGCCGAACAGGCCGGTGGCGCCGGCGACCTCGACGCCTTCCGGCGGCGGCTCGAGGCCGATCCCGACGACCATCAGGCCCGCCTCGACATGGCGATGGCGCTTTACGGGGCCGGGCGGGCCGAGGCGGCCATCGAGGAGCTGCTCGAACTGATCCGGCGCGACCGCGCCTGGAACGAGGAAGCCGGGCGCAAGCAGCTCGTCAAGCTGTTCGACGCCCTCGGCCATGCCCATCCGCTGACGGCGGCCGGGCGGCGCCGCCTGTCGTCCATCCTGTTCTCATGACGGCCGGCATCCCCGACACCGGCGGGCCGTCCCTGCCCGAGACGCTGCCCGTCTTTCCGCTGGGCGGCGCGCTCCTGCTGCCGCGCGCCAAGCTGCCGCTCAACATTTTCGAGCCGCGCTACCTCAACATGCTCGAGGACGCGCTGGCCGGTCCGCGCACCATCGGCATGATCCAGCCGCGCGCCGCCGTCGACCACCCCGTCCCCGACGACGCCCTGCTCTATGGCATCGGCTGCGCCGGCCGCATCACCTCGTTTTCCGAGACGGCGGACGGGCGCTACCTGATCACGCTGACCGGGATCAGCCGGTTCGCGGTCGTCCGCGAGGTCGAGATGACGCGCGGCTACCGCCGGGTCGCCGCCGACTACCGTCCGTTCGCGGGCGACCTCGGCGAGGAGACCGGCAAGGTGGCCGGGCGCGACCGCCTGCTGAAGACGGTGCGCGCCTTCTTCGCGAAGAGCGGCATGGAGGCCGACTGGCCGGCCCTGGAGGCGGTCCCCGACGATGCCCTGGTCAGCGCGCTGGCCATGGTCTCGCCGCTGGAGCCGACCGAGAAGCAGGCCCTGCTCGAATGCCCGGGCCTGGCCGAACGGGGCGAATTCCTGTTGAATCTGCTTGAAATCATGGCGCGGGCGGGCGATGAGGAGACATCCAAGCTCCGGCATTGATCGTTCTCAGACTCGGCGTGAAGGGTTCCATGAACGAAAGAAAGGTCGACTCCAAATTGCTCGAGATTCTGGTCTGCCCGTTGACCAAGGGTCCGCTGCGCTATGACGCCGAGGCCCAGGAACTGATCAGCGATCAGG
>JAVEYE010000195.1:5796-7366 GCA_034003665.1 Rhodospirillales bacterium | reverse complement strand
GCTACGACGACGCCCTCTATGCGGCGCTGCGCATGCTGTCGATCGCCGGGCGGGCCGATATCGACGTCGCCGCCATGCGCGATCGCCTGCCGCAGACCGTGAATACGCCGGAAATGCGTTTCCCCTGCCCGGAGACGCGGAAGTTCGCCGTCATCGACGAAGTGAAGGGCCGGTTGGCCGCCAAAAGCGGCATCACGGTGCATGACATCGACGGCGTGCGCGTGCAGTCGGACGATGGTTGGTGGCTGTTGCGGGCCTCGAACACCCAGGACGTGCTGGTCGCCCGCTGCGAGGCGGCCGACGCTGCCGGACTCGATCGCCTCAAGGCGGCATTGGTCGAACAAGTGGAGGCGAGCGGGCTCAAGGCCCCGGAATTCGACTGACCGGGGCCGCTTGGCCGAGGCGCGACTCCCGCGGCTGCCAAGCCCGTTCATCCGGAACCGCGATCGGCCTGATGGCGACATCCCTCTTGACGGGTCCGCCCTGGAGATTCACTACTTGTCGCGGACGCGCGGCCGGCGGGGTCGCGCCGGTCGGGCGGGAAGCAGCGGGACGTCATGAGTGGGATGCCAATTCAGCCGCTGGATGCCGTGCTCGCCCGCTTCTCGGTGCGGCCCGACGCACCGATGCGCGATGCGCTGGCGTTCATCGAACGCAACGGCGAGGGCGTCGTCCTGGTCCTCGACGATGATCGGCGCCTTGTCGGCATCGTCACCGACGGCGACATTCGCCGGGCCATCCTGGACAACCGCGACGTCACCACCACGCCGGTCGGCGATTTCCTTGGCCACAAGCCCGGTCGGGTGTGGAAAAAGCCGCTGACGGCGCCGGTCGATCTGGCCGAGGCCGATCTGGTGCGCCTGATGACGGTCCGCCTGGTCCGCCACATGCCGCTGGTCGATGGCGACGGTCGCGTGGTTGGGCTGGCCCTGCTCGAGCATTTGTCGAAGCCGGTCGATGCGCCGCTCCACGCGGTCGTCATGGCGGGCGGCTTCGGGTCCAGGATGCGGCCGCTGACTGAGGATACGCCCAAGCCGCTGCTGGAGGTCGGCCACAAGCCGGTGATCGATCATATCGTCGATCAGCTTCGTCAGGCCGGGGTCCGCAACGTCAGCGTCACCACCCATTTCCACGCCGAGAAGATTCGCCGGCATCTGGGCGACGGCAGCGAATTCGGTATCGACGTCCGTTACGCCCACGAGGAAACGCCGCTCGGCACCGCCGGCGCCTTGGCCGCGCTTCGGGGCGGCAAGGAGCCGCTGCTGGTCATCAACGGCGACATCCTGACCGCCGTCGATTTCCGGGCCATGCACCATTTCCACCGCGAGCAGCACTCCGACATCACCGTCGGGGTGCGCCGCTACGAGGTCAAGGTTCCCTTCGGTGTTCTGGAGGTGGAGGACACGGCGGTACGCCAACTGGTCGAGAAGCCGTCCTATTCGCTGTTCATCAATGCCGGCATCTATCTGCTGGAACCGGCCATGCTCGACCTCATCCCGACCGACCGGCGGTTCGACATGACCGATCTAATCCAGCTTCGGCTCGACGGCGGCGGTACGGTGACCAGCTT
>JAVEYE010000195.1:0-5696 GCA_034003665.1 Rhodospirillales bacterium | reverse complement strand
AAAGCTGAGGCGATGAACTGGCAAGGAAAAAAGGTACTGGTCACCGGCGCCGACGGCTTTATCGGCAGCCACCTGGCGGAGCGGTTGGTGGCCGAGGGGGCCGAGGTGCGCGCCTTCGTGTGGTACAATTCGTTCGGCCGATGGGGGTGGCTCGACGACTCGGCCGTCCGCGACTCCATGGAGGTGGTTGCCGGCGACGTGACGGACGCCGAGTTCGTCCGCCGGGCGGCCGAGGGGCAGGAGGTCATTTTCCATCTGGCCGCCCTCATCGCCATCCCCTATTCGTACCACGCCCCGCGTTCCTACCTGCGCACGAACGCCGAGGGCACGCTCAATGTTCTGCAGGCGGCCCGCGAACTTTGCACGCCCCGGGTCGTCCACACCTCGACCAGCGAGGTCTACGGCACCGCCCGCGTCGTTCCCATCGACGAGGCTCATCCCCTGCAGGGCCAGTCGCCCTATTCGGCCAGCAAGATCGCGGCCGACAAGCTGGCGGAGGCATTCCACCTGTCGTTCGGCCTGCCGGTGGTCACCGTCCGCCCCTTCAACACCTTCGGGCCGCGTCAATCGGCCCGCGCCGTCATCCCCACCATCATCTCGCAGGCCCTGCGTGGCGAGACGGTGCGGCTGGGAAACCTGCATCCGACCCGCGATCTGACCTACGTCAGCGATACCGTCGAGGGGTTCCTGAAGGGGGGATCTGTCCCGGACATCGAGGGTCGAACCATCAATCTGGGCACCGGACAGGAAATCAGCATCGGCGGACTGGTCGACCTGGTCGGCGAGTTGCTCGGCCGCAAGATCGACTGCGAGGTGGAGGCGGCCCGCCTGCGGCCGGCCGGCAGCGAGGTGGAGCGCCTGCTCTCCGACAATCGTCTGGCCGCCGAGGTTCTCGGCTGGACCCCGCAGGTGACGCTGGGTGCCGGACTTGCCAAAACCATTTCTTGGATCGGCGATCATCTCGCCCAATTCCGGGGAGGCGTCTATGTCCTCTAATGGGCCGTCCTTGTCGATTCCGCTCTGCGTTCCGTGGATGACCGGGACCGAAGGTCCGTACTTGCAGGAATGCGTCGACACCAACTGGGTGTCTTCGGCTGGGCCGTTCGTGACGCGTTTTGAGAAGATGCTGGCCGACTATGTGGGGACCGCTCACGCGGTGGCCACGGTCAACGGAACCGCGGCCCTTCATCTGGCGATGCTGGCCGCCGGCGTCAGGCCCGGCGACGCGGTGGTCACCTCCACCGTGACCTTCGTGGCGACGGCCAACGCCATCCGCCACGCCGGGGCTTGGCCGGTCTTCGTCGACGTCGATCCCGCCACCTGGCAAATCGATGCCGGTCGCCTGGCCAACTATCTGCGCCGGGACTGCAGGCCGGCCGACGGCGAGTTGCGCGACAGCCAGACCGGCCGGCGTATCGCCGCCCTGCTGCCCGTGCACATCCTCGGCCACCCCGCCGACATGGATCCCATCATCGAGGTCGCGCGCGAATTCGATCTGCCGGTCGTCGAGGACGCCACTGAATCGCTGGGCGCCACCTATAAGGGGCGGAGGGTGGGCGCACTGGGCGACATCGCCGCGCTCAGTTTCAACGGGAACAAGCTGATCACCTGCGGCGGCGGCGGCATGGTGGTCACCTCCCGCCCCGATTGGGCGGAGCGGGTTCGTCACCTGACGACGCAGGCCCATTGCCACCCGGTCGAGTCCGTGCACGACGAGGTCGCCTTCAACTATCGCCTGACCAACGTGCAGGCAGCCGTCGGCTGCGCGCAGATGGAGGCCATCGAGGCTCGCCTTGCCGCCAAGCGGCGCATCGCCGACTTTTACCGCGCCCTGTGCGCCGAGGTGCAGGGGCTCAGTTTCATGCCGCAGGCGACCTGGGCGGGCGCCGTGTTCTGGCTGTCGACCGTATTGGTCGATCCGGCCTCCTTCGGCCGTGATTCCCGTCAGCTGGTGGCCTTCCTCGCCGAACGCGGCATCGGGACGCGGCCGTTGTGGCAGCCCATGCACCTGAGCGAAGCCCATCGCGGCGCCCGGGCCATCGGCGGCGAGGTGGCGGAGGACCTTTACGCGAGAGCCGTCAGCCTTCCGTCCTCGTGCGGTCTTACCGAGCCGGAAAAAACTGCCGTGCAAGCGGCAATATTTGCCGCCTCGGCAAAATCTGCCGCCTGACGGAGGAAAAGGGCGGCCGCGGATGCTCGGAATCCCGGAATGCCTGCGGTGGCACGGTATTTGCTTGGACTTTGGTGCCGGACTTCATATCCGGGTCGTCCATTGTCGGTTTCCAGGGGCACGTTCCAGGGAGTAGGCAAGGGACCGTGAGTGTGCTAGTATCCCCACGTGCGTGAGAATCACGTACTTAACTTGATCCTTCTAGAAAGGGAGATCTACTGTGGCTGATATCAGTCTGTCTTCGGCAGTACGTGCCAACCTGCTGTCGCTCCAAGAAACCACCAGTCTCATCAACCGTACCCAGGGTCGTCTGTCCACCGGTCTTGCCATTGCCAGCCCGGTCGATGATGCGGTCAAGTACTTCCAGGCCAAGTCGCTCAGCGACCGCGCCACCGACTTGGCGGCGCGCAAGGACGGCATCGATCAGGGCGTCAGCGCTCTGACCACCGCCCTCAAGGCGACCGATGCGATCGAAGACCTCGTCGGCCAGATGAAGGGTGTTATCGACGGCGCCCGCAGTGGTGACAAGAGCCAGCGCGCTTCGTCTGCCAAGCAGTTGGGCGAACTCGCCGGCCAGATCCAGAAGCTGGTCAACGACGCCACCTATCAGGGCTTGAACCTGTTGAACTCGACGGCCTCCAGCCTGAACGTGCGTTTCAGCGAAAAGGCCGACGCCAAACTCGAGATCAAGGGTAACAACCTGAACGCCAGCGCGTTCTTCCTCGACTCGGCTGGCGATGCGCTCGACATCGCGAGCGAGTCGAAGATCGCGAGCCAACTCGGCTTCCTCACGACGTTGAGCACTTACGAGTTCACGGCGGCGGCCGACCTGGCTAGCTTCAACAAGCACGCAGATCTGGCGATCAACCGTCTGGACAAGACCATCAGTGAGCTTCGTTCGAAGGCCTCGACGCTGGCCGGCAACGTCGCCATTCTGAACGTCCGTCTGGACTTCACCTCGCAGTACGTCGACGTTCTCGAACAGGGCGCCGGCAAGCTGACCCTGGCCGACCTCAACGAGGAAGGCGCCAACCTGCTGGCATTGCAGACCCGCCAGCAGTTGGGTATCCAGTCGCTGGCCTTCGCCGGCCAGGCCGAACAGGGTATCCTCGGCCTCTTCAGGTAAGGGTTTCGCCGTTCGGCGAACAAATAGCCGGGGAGGCCTTGTGCCTCCTCGGTTATTTTTTAAACCTAGCGAATAGGGGTGCTGTGTAAATGCCGCTCAAGATACAGCTCAGAAAGGGCCAGAAGATCATCATAAACGGAGCTGTGCTTGAAAATGCCGGCGCACATACGGCTTCTCTTCTGGTCAAGAATGACGCTGCGATTATGCGGGATACGGATATATTAACATTCGAGGACGCAAAAACTCCGGCAAGCCGCGTTTATTATTCAGTTCAATGTTTGTATTTATTTCCGACTGAGCGAGAAAAGCATTTACAGAATTTTAACGAACTTGTTGGTAGTTACTGTGCTGCGGCGCCCAGTTCGAAGCCGATCTGCGAGGGGATCCGCGGCTTGGTGAACGAGGGCAAGTTCTACCAGGCCCTCAAGTCGGCGCAGGATTTGATCGCCCACGAAAAGCGGGTATTGGCTTATGTCCATGGAACAATTGGTCAACAAGTACAACGTGCCGCCGCTGGAGGGGAATCCCCGGGTGACGGAAGCGTGGGCCCTGACGCAGGCGGCCCTCAAGATGAAGGCCGCTCAACAGAATAACGACATCGAGGCCATGCTGGCGGCGGCCCGCCTGAATTGGCAATTGTGGACCATCATCCAATCCGAGCTGTTGTCCGTCGATTGTCCCGTTCCTGCCGACATCCGCCAGAACGTGCTGTCGTTGGCCAACTTCATTGACAAGCACACGGTCGGCTTCATCGGGGCTCCGGAAGCGAGGAAGCTCGATGTCCTGATCTCGATCAACCGGGAACTGGCCGGCGGGCTTTATGCCGCGGAGCCGACGCGTGCGGCGGGCGAAGCCGAAACGGTACGCGAAACCACCAACACCTCGGCTTGAACGCGGGAGTCCCGGACGTGAAGAAGAAAACGGCATCGCCCAAAGAGCGTTTTTTCGGGCGCGTTGACGAACTCATCGAAAAGGGCGAATGGGAAACGATCCGCGAGGAAGGCGCAGCTCTTCTCGAAGAAGGCGAGGGCTGCGGCGACTTGCTGTTTCTGGTTGCGCTGGCCTTCTTCATGCGCAACGATTTTGCCGGCGCCGTGGCCCACGCCAAGCAGGCTTACGATTCGAAGCCCGGGGTGATGGAATACTGCGATCTGTTGGCCACTCTCCACGGCATGGCGGGCGATCTCAGCAGCGCCAGCTTCTTCGCCAAGATGGCATCCGTCGGCACTTCGTCGCCGAGGCTGGGCGGTTGGCTGCCGAAATCTCTGCCAACGTTTACGGAGGCGTTTTTCGAGGCCCGCAGCAGGCCCTTTTTCCAGGAGGCCTTGCGGTCGTTGTCATCCGGGAATTGGGGTGATGCGGAGCATTGGTTCAGGCAGCATCTGACCTTTCATCCGAAAGACGCCGAGGCCCACGGCGGTCTGGCCAACGCCCTTATGGTTCAAGGCCTTTACATGGCGGCGGTGGAACATTTGCGGGCGGCGCGCCACGTCGTTCCGTCCGACGCCAAGGTGGCCAGCTTGCTGGGTACCGCGCTGTCGGCTGTCGGACAGTTTGCCGTGGCGCAGGCCGTGCATCGGTCCGCCATGACGACGGGCGCCGGCAATCCGGCCGTCCGCGCCGCGGCAATTGATGATCTGCTGGCTGACCCCGCAACCGAACCACAAACCATCGCCGACGAAATCCAGCGCTGGGCGCGCGATTTCGGTGTGTCATCCGACGTCCTGCCGCCCCGGCGAAGCGCGGGCTCGCCGCGCCGTCTGACGGTGGGCTATGTGATCGGCATGGCAGGCCGCTCTCATTCGATCCCCTTCTTGACGGAAATTCTGGCCAGACACGATGCCCAGCGTTTCCGTGTGGTGGGTTTCGGCGCCGGCCGGCTTTCGGATCCATCCAACATCGTTTTCCAGAAATGTTTTGAAGCCTGGGGTGACACCAGGGAGGCCGACCCGTTGACCTTTGCCTCCATGGTGCGTGCGGAAGATGTCGATGTTCTGGTCGATGTCAGCGGCTTTACGTCTCCGACGCTGCTCCGGGCCTTGGGCGCCCGAATGGCGCCGGTGCAGGCGGTGTGGTCGCCTCTTTTCTATGGAATGGCGCCCGAAAACGTCGACGTTCTTTTGACCGACGCCTTCCTTGATCCGGTCGATGGGCCGTCCCCCGTCGCCGGCGAGAGACTTTGTCGCCTGGACGGTGGCGGCGCCGTGATCGCGTCGGTTCCGCCGACCTCGCCGGCCCCCGTCCCCGCGGGGAAGGACGCGCACGGTCCCGTCTTCGCGGCCGATGCGACACTGGCGGAACTCAATGTCCCGACAGTGGAGGCCTGGGCCCAAATCCTGGCCGCCGTTCCGGACGCCGTGCTGCTGTTGCGGGATCACGGTTTCCGCAACGGAGACGCCG
>JAVEYE010000194.1:0-7382 GCA_034003665.1 Rhodospirillales bacterium | reverse complement strand
AGGCCGCCAACGAAACCGGCGCGGCGGCGGGACAGATCAACCGGGCGGCGGGCGAGTTGTCCCAGCAGTCCGAGAAACTTCGCGCCGAGGTCGAGAAGTTCCTGACCAACGTGCGGGCCGCCTGACCGAACCGAGCTTCGCGACCAAACCCCCGCCGCGTCTGCGGCGGGGGTTTCTTTACGACGGGCAGGCTTCCGCCAAGCGCTGCGGTTTGGGAAGAAAGGCTCGAAGCGATTGCTTCTTCATGCGGGATGCTGACGAAAGGAAGATCGTGCGCGTGAATTGGAACCGGACAATTTTAGATAAAACAGCCAATTATTGAATAAAATTGTTTGTACCTCTCTGTTATGTGGTGAATTGTAACAAAAAATAACAATCTGAAACAATTTTCTCATGAAGTGTAATCACGCGGTTACCTGGATGCCCTAGTCTAAAAAGCATAGTGTTCGAATTTCATCTGGGGACTGCGATGCGTGATTTCCAACAGGCGCTTTACGAAGGGATCCTCGTCGCCTTCGGCAAGACGTTGGCCAAGTACGACGGATTCCTGCAGGGCGAGATCATGCGCGAGGTCGGGCGGGAACTCATCGAGTACCTGAATGCGCGTGGATTGAACTTCGAAGAATCGGGCAACCTCGACGATCTGAAGAGACTGACCGATCTGTTCGTTCAAAACGGTTTCGCCGAAAGCGTCGAGGTGCGCCCGGCCGACAAGGGCAGCAACTACGTCTGGAACAACCTGTACGGCATCTGCGCCTACGAAGAATTGCTGAAGTTCGCGGCCAACCCGTTCCTTTCCTGCCCCCTCAATCTCAGCCTCTACTATCTGGCCGACAAGCACGGCAAGACGATGGTGTTGCACAGCAAGAAGTTCGACTCCGCGAGCGGCGTCACCGAATCCCAGTACGAAGTCGTCGACAAGAAGCCGCTTACGGCCGCGGAGCACGATCAACTGGTGATCAAGCACGCCCACCTGTATGCGTTGGCGCAGGAACGCGAACAACACTTCCGGCAGGAAGCCCAGACCGATGCCCTGACCGGCCTCGCCAATCGCCGAATGTTGCTGGAGAGGGGCGCATCCGCCATCCATCTGGCGCGTTGCCGTGGAGAGCCGCTGGCCGTCCTGATGATCGACCTCGATCACTTCAAGCGGGTGAACGACACGTTTGGTCATGCCGTCGGCGACACGGCCTTGAGGACGGTCGCCGATCTTTGCCGAAACGAGATCCGCCAGACCGATCTGGCGGCCCGGTTCGGCGGCGAGGAGTTTGTCATCGTTCTGCCCAACACGCCGCAATCGCATGCCCTGGAGATCGCCGAGCGGCTCCGCACGGCGGTGCAGGACTTCTCGGTCCTCGGAGAAACCGACGACCCGATGGGCCTCTCGGTCAGCATCGGCATCGCCTGTTTGAAGCCAGGCAACGGGGTTGATTTCAACAACTTGCTGGATGCGGCCGATGCCGCCCTTTACAAGGCCAAAAACCGGGGCCGCAACCAGGTGCAACTGAGCGCCCCGGAGATCGCCTCCCTGGGCGCCGCCGCTCCATCCTGATCAGCGCCCTTCCCGCCACCAGGCGGCGGCCAGCGCGCCCAGGGCGAGCGTCAGCGTCAGCCACCACGGCAGCAGGGCCACCTGGTTGATGCCGACGACCACCTCGGCGCCGTTCTGGGTAAGCCCGATCCAGCCGCGCCCGGCGGCGGCGCGCTCCGGCAGGGTGCGGCGGATGGCCGGCACCCCGTCGGCGAGCCAGCGGATGGCGCCGCCGCTGGCCTCGACCAACGGGCGCAGGGGCTCGGGCGTTGCCCGGAGATCGGCCAGTTCCGGGGCGTTGAGCGCGCCCACCGCGGCGAACGTCGCCCGCTCGCCGCCCTCGGCTCGATAGAGGCCGGGCTCGTCGGCCGGCAGCGTGGCGCTGGCGCGGCCGTCCTTCTGCGGGGTCAGGGTAAGCGTGCTGCTTGCGCCCGACGGTGCGGTGACGGTGACGGTGGCGGGCGCGGGATCCAGGCTGCGACGTTCGACCGTCAGGGTGCCGGCCCGGGCCTCGGCTCGCAACGCCTCCTCCTCCAGTTCCGGTTCCTTCATCAGCCAGTGGGCCAGCCGGCGCAGCAGCTCGGCGTGCGGACCACCGCCATCGTAGCCGCGGGCCCACAGCCAGGTGTGATCGGTCATGAACTGGGCGACCCGGCCCTCGCCGACGTGATCGAGGATGAGCAGCGGCAGCCCGTCCGGACCGGACAGCAACGGCGCGCCCGATTGCTGCGTTCCCTCGATCTGGCGGAACCATCGGCCCCATGGCCGGGCGTTTGCGGCCGGCTCGATCGCCGAGGTCACCGGATGGCGCTGGCCGACCTCGGTGACCGTCGGCCGATAGGGCGCCACCACCACCCGTCCGCTGGCGCGGGCCGGCAGGATGTCCGCAAGCGCGGTGTCCCCGAGGCTTTGCGGCCCGGCGAATTCCGGTCCCGCGGCGACCAGGAGCGCTCCGCCTTCGCGCACGTACTCCACGATGTTCTGGAAGTAGGCCGGCGGCAGCACGTGGCGAACCAGATAGCGGTCGAAGACGATGAGGTCGAATTCCCGAAGCCTCGCCTCGAACAACTCCTGGACCGGGAAGGCGATGAGGGCGAGTTCGCGCAGCGGCGTGAAATCGTCCTTTTCGGGAGGCCGCAGGATGGTGAAATGGACGAGGTCGACGGCGGGGTCGGACTTCAGAAGGTTGCGCCAGGTCCGCTCTCCGGGATGGGGCTGGCCCGAGACCAGCAGCACCCGCAGGCGGTCGCGCACCCCGTTGACGGCGACGGCGGCGCGGTTGTTCAGCGGCGACAGTTCGTCGGCCAGCGGCCCGGCCTCCAGTTCGATGACGGTCGGGCCGGCGTGTTCCAGCGTCAGGGCCAACCGCTGGCGGGTGCCGACTGGCGCGGTTTCCCGGGCCACCTCCTTGCCGTCGACCCGCACGGTGACCGGCACGGTTTCCGCCGCGCCACGCCCTTGGCCGTCGGCCTCGCGGTCCTCGACCCTGTAGGACAGGGTGACTTCCTTGCCGACCAGCCCATACCCCGGTACCTGGTCGATGACGATGCGCCGGTCGCGTTCGCCCGGTCGGCCGGTCAGCAGCAGGTGGATGGGGGCTTGGCCGAAGGGGGATGTCTTGGCCATTGGGGCGTCGTGGACCTGGCCGTCGGTGATCAGCAGCGCACCGGCAAAACGGCCGGCCGGAATGTTGGCCACGGCCGTCTCCAGCGCCTCGACCAGGCGGGTGCCGTCGCCGCCGCCCGGGCCGTAGCCGCCCGCCTCCACGATCCTGACGTCGAGATCGGCCATGCCGGCCAGCGCCGCCTTCAGTGCCTCCACTGCGGCCGCGGTCTGGGCGCGGCGCGGGCCGACTCCCTGGCTGGGCGAGACGTCGGCCAGAATGACGGCGACGTCCTTCTGGGGTTCGGTCTTCTGGTGGATCCAGCGTGGGTTGAAAAGCGCCAGCACCAGGATGGCCAGCGCCATCATCCGCCACAACAGGCCGCGCCCTCGTCGCAGCGCGCCGATCGCCAGCAGGGCGACGCCGATGCCGCCCAGGGCGGCGATCAGAGGCCAGGGCAACAGGGGGGCCCATGCGATGCCGCCGGTCATAGCCCGAGCCTTTCGATGATTGCCGGTAGGTGCACCTGGTCGGCCTTGTAGTTGCCGGTCAGCGCGTACATCAGCAGATTGATGCCGAAGCGATAGGCCATCTCGCGTTGGCGCTCACCGCCCGGCACCGCCGGATAGAGGGGGCGCTGCTCGGGGTCCATCGCCCACGCGGCGGCCCAGTCGTTGCTGCCCACGATCACCGGCGACACCCCGTCGTTGACGCGCTCGCCGGCCCGCTCCACCCAAATGGCGCCGCCCGCCCAGCGCCCCGGATAGTCGCGCAGCAGATAATAGGCGCGCGACAGCACGTGGTCGGCTGGCGCCGGAATCAGCGGCGGCAGCCGCAGGCTGTCGGCCAGCCGGCGCAGCGCGCCGACCGATACGGCTCCCTCCGGATCGCGGGTGTCGAACAGGATGACGCCGCCGCCGTCCATGTAGGCCCGGAGCTTGACCGCGACGTCGATCGAGGGGGCCACGGAATCCGTCACCGGCCAATAGAGAAGGGGGAAGAAGACGATCTCGTCGCGCTCCAGATCGACGCCGACGGGCGCCTCCAGTTCGACGGCGGTTCGCCGGCCGGCGATGACGCTGAGGCCGATGAGGCCGGCGCGGCTGATTGAATCGATGCGCTCGTCACCGGTCATCACGTAGGCGAGGCGCGTCGACAGGCTGGCCTCCTCTGCGAAGGTCTCGCCGCCCATCCCGTCCAGCGACTGGGCCCGCGCCGCCGGCGGCGCCGCCGTGGCCAGCAGCAGCGCCATCACCACGGCGGCGGGGGCGGCCCGCGGACGGCCGCGCAACAGGCCGCGCAGCATCAGGCTGGCGGCAAGGTCGACGAGGGCCAGCAGAAGGGCGGCGGCCAGCAGCCAGGGTTGGAATGCCACCTGGCGGTCATGGCCGTAGGTTTCGGCGTCGACGCCGCCCATCGCCGCCGCCAGGGCCTGGGGCGCCGCCAAGCCGGCCGACAGGTTCAGCGCCCTCCGGGCGTCGGGCTGGCCGTAATAACCGGGCGGATGCCTGGGGCCGAGCGCCGCGTCATCGAAACCGTCCGCGGCAAGCCCGATCGCCCCGGCCGGCGGCGTGCCCAGCCGTCCGAACCCGTCGAGGGATTCTAGCGGCGGCAGCGGCGGCCCGCCCGGCTGCGCCACCGCTCCGTGGCCGAGGTCGACGATGCGACGCAGCATTTCAACGAAAAGCCCTGACAGCGGCAGGTTCGACCAACTGGTGTTGGAACTGGTATGGACCAGCGCCAGCCACCCCTTGCCGCGCCGTTCGGCGGTGATCAGCGGGGTGCCGTCGGCCAGCGTCGCCCAGGTCTTGTCGGCAAGGTCGAGCGCCGGACTGGCCAGTACCTGGCGCGACACCGTGACGTCGCTCGGCATCGCCAAGCCGGCGAACGGGCTGGCCGCGGCGAACGGGGCGAGGCGGGCCGGCCGCGCCCACGACATGGCGCCGCCCAGGGTGCGGCCGCCCTGACGCAGGGCCACCGGCACCAGGGGATCTTCGCTCTCGGCATCGTCGGCCAGGCGTGGCCCTGCGAATCGAAGGGCGACTCCGCCGTCCTCGATCCAGCGAACGACGGCGTCGCGCTCCGCCGTCGACAGGGGGCTCGAATCGGCCAACACGAGAACCGCCAGCGAACGCCCCAGGAGATCGGCGACGGCGCCCCGCCGCACCTCGGTGAACGGCTCCAGCGCCCGGTTGATGTAATAAAACTCGCTCAACAGGGGTTGCGTTTCGGACCGTTGGGGACCCGTCGCCAAACCGACCGGACGCCGCCGCCAGCGCTCATCGAGCAGGATCACGGCGCCGGCCGTTCCCTGGTCCTCGATGTCAAGGCGGGTCAGCCGGTTACGCATCTCGGCCGGCAGGTCGAGCGTCGCCTCGGTTTCGCTTTCGCCGTCGGCAAAACGCAGGGGTTGGCGGGCGAGGAGCCGGCCGTCGGCGTCGTGGGCCCGGATCCATGCGTCCAGGGTGCCGGCCGGGCTGTCGCGCAGGGCCGTCAGCCGGAGCGCGTCGCGCTCGGCGCTTGGCGGTCGCAGGATCATCGCCGGACGTCCGGGTTCGTCGCGCACCAGGCGCACCGGACCCAAACGTTCAAGGCCGTTCAGCCAGGCCTTGGTGTCGCCCTCGGCGAGGCCGTCGCTCAGCCACACCACCTCGCCGGCCGGCCGGCCGGTCCGCTCCATTGCCGCGGTCAGGCGCTCGAGGGTGGCGGCGCGGTCGCCGGCCCACGGCTTCGGCTCCAGCGCGAGGGCGCGCGAGCGGGCTTCCTCGGCCCGCGTTACCTGAAGGTCGGGCAAGGCGTCGCCGGTCGGCGCCGTGCCGGTCAGCAGAACGGGCCGGCCCTCGCGCGCCGCCGTGTCGAGCAGGCCGGCCATCGCCGCCTGTCGCCCGGCCCAGTCGCGGGCCGCCGCCCAGCCGTCGTCGATGACGATGACGACCGGGCCCTGGCCGGCCAGACCGCGGGCCGCATTGAGGATCGGGTCCGACAGCCCGACGATCACCACGACCGCCAGCGCGATCCGCAGGAGGATGAGCCAGGGCGGCGATTTGGCGGCGGTCTCTTCGCGGGCGGTCAGGCCCAGCAGAAGGCGCAGCGGTGGAAAGCGCACCCGCAACGGGGTGGGCGGCGTGATCCGCAAGAGCCACCAAAGGGCCGGCAGCGCGAGCAGGGCCGCCAGGGCCCAGGGGGCCGCGAAGGCAAGGGAACCGACGGTCCACATGTCAGGCTTCCAGGCTTTGCGAGAGGGCGAGGAAGAGGGCCAGCAGGGGCGTTTCCGCCGGCCGGTCGGTGCGATGCGTGGCCAGCGTCCAGCCGCACTGGCGGGCGAGCGCGGCCAGGCCCTGCTGATGGGCGGCCATCGCCTCGCGGTAGGCCTCGCGCACCGATTCGGCGCGGCCGATCAGAAGTCGGCCTTCGTCTTCCGGTCCCTCGAACTGGATGCGCCCGGCGAAGGGAAAGGTTTCCTCGGCGGGATCGAGGACCTGCAACAGGTGACCCTTTACGCCGCGCGCCGAAAAGGCGGCGAGGGTGGCGTGCAGGACGGAAAGCGGCACCAGGAAGTCGCCGACCATGACGAGCCTTGCATGGCGCGGCAGCGGCTCGGCGGCGGGAAGGCTGGTTGCTGCGATGCGGCCGAACTCGATGGTGTCGGCGATGCGCAGCAGGGCGGCGCGTCCGGCGGCCGGGGCGACGCCGCAGCCGATCAGCGCGATGTGCTCGCCCCCCCGCACCAGAAGCGAGGCGAGCGCCAGGGTCAACAGATCGGCCCGCCCGCCTTTGAGGGGCAAGTCCTCGTTCGACCGGTAGGCCATCGACGGCGATCCGTCGCGCCAAAGCCAGACGCTTTGGGCGGCTTCCCATTCGTTTTCGCGGATGTAGACGGGCTGCGACTTGGCGGACTGGCGCCAATCGATGCGGCTGGCCGAGTCGCCGGCCTGATAGCGGCGGAACTGCCAGAATGTCTCGCCCTGGCCGATCCGGCGCCGCCCGTGGACGCCTTGTGACACCGTGGCGGCGACCCGTTCCGCCGCCACCAGCAAAGGCGGCAGCGAGGCGGCCAGCGACTCGGCCCGGTGGTGCAGTCTGGTCCGCGCTTCGGCCATCGCCGCGGCCTGTCCTTTCATGCGATGCTGGCGTTGAGCAGGTCGATGACGTCGCCGACGGCGACTCCTTCGGCCCGCGCCGCGAAGGTCAGCGCCATGCGGTGGCGTAGCACCGGGTGGGCCAGCGCCAGCACGTCGTCGATGGAGG
>JAVEYE010000193.1:0-7457 GCA_034003665.1 Rhodospirillales bacterium | reverse complement strand
GGCGATCAAGGCGGGCAAGTCGGCGGCCGAGATCTGGCCCGAGACGCCGGCGAAAGCGGCACAGAAGGACGTGGACGCGCGCTGGACGGTGAAGATCGGCCAGCCCCGCCGAGGAAAGTCCCGCCGCTTCCAGCGTCCAGGCCATCGAGCGGGCCACGGCCGGCACCCCAATGAGACCGACCGTCGGATCGACGACGTCCCTGAGGATCGCCGCCACCGCTGCCTTGCACGGGGCCAGGGCGTCGAAGCGCCGCATCAGCACCTCGAACAGACGATCGCGCGCGGCATCGGCGGCATCGGTGGGACCGCCCGCCAGCACTTGGCGGTCGATCCGCCGGATAAAGGCGTCGAGCAGGCAGCCCTTGGATGGAAACGTCGCATGCAGTTCGGCCAGCGTCAGCCCGGCGGCCTCGGCGATGCGCGCCAGGGAAAGGCCGCTCCAGCCTTCGACGGCGGCCAGCTCCAGCGCGGCATCGATGATCCGCCCGCCCGGATCGCCGGCGTCGCCGTCCCTTGGTGTGTGGGGATGGTCAGCCGGTTGGCGTGCCATGTGCCACCTCCTTGTCCTCCGCGGCGTGCGGTCCGCCGCGCCACATTCCCCAATCATAATGGTAGGTCGCCGGGGCGGCGGCGGCAAGCCGCCCTTATCCGGCAAGGTCGCGCGAGCGGCGGGCGGCGGCCAAGATGGCCCTGTTCAGCAGCGGCTGCCAGCCGTCGGCCCCCATCAACACCTTGAGCGCCTCGGCGGTGGTGCCGCCCGGGCTTGTCACGTTGCGGCGCAAAACAGCCGGCGGCTCCGACGAGCGAGCCAGCAGTTCGCCCGACCCCGCGACGGTGACACGAGCCAGGCGCGCCGCCAGATCGGCCGGCAACCCGGCCTCGATGCCGGCCTGCGCCAAGCCTTCGACCAGCAGAAAGACATAGGCCGGCCCGCCGCCGGAAAGAGCCGTCACCGCATCCAGATGCGCCTCGTCATCGATCCAGGCGACCTCGCCGACCGCGCCCAAAAGATCATCGCACAACTGGCGCTGGGCCTCGGCGACCGATCGGCTGGCGCAGGCCACCGTCATGCCGCGACGCACCGCCGCCGGCGTGTTGGGCATGGCCCTGATGATGGCGGCGTCGGCCCCTAGATGGCGCTGGAAGTAGCCGATGGTCTTTCCCGCAGCGATCGACAGGAAAACCGCCCCCCTGTCGGCGAAACGCGCATAGCCGGGAACCACGTCGTCCGTCATCTGCGGCTTGACGGCGAAGACTACGACGTCGGGCCGCCCGTTCCCCGGCAGGGCGTCGGCGGCCGCAACCACCGTCACCCCATGGCGTGCAGCCGGGACGGCCGCCTGGGAATGGGGTTCGACCACGACGATGTCGGCCGGAGCGACGCCGCGTTCCAGCCAGCCTTCGAGGAGGGCGCCGCCCATCTTTCCGCAACCGACCAGGATGAGAGAGGAGGCCATCGGGCTTCAGGCCTCGCCGATCGTTTCCACCATGGCGGCGGCGAGCGCGTCCTGCGGCGACTTGCCCCCCCAGATGAGGAACTGGAAGGCCGGATAGAAGCGCTCGCATTCGGCTACCGCCGTGTCCAGGAGGTCTTCCAGCTGCTCGGGAGTCGGCCCGCCGGTGCCCCGCAACGGCAGGGCATGGCGATACATGGGCAGTCCCTCTTCTTCCCACATTCCAAAATGGCCGAGCCACATGCGCTCGTTGACCAGGCACAGCAGTTGGCCGATCCCGGCCTTCTTCTCGGCAGGCACCCGCATGTCGAATGCACATGTGAAATGCAGCGCGCCGACCTCTTCGTTCCAGGCGAAATAGAGGCTGTAGTCGCACCAATGACCGGGGACCTGGGCGGCCATCTCTTGATCGCTGCGCCGGTCGAACATCCAGTCATTGGCGGATACGACCCGCTCCACCACATCGAGTGGATGGATGGTCGGCGTTTCCTTGATATGAGCGGAAGCCCGCATGGCCGCATCTCCCCCAATCGCCAGGTAAGGCATTCGGCCGTCGCGTGGAAAGGACCGTCCTTATGACACCCACATAAGGGGCATCCCCCGATATGTAGTAGTCCGCACCACTCGCTGGTACCAACCATAGCCTGCCAAAAGGCGACTCGCCCTGCAAGCCCCCTTTTGTCGGGGACCCCGGTTTGTTGTGGATAAGGACAGGGCGCGAAAAAGGGGCCGGCCCGACGGCGTCAACCCTGGGTGTCGGGTTTCGCGACCGGCTTGGCGGCCGGTTTGGACCGCCGCGGTTTGGCGGCCTTGGCCGGCGGCTTGCCGGACCACTTGGCCTCGAGGTCGGCCACCCGCTTTTCCAGCTTCTCCTGCTGGCTGCGTGCCTTGGCGGCCATCGCCTTGACGGCCTCGAACTCCTCTCGCGGCACGGTGTCGCGGTCGGCCAGCAGACGTTCGAGCTGATGGCGGATCATGGCCTCCAGCTCCTCCCTGATGCCCGTCAGGGTGGAAACCGCGCCGTTGGCGACGCGGGCGAGATCGTCGAGGATACGGTTGCTGGTCTGCATGATCGGGTCCTTCGCAGCGCGCGTTGGCGTGTCCGGTTATTATGGGGCCGGCCGGCCGCCCGCGCAACCGCCGGTTCCCGCGGATACCCCCGGCGCGGCTTGCGGGGCGCCGCCCGCCGCCCTATAAACGCATCATGATCGTCGTCACCGGCGGAGCCGGCTTCATCGGGTCGAACATCGTCGCCGCCCTGGAAGAACGGGGAATGGGACCGGTCACCGTGTGCGACCGCCTGCGCAGCGCCGACAAGTGGCGCAACATCGCCAAGCGCGAACTGGCCGACATCGTCGCGCCCGAGCGCCTGTTCGACTTTCTGGACGCGAACCGCAACGCCGTTCGCGCCGTCGTCCACATGGGCGCCATCTCGTCGACCACTGAAACCGACGTCGATCTCATCGTCGCCACCAATTTCCGGCTGTCGCTCGACCTCTGGCGCTGGTGCGCGGAACGCGGCGCGCCCTTCATCTACGCCTCCTCGGCCGCCACCTACGGCGACGGCGCCCACGGCTTCGTCGACGACGCCGATCCCGCCGCCCAGGCGCGGCTGCGGCCGCTCAACCCCTACGGCTGGAGCAAGCTGCTTTTCGATCGCCGCGTCGCCCGCCTGCTCGCCGACGGCGGGGCGCGGCCGCCGCAATGGGCCGGGCTGAAGTTCTTCAACGTCTACGGCCCCAATGAGTACCACAAGGGAAAGATGGCTAGCGTCGTTTCCCACCTCTATCCGGTCGCCAGGGCGGGCAGGCCGGCGGTCCTGTTCAAGTCGCACCACCCGGACTTTGCCGACGGCGGCCAGATGCGCGATTTCGTGTGGGTCGGTGACTGCGTCGAAGTGGTCCTTTGGCTGCTAAAGACCCCGCGGGTGAGCGGCCTGTTCAATTGTGGAACCGGCAAGGCGCGCAGCTTCGCCGATCTGGCCGGGGCCGTCTTTCGCGCCCTCGGGCGCAAAACCGACATCGAATACGTGCCGACGCCCGAGGCCATCCGCGACAAGTACCAGTACTTCACCGAAGCCGACATGACGCGGCTGCGCGGCGCCGGATTCAACCAGCCGTTTACCGGGCTGGAGGATGGGGTGTCACTGTACGTCCAGAACTTTCTCGACGCCGCCGACCCCTATCGCTGACGCGCCACCCAAGGGACGGACGCCGGCATGACCTTCGCGATCGCCTTTCCCGACATCGACCCCGTGCTCATCCAGTTCGGGCCGCTGGCCATCCGCTGGTACGGCTTGGCCTACGTCGCAGGCCTCATTCTCGGCTGGCGCTACATGCGCCGCCTGGTCGGCGGGCCGCCGCCGGTCTCCCCGGCCCGCGACGTCGACGACTTCCTGGTTTGGGCGACGCTCGGCGTCGTCCTCGGCGGGCGCCTGGGTTATGTGCTGTTCTACCAGCCCGCCTATTACCTTGACCATCCCCTGGCTGTCTTCCAGGTGTGGGCCGGCGGCATGTCATTCCACGGCGGCCTGCTGGGCGTCCTTGTGGCCGCCCTTCTGTTCGTTCGCCGCCGAGACATTCCCCTGCTCGCCTTTGGCGACGCCCTCGCCTGCGCGGCGCCGATCGGGCTGTTCTTCGGGCGGCTGGCCAACTTCGTCAACGGCGAATTGTTCGGACGCGAGACCGATGTGCCGTGGGCCATGGTCTTTCCCCATGGCGGGCCGCTGCCGCGCCACCCCAGCCAGATCTACGAAGCGCTGATGGAAGGTGCGCTGCTGTTCATCATCCTCTATCTGCTGTGGCGGCGGGAAGCCGTGCGCCGCCGCCCGGGGACCCTGATCGGCGTCTTTCTGGTCGGGTACGCCATCGCCCGCACCGTGGCCGAGTTGTTCCGACAGCCCGACACCCACATCGGCTTTCTGTTGGGCGGCACCACCATGGGTCAATGGCTGTCCGTGCCCATGCTGGCTTGCGGCCTTTACCTGATCCTGCGGGCGCGGCGGCCGCGCATTTGACCATGCCTCGCGGCCTCCTCGACGTCCTGCTCGGCCGCATCGCCCTTGGCGGACCTTTGACGGTCGCCGACTACATGGCCGAGACGCTCGGCCATCCCCGCTTCGGCTACTATGCGACGCGCGATCCGTTCGGCGCCGCCGGCGATTTTGTGACCGCCCCGGAAATCTCGCAGATGTTCGGCGAACTCATCGGCCTCTGGTGCGCCGTCACCTGGCAGGCGATGGGGCGGTGCGACCCCGTGCTGTGGGTCGAGCTGGGGCCGGGGCGCGGGACACTGTTGGCCGACGCGGTGAGGGCCGGCCGCACGGTGCCGGGCTTCCTCGAAGCGACCCGAATCCATCTGGTCGAGACCAGCCCGGTCCTGCGCCGGGTCCAGGCGGAAACCCTTGCCGACGTTCAACCGCCACATCCGCCGCTCTGGCACGCCGACCTTGTGGACGTCCCGGACGGCCCGATGATCCTCGTCGCCAACGAGTTCCTCGACGCCATTCCCATCCGCCAATACGAACGAACCGCCGACGGCTGGTGCGAACGCCTGGTGGCGGCCGCCGCCGACGGCGAGCGGCTGGCCTGGGCGTTGTCGCCGCCGATTCCCCGGCCACCGCTGTTGCCCGCGACCGTCGTCGATGCCCCGGTCGGGGCCATTGCCGAGGTGTCGCCCGCCGTCATCGCGGTGATCGACGGAATCGGACGGCGGCTGGCGAACATGGGGGGCGCCGCCTTGATCATCGACTACGGACACTCGCGGAGCGCCGCCGGCGACACCCTTCAGGCCGTGCGGGCTCATTCCTACCACGACCCTTTGACCGACCCCGGAAGCGCGGACCTTACCGCCCACGTCGATTTCGAGGTGGTGCGCCGGGTTGCCACCGAGGCCGGCGCCCACACGTTCGGGCCATTGGAGCAAGGCGCTTTTCTTGAACGCCTGGGACTCGAAGCCCGGGCCGCCTCGTTGGCCAACCGGGCCAGCAGGGACCAGGCCAAGGCCATCCGCGAAGCCCGCCACCGGCTGATCGGGGCCGACCAAATGGGCCGCCTGTTCAAGGCGATCGCGTTGCAGCACCCCTCTCTGCCGAGTCCTCCGGGATTCTCCTGATTCGCGTTTCGCGGGCATCATCACCCAACCGACACCACAAAGTCCTTTTTCCGGCTGGGGTCTTGCCGGTATAAAGCGCTCATGATCACGTCATCGGCATTCAACGGCCTCAAGGGCGTCCGGCACGGCTTCTTCACCCGCCGCGGCGGTGTCAGCCAGGGGCCCTATGAGTCTCTCAACTGCGGGTACGGCACCGGCGACACGGCCGAAAACGTGGCGGTCAACCGGGACCGCGCCATGGCCATGATGGACCAGCCGGCGGAAGCGCTGGTTACCGTCCGACAGGTGCATTCGGCCAAGGCGGTGGTGGTGGACACACCCTATCTCCACGAAAATGCTCCTGAAGCCGATGGACTGGCGACGGCGGTTCCCGGCATCGCGCTTGGTCTGCTCACCGCGGACTGCATGCCGGTTCTGTTCGTCGATCCAAAGGCCAGAGTAATCGGCGCCGCCCACGCCGGCTGGCGGGGCGCCCGGAGCGGCATCGTCGAGGCCACGGTCGCTGCCATGGAGAGTGCCGGCGCCAAGGCGGGTCGCATCGTCGCCCTGATGGGGCCGTGCATCCGTCAAGGCTCCTATGAGGTGGGCCTCGAGTTCCGCGAAACCTTCCTGGCCGACAGCGCCGCCAACGAATCGTTTTTCGCGCCGTCGCGCCATCCGGGACGGTTCCTGTTCGACCTGCCGACCTATATCTTCCGGCGTCTGGACGCCCTGGGGCTCAAACACATCCAGATGTTGCAGATCGACACCTGCCGGGAAGCCGACCGCTTTTTCAGCCATCGCCGATCGACCTTGGCCGGCGAGGCCGCTTGCGGGCGCAATCTTTCGGCGGTCGTCCTTGGCGATTGACCCGGCATGACGGCCGGGGGCTGGACCTTGGTGCCGTGCCCTATATGATTCTGCTGATTTTCGTTTTGATCATCGGACTGGTCGCCACCTGCGTCCTGATCTGACATGCGCTTGAGCAGCGGAACCGTCATTGCCGTGCTTCTGTTGACGGCGGCCTGTGGGCCGTTACCGCAGCCGTTCGAGCACGGCGCCAAGGGCGCGGCCTATCCGCTGGCCGAGCTGGCCATCGACGTGCGGGTAGCGCCGGTCGGCGGCTTGCCCGCATCGACGGGCGAGGCCCTGGCGAAGGCTGTGGCCGAAAATCTCGGGGCCTACGGCGTAACCGCCGCCTCGCAACCCGGCGCCGCCAGCCGCTTCGTCCTGCGGGGGACCTATGGTCCCGACGACGATGCCGTTGTGTGGACTCTTTACGACGCCGACGGCGAAGTCACCGGCATCCACACCCAGGCGATCGAGGTTCCGCCGGCGGATGCCGGCGCCGTTCGGGCCGCCGGGTGGATGCCCGCCAAGGCGCTGGCCGCCCTCATCGGCATAGACGCCGGACTGACCGCCGTTGCCGATCCCCTCGCTCGACAGGGAGTCTTCCTGACCGGTGTCACGGGCGCCCCCGGCGATGGCGATACGGCCTTGGCCAAGGCCCTGCGCCAAGCCCTGAAGGATAGCCCCTTCGGTTCAGTGGACGCCAACGCCGCCGCCCACTTTGTGCGGGGTACGGTCACCGCCGCCCCCCTCGAGGATGGCCGCCAACGCATCACCATTCGATGGCAGGTGACGGACACCGACGGTCGCGAGGTGGGCGAGGCGAACCAAGAAAACATCGTGCCGGCGGGCCGCCTCGACCGCCGCTGGGGCGGCGTGGCCGTGCTGGCCGCCCAGGCGGCGGCGGACGGCATTGCCGAGATCGTCCGACAAGCGGGAGAGGACGGTGACGCCCCTCCAACAGATGGGCGTCCCTCCATCGTGCTGCCACCGTCGGGCGATCTGCCGCCGCCGGCCGGGCCATAGTCCCGGCCAGTTGACCCGCGCCGCCGCTCAGGCCGC
>JAVEYE010000192.1:0-7489 GCA_034003665.1 Rhodospirillales bacterium | reverse complement strand
GCGCCGAAACCTAACCGATGACATCTCCCGATACTACCCCTCCCGTGCGCCCGAGCCTCTTCCAGAGGGATCACCCCAGACGGGAATTGGGCAGGCGGGGTCATTCCGGCGACTCGGCATCTCCGCGACTTGTTCCACCGAACCACTTCTCACGCACCTCCCGGTAGTGATCCTCCGGATCATAGTAATCTACGGGCAGGTCCAACGCACGGGCCGTCAGGGCCCCGGCGGCCGACTTTACCCCGTAGATGGCCACGATCTGGTCGCGTTGCGCTCGGACCAGGTTGACGCGGGAGTCGAGAAATTCCTGTTCGGCGTTCAAGACATCAAGGATGGTGCGCGAGCCGACCGCAGCCTCCCGACGGACGCCGTCGAGGGCAATCTCATTGGCCGTCACCTGCGAGCGAATCGACTCGATCGCCGCCCTTGCCGCCGCCAGCGTTTCCCATTCGCGCGTCACGGATTCAATGGCGGCCCGACGTTGCGCCTCCAACGTCTGGCGGTTTTCCACCACCGACTGGCGGGCGCTGCGAAGCCGTGAATACACAGCCCCAGACTGATAAAGCGGCACGTTGACCGATACCCTCGCCTCATAGGTGGTCATCCGCGTATGCTCGCCCGCGGAATCGTAATCCTTGGCCGCTGTGCCGGACATGGTGACCGATGGCAGCAACTCGCCCCGCACCTCGGCCACGGCCTCCGCCGAAGCCCGCTCGTCAAACCCAGCCGCCACCACATTCGGGTTGCCCGCCAGGGCCTGATCGATGGCCGCGTCAACATCAGCCGGAATATCGGCCGGGACAGGAGGCGCCTGAAGTCGTCCCGGCACCTCGCCGACTACATTGCGGTACTGAGCCCGCGAAATCTCGAGATCGCCCTCCGCCTGAATGCGGTCGGCGGTGGCCCCCGCCACGCGGGCTTCCGCTTGATAAACGTCGGTGCGGGTCACCTCCCCCACCTGAAAGCGGTCCTGGGTCGCCTGCAGTTGACGGCGCAAGACCTGTTCGTTGTTCACCCGAAGTTCGAGCACCGCCTGGTCGCGAACCACGTTCATGTACGCCGTGACCGCATCGAGCATGACCGCCTGCTCGGTGGCACCGAGCCGCGCGCGCGCCGCCTCGACCCGGTTTTCAGCCCGTCGCGTCGCCGCCACGGTGCGCCCCCCCTGATAAAGGGGCTGCTCGATGCTGATGTCCACGGAACGGGGGTCCCGATGCTGGCCCTTGTTGGTTCCGCTGCTGGACGGGCTGCGGATAGCCGCGGCACCATAGGCTCCATTGATCGACACGGTCGGCCTCCAGCCCGAAAGGGCCTGCGGCACCTCTTCATCCGTCGCCCGAAGAGCGGCCCGCTCGGCAGCCAGTGACGGATTATTGTTGTATGCCGCCGCCAGGGCTTCTTCCAGAGTCTGTGCAGACGCTCCCGCCGCATGAAAGCCGGCGACAATCGCCATGCTGCCAAGAATGGACGACCAGATTTTCATTATCCTGCTATTTCCTTGGTTCCCGCGCGCGATCAGTCTAACGGCGTCACTGCCGGAAGGCAAAGGAATCAAAAATCCGCCGACCGGTCAATAAGAGGGCATCGCCGGATCGATCGCCTGTCCCCACGCATCTATGCCGCCAGCCAGGTTGACGGCATTGCCGAACCCCATCCGGCGCAGCCATGCGGCCGCCTGATAGCTGCGCATTCCCCGATGACAGATCACCACCAGGGGACGATCGCGCGGCAGTTCGGCCAACCTGGCCGGCAATTCACGCATCGGGATATTCAGGCTGCCTTCGAGCGCACAGATGGCAGTCTCCCAGGGCTCCCGAACGTCCAACACGGCATGGGCCTCGCCGGCGTCGCGCAACCGCGCGAACGCGTCGACGTCGAGGTCGATGGATCGTTCCGAATCCATGCTCAGAAGACAAAGCCGGCCGCGGGCTCGAATCCCGGCAGCCATGGAACCGTTGCGTCGAATAGTTCGCGGCGCGCCACGACATCGCCCTTCCGCACGATCTGCACCGCCTTGCCGATCGCTCGATTCTCCCTGACAACGGCAACCAATCGGCCACCGTCGGCCAATTGATCGGCCAGCGCATCCGGAATCTCGCAAACGGCCCCATCGAACAGAATGACATCGAAGGGCGCCTGCTTCGGACAGCCTGCCTTGAGGTCGCCCTGCAGAACGAGGGTGGTATCCACCCCGAGTTCGTTGAGGGTATCGGTTGCGGCCTGTACGAGCTTGGCATCGGCTTCGATGGCAACGACGGCGCTGGCGAGACGCGACAGCACCGCCGCCGAATATCCCGTCGTACATCCGATGACCAAGACTACATCGGTTGCCTGAACGGTCGCGGCCTGCATCAGGCGCGCCAGGACACGGGGCTCCATCATGTGGCGACCGTTGCCGATCGGCAGATCCTCGTCCACATAGGCCACGCCCTGCAACGCCTTCGGCAGAAAGGCCTCTCGGGGCAATTCGGCCATCGCGGCCAGGACATCCAGATCCGTGACCTGATTCGGCTGGATCTGGGACTTCACCATGCTCTCTCGAGCAATCGAAAAGTCCATCGCTGTACCCCTTTATCCTGCGGCTACGTCGGATCGTCGGCTATATAATGCGCCTTGGCTCACAACACAACGCCTGGCGCTTGACCGGCGTTCCCGCAACGTCTAAGTTCCCCACGCCTGGAACGCCCGGCGGATCACGTCGTGGCGAGTTGGGGCTGTTGGTAATATGGACGGCGCGGTGGCAGAGTGGCTATGCAGAGGCCTGCAAAGCCTTGTACGTCGGTTCGATTCCGGCCCGCGCCTCCACTTGATCCGGCGTAGCTCAGCTGGTAGAGCAAGCGGCTGTTAACCGCTCGGTCGTAGGTTCGAGTCCTACCGCCGGAGCCAATTTGAAACCCCTGCGATCAAGCGCGATCGCAGGGGTTTTTCATGTCCGGAACGCATCGCGGCCGTTCATCTGAAATTGTTTTCGGATGTGTGGATTCGGACTGGCGAAACCCGCCCCGACGGGTTATAGGAAGGCCGTTTTTGATCCGGCGTAGCTCAGCTGGTAGAGCAAGCGGCTGTTAACCGCTCGGTCGTAGGTTCGAGTCCTACCGCCGGAGCCAATCACGAAGAAGGGTCAGCCGCGACGGCTGACCCTTCTTTGTTTATCGGCATTCTGATCGGAGTCTGGTGTCGCCGACCCACCGCCGGCGAAACTGAAGCCACTCACGCCCAATACATTGAGGTCGCGCATTGCCGCCGCCGCGGCCCCGACCAGCGCCTCCGATCCCCCGGCGTCGTCCGGGAAGAAGGCGATACCGATGACGGCCTCGACGGTGACCTCCTCCTCCGCAAGCGCGATGGGGAAGCCGATGGCCTCGACAATCTCGTTAGCCACCCGCGCGGCTATGTCCGCATTCGGCAGGTCTCCCAATATGACGGCAAACGCTTCATCGCCAACTCGTGACGCCGTGTCCACCTCGCGGATGACCGTGGATAGCCGGCTCGCCACTTCCCGCAGCACCATGTTCCCGGCGTGATCACCGAACTGCTCGGCGATGGCGTCGAAGCCATCGAGACCGATATATAGGACCGCGGTCCGGCACCCGCTTCGGCGGGACCGGAAGAGAGCTTGTGCAAGGCGATCGAGAAGCAAGGTCCGGTTCGGCAGATTGGTCAACGCATCGCGACAAGCAAGCTCCTGAACCGAGAGCCTGGACTGATCACAAGACCCGTCACGCCGGCGCCGATTCGCCCATGCGATGGCGCCGATTCCCGCCGCCCAAAGAACCCCCAGCCCGATTTCCATCATGGGTGGGGATTGCACGAATTCCGCGCCGCCGCCTTGATGCAGAACGATCCCCGTCAGGATGGCCGCCAAGAGAGCCGTCCAGACAAGAACCAGACCCCAAACCCGCAGGTGGGTGGCGCGTCGCAGAGGCGAGCCCGCCTTGAGAATCACCCTGTTCATCATCACTCGCTCGATACCGCCAGAATGGAAATGACGGCGGGCCCTCTTTCGTCTGAGTGGCGCCGCTTGTTCGACGCTGGATGATGCCATTCCTCTGTATCGCGTTGATGGCAAAAGCCGGGTTTATTGTTTCCGGATGGTAACATACCCGTGCGGCCAATCATGGCGCGGCCGCCATTTCGCCGATCAAGAAGGCTTGGCGGTCGTCTCGTCGCTTTGCGGCAGCGGATCGAACTGTCTGGCCACAAAGTGAATACGCTGAGCCACCGTTACCGCCGTCAGAACGGCAAGCAAGACGATGGTCTGCGCAAGGAAACCGAACAGCAGCCCAAGGGCAAGCAGGATGACCCGCTCCGCCCTCGTCAGCAGGCCAACCTTGCATTTGCCGCCCAGACCTTCTGCACGGGCCCGAACGTAGCTGACCAGAAGCGAGCCCAGCAGGGCCAACACCACCACGGCGGCCAGGACGCTTTGCCCGTCCATGGCGAACCGATAGGTGATCGCCGCGAACACCACGCCCTCGGATATGCGATCAACCGTGGAGTCAAAAAATGCGCCGAACTTGGTGGCCTGGCCGGTCACCCGGGCCAGCGTGCCGTCCATCAGGTCGAGACAACCGGCAAGGATATAGATCAGTCCGGCCAGGGCCAGGTCATCCGTTGCAATGCAGACCGCCGCCACGACGTTCAACGCGAAGCCGGCCGTGGAGACCTGGTTCGGACTGACCTTCAGTCGGGCCAAAAGACGCGCCAAGGGGGCCGCCAGCTTCTCAAGCACATCACGGACCCACTCGCGGAACTGATACAATCCCGATTCAATTGACTCGTAGCGCACGGTCGCCCTTTCCCCTCCTAGAGGACGGATCATGCCCTTCCCCGCTCCAAACCCTGCAGGTTATCGGCCCAATTGCCCGTCAATGCATATAGTGCCCCGGCAATTGGCGATAAATCAAAGGTTTGTAACAGCGGTTTTCAACCCGGGCGGCGCACGCGATATTTTGCGGAGCAATTGACGGACGCGCTTTGAAGGGAGCACAAAGGAACGACCGGCCGGCGCCTCACCCCATAGCCGGTCCGATGTTCCATGAAAAAACTGGAGGCAAAGGACCCCGCCCGATGAGCAAGATGCAGGTTGAAATCGGAGAACATACGGCCTTTTCGAAAACCGTGACCGACGCGGACATCGCCCTGTTTTCAGCGATCAGCGGCGATTTCGACCCGGTACATGTGGACGAGGAATACGCCCGGAAAACCCCATTTGGACGCCGCATCGCGCACGGTATTTTCGTCCTTGGGCTGCTGTCCGCGGCGGAATCCGAAATGTCGCGCCGCATCGTTGCCCGTGGCAGCTCCCTCAAACCGGTAACGCTGGGGTACGACCGTATTCGGTTCATCAAGCCGGTTTTCGTCGGCGACACCTTGACCGCCACATACACGATCGTTGCGCTTGATCCCGACAAGGCGCGGTCGACGGGAAAGTGCGAGGTTACCAATCAGAAGGGCGAACTCTGCCTTGTCGGCGAACACATCATGAAATGGGTCTGACGCCGACCTTGGCGGAGCGGTCGCGCATGGACATCTTCCTTAGAGATACATGAGGAACAATCGATGACGCAGGATCTTATCCGGGCCTATGACAACAAGAACCAGCCCATCCTTGCCGGCGAGCACACACCTGTGCCCCATGCCTATTTCAACCTGGTGAGGTTGGCCAATGGACAGACCTTCCGGCTGTCGTTGCCAGGCTACGAAACCATGTCCGTCGTGCTGTCCGGGAACATCGACATTTCCGTCGATGGCACGACGTTCTCGGCGATCGGGCAAAGGCAGGACATATGGTCCGGACGCGCCGATTCCGTCTATGCCGGCAGTGGGGCCGAAATCGTCTTTCACGCCAATACCGACGGCACTGAAGTGGCGGTGGCGGGCGGAGCATGCGAAACCAAACACGCCCCCTTCAGAGTACCGCCGGAGGAAGTCGACATGGTCGACGTCGGTTCCCCGGAAACCCATTGCCACCGGCGGATTTTTCACGTTCTCGGACAGAACGGCGCAGGCCGCGCCGGCAACCTTTTGGTAAGTGAACTGCTGTGTGATGACGGCAACTGGTCTGGCTATCCCCCCCACAAACACGATACGCACGGCGATGAAGAAACGGCCCACGAGGAGATCTACCACTACCGCTTCCGCCCGGCCAACGGCTTTGGCGCCCAGTGCTGGTTCACGGACGACGGCGAGCAAACCGTTCACATGACGCGCAACGGCGACACTTTTGCCTTCAGCAGCGGATATCACCCCACGGTCACCTCGCCGGGCCACCAGGAATACATCTTCACCATCCTGGTCGGGCGCGATCAACGATCCCTGGTCCAGAACTTCAAGCAGGAATACCGTCACCTCATGGGCCTGTTCCCCGGTGTTCAGGACATGGTCGACAAGTTCAAGTAGGGCGCGCCATGCCGCGCCGAGAGGGAGCCGCGAAAGAAAGATGAAATTTGACGATATCGACGTCCCGCTTCAGGTTAGGACGACACATCCCTTCCCCGACATGGTCGACGTCGAGCAGTGCTTTGCGCGAGATCACGTCACCGACGTCGAGGCGGCCGTACGCAGCGAAATGCAGAAACTGGCCGGCGTTCCCTTGAGCGGCAAGCGGATCGCGGTGGCCGCCGGCAGCCGAGGGATCGCCGCCATCGACAGGGTGGTCCGCACCACGATCGATCAGTTGAAGGTTTTCGGGGCGGAGCCCTTCGTCGTGCCGGCCATGGCCAGCCACGGCGGCGCCAGCGCCGAAGGACAAATCGGCGTGCTCGCCGACTTGGGCATCACCGAGGAGACAATGGGTGCTCCCATCCGCTCGTCGATGGAGGTGGTGCAGATCGCCAGCCTGGAAGACGGCATGCCGGTCTATTTCGACAAGATCGCCAGCCAGTCAGACGGCGTCGTCCTGTGTTGCCGCGTCAAACCCCACACCGACTTCCGCGGGGAATGGGAAAGCGGTCTTTATAAGATGCTGGCCATAGGGTTGGGCAAGCATCGCGGGGCGGTCGAGATTCACTCCCGCGGCTTCCCGAACTTCCATCACCTGATACCGCGCGTCGGTCGCCTCACCCTCGAGAAAATGCCGATCCTGTTCGGCGTCGTCGTGGTGGAAAACGCCTATCACCAAGTGTTGTGCGTCGAGGGCGTGCCGGCCGCCGATTTCGACGACCGTGACAGAGCCCTTCAGGTTCTGGCAAAAAAACACATCGCCCGCATCCTGGTTCCGCACATCGACGTGTTGGTTGTCGATGAATTGGGCAAGGACGTCAGCGGCTCGGGCATGGATCCCAATGTCACCGGACGGTGCGGCTCGCCGGGGGTCGATTTCGGCGTGGCGCCCATCCATCGCATCGTCGTCCGCGACCTGACAGAAGCCACCCACGGCAATGCCTGCGGCCTTGGGCTGGCCGATCTCACGACGCGGCGCTGCGTCGAGAAGATCGATTTCGTCAAAACCTACACCAACCTCATCACCGCGACCGTGCTCGAACCG
>JAVEYE010000191.1:0-7497 GCA_034003665.1 Rhodospirillales bacterium | reverse complement strand
ACCTCGGCGCCGGCCTCCTGGGCCAGCCCCACCTGCGTGGCGATGCGCCTGACGATGCCGGGCACCAAACCGCCGTGACGGCGGGCGTCCTGGATCAGGCTTTCGTCAACGACATGGAAGCTGTCCAGGCCGGGATAACGGTCTCCCAGCCGCTTCTTGAACACATCGACCAGAAACGGCGCCGTGTGCAGTATGCCCAAGCGTTTCACCGTTCGCGTCCTCCCCAGGAATGATGGACCGGGGCGCGGCCTTTGCCGCACCCCGGCGACCGCCGATCGGCCTAATGAATGTCTTCCTGCTCGGCGAAGGCCTTGCGGAGGTCGGCCACCGAGAAGCCGGGCTTCTGGGCGGCACCGATCACCACCTTCTCCTTGCGCGAGATCATCGCCGCGGTTTCCGGAATTTTCCTGGCCAGTTCAATGGGGATGACCACGGCGCCGTGGCGGTCGGCGTGGATGAGGTCGCCCGGCCTGACGTTCATGCCGGCAACCGTCACGTCGACATCGAAGGCCACCACGTGCACGAAAGCGTGCGAGGGCTTGATCGAGCCCGAGATGAACTGGAAGCCCGGCGCGCAGTCGGGGATGTCGCGCACGCAGCCGTTGGTGATGGTGCCCAACGCCCCCAGCCCCTTGTGGACGTTCGACTGCACCTCGCCCCAGAACGACCCGTAGCCGGGCAGCGGATCAATGTCCTGCAGCACGACGATGGAAGGCCGGGGTCCCTGCTCGATGTATTCGTAGTAGGCCAGCCGGTGGGCCTTGAGCGCCGCCGGGTCGCCCTGTTGCGGGGCCATCGAGCGGATCGTCGCGGTGCGGGCGTAGCCGACCATCGGCGGCAGGTCGGGGTACGAGCAGATCAGCGGATCCACCGTGTAGCCCCAGCCGCGGCGCTGCGGGATCAGGAGTTCAAGGCAGTTGCAGACTGTCGGCGTGTCGAACTTGCGAAGCGCGGCAAGGTCCGCGTCAGTCAGGGACTGTTCGGTCATGGCGAGGGGTACCCTCCTCCTTCTTGAGGAACATTGATTGTCGGGGGGACATTCGCTTCTTAGTGCGAAATGGCGCCGAATGCAAACGCCGTCGCGTGGCGGGCGCCCGCGACGCCGTGCGGACGGCCCGGCCGCGAAACCTAAACGTCTCCCAGCGCGACGTCCGTCTTTCGTCCCTGCTTGTCGGAAGCCACCAGGGTGTAGACGGCGGGTGTGACGAACAGGGTGAAGAGCGTGCCGATGGTCATGCCGGCGGCGATGACGACGCCGATGGCGAAGCGGCTGCGCGCCCCGGCGCCGGTGGCGGTCAGCAGCGGCACCATGGCCAGCACGGTGGCGGCCGTCGTCATCAGGATGGGACGCAGGCGGATGGCCGCGGCGTGTTCGATGGCGGCGCGGCGCGACAGGCCCTGTTCCTGCATGAGGTTGGCGAACTCGACCATCAGGATGCCGTGCTTGGAGATCAGGCCGATCAGCGTCACCAGGCCGATCTGCGAGTAGATGTTGATGCTGGCCATCCCCAGGATGCCGCCGACGGTGATGGGCAGCAGCGCGCCGAAAATCGAGGTCGGCAGGGCGATCAGGATGATCAGGGGGTCCCTGAAGCTTTCGAACTGCGCGGCCAGCACCAGGAAGATGACGAGCAGGGCGAATGCGAACGTGTAGACCAGCGTGCTGCCTTCCTGGACGAACTGCCGGCTCTCGCCCTGGAAGTCGTAGCTGTAGCCCTCGGGGAAGATCTCGTCCGCCTTGTCCTTTAGGAAATCCAGCGCCTCGCCGAGCGTACGGCCGGGGAACGGCACCCCCGACAGGGTCGCCGAGTTGAGCTGCTGGAACGTGGTCAGCGCATTGGGCTGGACCGAGTGCGCGATGGTGGCCACCGTCGACAGCGGCACCAGATCGCCGCTGCCGGTCTTGACCTGATAGCGGGTCAGCCAATCGGGGGTCAGGCGGTAATCGCGCGGCACCTGGGGAATGACCTCGTAGCTGCGGCCCGCCAGATTGAGGCGGTTGACGTAGTTGCCGCCCAGCAGGGTGGCCAGGGCGCCGCCGATGTCCTGCATGCTGATGCCCAACCGGTTGGCCTTGTCGTGGTCGATCTTGAACTCGATCTGCGGCGTCTCGAACTTGAGGTCGCTGTCGGTGAACAGGAACAGCCCGCTTTCGCCCGCCGCCGCCTGCAGGTCCGCCAGCACCTCGGCCAGTTGTTCGAAATCGCTGGTCGTCGTGATGACGAACTGCACCGCGGCGCCGCCGGTCGATCCCGGCAGGGACGGCAGCGGAAAGGCGAAGATCTGGGCGTCGGCGATGCCGGCCAATTTCGGCTGGAGCTCCTTAAGGACCTCCTTCTGGCTGCGGGTCCGCTGCTCCCACGGCTTGAGCAGGAAGCCGATGAAGGCCTGATGGGCGCTTTCCATGCCGTTGATGGTGAAGACGTGGGCGGCCTCGGGGACGGTGCGCAGCACCGTCTCGAGATGGCTCGTCGCGTGCTCCAGGTAGTCAAGGTTGGCGTACTGCGGCGTCTTGCCGATCATGAACAGGATGCCCTGGTCTTCCTCTGGCGCCAGTTCCTGGGGCGCCGTCACATACATGAGGCCGGTGATCGACACGACGCCGACCAGCACCAGAAGGATCAGCGCCCGAAAGTTCAGCGCGCGGTGCAGCCAATGCAGGTAACGGTCCCTGAGGCCGTTGAACAGGCGGTCGAGCAGTTCGGTGAAGCGCCCTTCGTGTTCGAGGTCGGTCAGCAGCTTCGAGCACATCATCGGCGAGAGGGTCAGCGCGACGACGCCCGACACGGCGACGGCCCCCGCCAGGGTGAAGGCGAATTCGCGGAACAGGGCGCCGGTCAGGCCCGAGACGAAACCGATCGGCGCATAGACCGCAGCCAGCGTGATGGTCATCGAGATCACCGGCAGGGCGATCTCGCGGGCCCCCTTGAGCGCGGCGTCGAAGGGCGTCAGGCCTTCCTCGATGTGGCGGTGGATGTTTTCCACCACCACGATGGCGTCGTCGACCACCAGGCCGATGGCCAGGACAAGGGCCAGCAGCGTCAGCAGGTTGATGGTGTAGCCCATCGCCAGCAGCATGATCATCACGCCGATCAGCGAAAGCGGTATGGTGACGATGGGAATCACCGTCGTGCGCAGGTTGCCCAGGAACAGAAAGATGACGACGACGACGATGACCATCGCCTCGCCCAGCGTCTGGATCACCTCGGCGATCGATTCGCGGATGTAGTCGGTGGCGTCATAGGCGATGGTGCCGCTGAGGCCGGGCGGCAGTTGGCGCTCGATGTCCGGCATGACGGCGCGCACGCCGTCGATGACGTCGAGCGGGTTGGCCGACGGCGTGCCGTAGATGCCGAAAAACACCGCCTTGAGTCCGTCGAAAACCGATGACGAGGAAACGTTCTGTGGCCCAAGCTCGATCTTGGCGATATTGCCGAGACGGACCAGGGCATCGCCGCGCGCCGCCACCACCAGTTGGGCGAAGGCGTTGGCGCTGGACAGCGAGGTTTCGGCGTTGATGGTGGTCTGCACGAAGTCGCCCTTGATCTGGCCGGCCGCCGTGGTGAAGTTGTTGGCGGCCAGCGCCCGTCGCACGTCTGCCGGCGTCACGCCGAGGGCGGCCATCCGGTTGGGATCGAGCCAGACCCGCATGGCGAAGGTGCGCCCGCCGAGAATTTCGGCGTTGGCGACGCCGTCCACCGTCTGCAGCTTGGGCTGCACGACGCGGCTCAGGTAGTCGGTGATCTGCGGCGCAGTCATGACATCGGAATTGAACGACATGTACATGAGGGCGTGGCCCTCCCCCGTCGTCTTGACGACGACGGGATCGTTCGATTCGGCGGGCAGCGCGCCCTTGACCTGATTGACCTTGGACAGCACGTCCGACATCGCGCGGTCGGGGTCGGCGTTGAGGCGCAGGTTGAGGGTGACCACCGATACGTTCTGGGACGATGCCGACACCAGGGTGTCGACGCCCTCGGTGCTGGAAACCGCCTGCTCGATGGGTGTCGTGATGAACCCCTTGATCAGGTCGGCGTTCGCGCCCGGGTAGCTGGTGGTGATGGTGATCGTCGTGCTCGACAGTTCGGGGTACTGGCGGACCTGCAGGTTGAAGCCCGCCTGCAGCCCGACCAGCAGGATCAGCAGGCTGATCACCGAGGCCAAGACCGGCCGGCGGATGAAAAGGTCGGTGAACGACATGGCGCGCCGCCCTATTCTTTCGGCCGCTCGGCACGGGCCCGCAACGGCGTCGTGTTGTCGATGCGGACAGGAACGCCGGGCTGCAGCTTGATCTGGCCGGTCGTCACGATTTCCTCGCCGGCCGCCACCCCCTCGGCGATGGACACGCGCTCGCCGCGGGTTTCGCCGACCCGCACGAAGCGCCGCTCCGCCGTGGTGGGCTCGCTTTGACGTTTGACCGCATAAACGCTGTCGCCATAGAGGCTGTAGATGACGGCCGTGCGCGGCAGCGTAACCACTTGGCGGGCCGTGCCGGCCCGCACGTCGACGTTGGCGAACATGCCGGGAAGCAGCCGTCGTTCGGCATTGGCGACCTCGGCCCGAACCAGGACGTTGCGGGTTTCCTGGTTCACCTTGGCGTCGATCGAGGCGATGACGCCGGCAAAGGTTTCGCCGGGAAAGGCATCGATCCTGATCTCGACGGTCTGGCCGCTCGCCAGGACGTCCAGGTGCTGTTCGGGAACCGGGAAATCGACATAGATCGGATCCAGCTTCTGCAGGGTGACCAGCGCGGTGCCGGGCGACACGTACTGGCCGAGGCTGACCTTGCGGATGCCGAGCCGGCCGCGGAACGGCGCCTTGATCGCCTTCTGGGCGATCATCGCCCTGATACGCTCCACCGCCGCCGCCGCCGTGTCGCGTTGCGACAACGCGGCGTCGTAGCTGGTCTGGGGCGTATTGCCGCGGGCCAGCAGTTCCCGCTGACGTTCCAGGTCGAGGTCCGATTTCCTGAGCACCGCGGCATTAGACTTGAGGTCGGCCTGTTCGACGAAGTCGTCGATCTCGACCAGCAGCGCCCCGGCCTCGACCGTCTGGCCCGAGTCGAAATGGATCGCCCGCACGATGCCGCCGACCTGGGGGGCGACGTCGATGCCCTGCACCGCGACGACCGTGCCGATGGCGGGAATTTTAGGGTCCCAGGTCTCGGTTTTCGCCGCCTCCGCGGCGACGGTGACCGGCTGCACCTCCGCCTGCGCCATGATGCCTTTCAGCATTTCGGGCTTCATCACAAACTGGAAGTAGGCAAACCCACCGACCGTGACGGCCAGCAGCAGGAATACGAAGATGAAGATGACGGTGCGTTTCATGGCCGGATCTGCTTGGCTGACGATGGCAACGGCTTGGCCCGGGCGGGCACGATCAGGCGGGACGGATCGCCCACGCCTTCAAGGTGAAGCACTCCCCGCGTCTGGAACGCGGCGGGGGTGCTATGGAAACGGCGGCGGATCGGCCGTGGCGGGCGCGCATGGACTCCCCGCGGGACTCCGTTGACGTCCGATCAACATGGGAATTCCGCTTCCGCGAGGCTAGGCGCCGGCCGCCAAAAACTCCTCCGGCCCCACATCCCACGCCGCACCCTCGGATCTTCGGGATCCCTGGACAACCAACAAATTGGACTGGACCGTCCAGTCCAATGGCATATAATCCGTCTTTGGCCGTACAGTCAACAGGCATCCGCTGCGCCCCGGCCGGGGCGCCGGGTGGTAGAATGAAAGGCGGCGCATGTCCCTACCTCCGGCCCCGCGAGGCCCCGCCACCCGCCCACGGGGCCCGTCGCCACGCAAACGCGAGGCCATTCTCGCCGCCGCCGTGGACGGTTTTGCCGTCAACGGCTACGCGGCGACCAGCATGGATTCCATCGCCGCCGCCGCCGGCGTTTCCAAGCAGACCGTCTATCACCATTTCGGCACCAAGACCGCGCTGTTCGAGGCGGTCATCGGACGGGTGTCGGAAACCATCAACCGGCCGCTGCTGGACGGCCACACCCGCGACCTCGGCCCCGAGAGGACCCTCGCCGCCTTCGGCCGCCACATCCTGGAATTTCTGCTCAGCCCGCAATCCCTCGCCTTCATGCGCTTGATCATCGCCGAAGCCCCCAAGTTCAAGGGACTGGCCGACATGGTGATCAAGGCGGGCATGGAAGGGACGACCCAGACCTTCGCCCGCTATCTCGAGGAGGAAACCGCGAAGGGACGGCTGGCGGTCGACGAGCCGCGCCAAGCCGCCATCATGTTCTTCGGCATGCTGGCCGGCAGCTACCGCTTCCGCGGCCTGCTCGGCCTGCTGCCCACCCTGTCGGCCGCCGAACTGGACGCCCACGTCGGCGCCGTGGTGCGGGTCTTCATGAAGGGATACGGCCCGGCTTCGGGCTGAGGGCGCCCCGCGCCCGGAGAACGGTCTTGGTGCCCGGAGGGAGACTCGAACTCCCACTTCCGTAAGGAAAACAGATTTTGAGTCTGCCGCGTCTACCAGTTCCGCCATCCGGGCGGCACCAGACCTGGCGATTGAATACAGCCCCGGCCCCGGAGCGTCAATACATTGGACGAGGGCGCCGCCCATTGCCACCGGGACGAACCGCCTGCTAAAGAGGCGCCGACGAACCCGCCGGGAGACGATCGTGCTGCGCGCCCTTTATGACTGGACCCTGAGGCTTTCCGGCCACCCCCGCGCGCTGTGGGCGCTGGCCGCCGTGTCGTTCATCGAAAGCTCGGTCTTTCCCATTCCGCCCGACGTCCTTTTGATCCCCATGGTGCTGGCGGCGCGCGCCCGCGCCTGGCGGATCGCCGCGGTGTGCACCGCCGCCTCGGTGGCCGGCGGCTGGCTCGGCTACGCCATCGGCTACGGGGCCTTCGAGGCGTTGGGCCGCCCCCTCTTCGAGTTCTACGGCTACACCGCCCGCTTCGAGGAGTTCCGCGGCCTTTACAACGAGTGGGGCGCCTGGGCGGTGTTCATCGCCGGCGTCACCCCCTTCCCCTACAAGGTGATCACCATCCTGAGCGGCCTGACCGGGCTCGACCTCGCCGTCTTCACGGTGGCGTCCGTCCTGGCGCGCGGCCTGCGCTTCTTCATGGTCGCCGGGCTGCTGTGGCATTTCGGCGAACCGATCCGCGCCTTCATCGAGCGGTACCTGAACCTCCTGGCCATGCTGTTCGTCGCCTTGCTTCTCGGCGGCTTCGTGGTCGTCCGCTACGTGCTGTAACCCCTGGCCCGCCGGCGGCCAGGGCATTATATGTGAGGCCATGAGAGAGACACCGCTGGCCATCGATGGACGGATCCTCGGCGCCGACTGGGCGCGGCTCGCCCCGGCGGCGCTGGCCGCCGCCTGCTTCGGCTTTTTGGCCTTCGCGCTGATCGCCCAATACGCCTTCGACTACGACCCGTGCGAACTGTGCACCTATCAGCGAATCGCCTATGGTCTGGGCGGCGCCGTCGCCCTCGCCGCAGGTGTCTGGCGGGACCGCCCGCGACGGCGCGACT
>JAVEYE010000190.1:0-7528 GCA_034003665.1 Rhodospirillales bacterium | reverse complement strand
TAAGGGATCGTCAAGGCGAGAATGAGCGAGACAGAAGCCAGCTACGAGGTCTGCGTTCTGGTCGGCGGCCGGTGGGAGATTCAGGCCCGCTATCCGGCCTCGGGCGCGACCCACGCCGTCGAGGAGGCCAAGCAGCTCGAGCAGACCACCCGATCGCCCGTCAAGGTGGTGCGCGAGATCTACGATTCGGAAAGCGGTCTCTATCGGCAGGCCACCGTCTACAAGGGGCGCCACATGCCGGCGCCGAAGACCGAATCCTACGCCGCCAAGGCGCAGCGCTATCGCATGCAGGCGGCGCGGGCCGGCCAGTCCGACGGTCTAGGCGACCTGTTGGAGGAGGAGGGGGCACCTTCGGGTGCCGGCAAGCGTCGCGGCCTTCTCGACCGCGTGGCCTTCCGGGGGCGGTCGGCCCAGGCTAAACCCGCGAAGCCCAAGCAGGTCACGGTCGCCGGCCTGTTCGCCCGCATCGTCCTGTTGATCATGACGGCGCTTCTGGTGGCGGCCCTGGTGACCGTGCTGTTGCCCTCCGTGGCGCCCGAGCTCGCCGTTCGCACCGTCAGTTTCGTCGGCGGGGGGCAGGCCAGCGTCCTGTTCATCACCTTCATGGGCTCGTTCCTGCTGACCTTCGGCGTCGTGGCCGCCATCGCGCTGTCGGGAATCGAGGTGGTGAGGCCGCCGCGCGCCCGTGCGCCGGCGCCCGCGGCGTCGCGCGGCCGCCGCCCGAAACGCCTGTCGGACCTGCCGGCTCCCGATTATTCGCTGATCCAGCCGGCGCCCGTCCCGTCGCCGGAACCGGAGCCGCCGGCCGCCGAATGGCCGCCGCAAGACCCGGTCGAGCCGGAGGCCGTGGAGGAGAACCTGCTGGAAGAGCCGGCCGAGGAGGCCGCCGCCGAGCCCGAACTGTCGGGGATCGGCCAGCAGCAGAAAATGCGCATGATGACGTTCCTGGCCGGCGCCATCGAGGCGATCGGCTCGTCGGGCGCCATCGACCCGTTTTCGCGTTTCGGCATCAACCTGTACGTTGCCGGCGCCGTCGGCGCCCTGGCGACGACCCAGGCCATCGACGACCACGACGCCCGGATCATTCTGGCCGAAGGCGCCGTGACCCTGGGGACGCCGTGGGAGATGGCCCGCAAGTTTGCCGAGAACGCCGACAGCTACCTCATGCAGCCGCGCTATCTCGAGATGTACGAGGCGGGCCGACGGGCCATGATGGCTTTCCTGGAAGGCGACGAGGAGGGGCCGCGCCAATTGGCCGCCGCCATCGAAATCTGGCGCAATCCGGCGAAGGCGGAGGAAAAGTCCGGTCCGCTCGCCGTCATGTTCACGGACATCGTCGGTTCGACCACGATGACGGTGGCCCTGGGCGACGATGCCGCCCAGTACGTGGTGCGCACCCACAACCGCATCGTCCGTTCGGCCCTGGCCAACCATTCCGGCCGCGAGATCAAGCACACGGGCGACGGCATCATGGCATCCTTCGCCACGGTGTCGAACGCGGTGGAGGCGGCCATCGAGACGCTGCGCCGGGTGAGCGCCAACAACGCGGCCGAGGGCGACGTCCCGCTGCATCTGCGCATCGGCATCAACGCCGGCGAGCCGGTGATGGAGGACGACGACCTGTTCGGCGTCACCGTCCAGTTGTCGGCGCGCCTGTGCGCGGCGGCCGAAGCCGACCAGATCCTGGTGTCCGACGTGGTGCGGGGCCTGTGCTCGGGCAAGGCCATCGCCTTCAAGGCGATGGGGACGCGCGAGATGAAGGGATTCCAGGACCCCGTTCCCCTCCACGAGGTGGTCTGGCGCGACGGGACTCCGGCCCCGGGATCGTGACCGGCCCTACAGGGCGGTGGCCGGACGGAAGCGGCCCAGATAGGTGGGCAGGATGGCCTCGAGCGGCGTCGGCTCGACGCCCAGCGACTCGAGGCCGAGCGCGCCGGGCCCCACCACATTGTCGTTCCGGAGCAGCCTCACCTGATCGCGGGTGAGCAGCGGCCAGGGGCTTTTTTCCAGGAACCATCCCTCGATCGAGGCGACGAAGTACGGAACCGGCACCAGCAGCCGGCAACGGCGGATCTCGGCCAGCATCAGTTCCAGAAGTTCGCGGAACGTGTACGTGCGGGGCCCGCCCAGCTCGTAGGTCCGCCCCCGGGTTTCAGGATCGGCCAGGATGCGGCGGATCGCCTCGGCGACGTCGCCGGCGTAGACCGGCTGGAAACGGGTGGTGCCGCCGCCGATCAGCGGCAGCGCCGGCAGACAGCGCGTCATCGCCGCGAACAGGTTGAAGAACCTGTCCTCGGGGCCGAACACGAGGCTGGGGCGCACCACGGTCACATCCGGAAAGGCGGCCCTGGCCGCCGCCTCGCCGCCGGCCTTGGTGCGGGCGTAGGCCGCTGGCGATTCGGCGTCGGCGCCGATGGCCGAGACCTGGACCAGCCGGCCGACGCCGGCCCGGGCGGCGGCGGCGGCGACAGAGGCGGCGCCGTCGACGTGCAGGCGCTGGAAGGTGCGCCGGCCGCGCTCGGCGAGGATGCCGACCAGGTTGACCACGGCGTCGGCCCCCTCGACGGCGGCGGCCACCGAGGCGGCATGGGTGATGTTGGCCTGAACGACGACGACCTGGCCGACCTCGCCCATGGTCTTGAGGAAAAGGGCGGCATCGACGTCGCGAACCGCGGCGCGGACGATGAGGCCGTCTTTCACCAGGCGCTTGACGAGATGCCGGCCGAGAAAACCCGACGCTCCGAACACGGTGACGACCCGGCGGCTCATGCTCATCTCCCTTTCCTGCCGTGATCTCCTGCGAACCGCCATGCGCCGGCCCGTCGGCGCCACGCGGTATCGCTTCCGCTGGCTTACAATGGCGGCGTCGCGGCCGTCAACCGCGACGGTTGATAATCGCGGTTGACATCCGCCGCCGGGAAGGTTAACGACTGCCTCGCCGGGGAGTTCCCCGGTGGTTCTGCACATCGTGCCCAGGTGGCGGAATTGGTAGACGCGCAGGTTTCAGGTACCTGTGGCCGCAAGGCCGTGGAAGTTCGAGTCTTCTCCTGGGCACCATTCTCCCTCTTCATCTCGCCGGAAGGGCGTTTCGGGTGACGGCGACAACCCCCACCATCGAGGTTCACACCGGCGACCTGCCGGCCGGCGTTGCCTTCGGTCCGGTGGTGGCGGTCGACACCGAGACCATGGGGCTCAACCCGCATCGCGACCGCCTGTGCGTCGTGCAGCTGTCGGCCGGCGACGGCGTCTGCCACCTGGTCCATTTCCCCGCCGCCGACTACGACGCGCCGCGCCTCAAGGCGCTGTTGGCCGACCCGGCGGTCACCAAGATCTTCCACTTCGCGCGTTTCGACCTGGCGGTCATTCGCCGCTACCTGGGGGTGGTCTGCCGGCCGGTCTACTGCACCAAGATCGCCGCCAAGCTGACCCGCACCTTTACCGATCGCCACGGCCTCAAGGACCTGTGCCGGGACATGCTGGGCATCGAACTCAGCAAGGAACAGCAGTCCTCGGACTGGGGCCGGGAAACCCTGACGGCGGAGCAGGTGAAGTACGCCGCCCGCGATGTCCTTTACCTTCACGACCTGCGGGCCCGGCTCGACGAGGTGCTGGCGCGGGAAGGCCGGCGGGAACTGGCCGAGGCCTGCTTCGCGTTTCTTCCCGTCCGGGCCGAACTCGACCTTGGCGGCTGGGACGAGCCCGATATTTTCCACCATTGACACGCGACTTCGGCGAAGGGCCCTAAGGCTTTGGTTCGTTGACGATTCCGGCCTCCGGGCGCATACTCCTGCGGACCAGGCCGGATGGGCTTTTTTCACCTCGTGGTCGGGAAGGCGATCGGACGGACCGGGTTCCCTTTGGGGCCGGGCCGGAGGTGAGCGGCGATTTTACGGAAAACGGGAATGACGGGATCCAGGGCAACGGCGACGGTGAAGGAACAGGCGGCGAATCCGACCGTCGAATCGGGGCGGCGGGTCCTGCGGGTCGAGGCCGAGGGGCTGGAGACATTGGCGCGCACCATCGCAAGCCCGTTCTGCGAGGCGGTGGACCTGCTGGAGCGGCTGCGCGGCCGGGTCGTGGTGACCGGCATGGGCAAGAGCGGGCACGTCGCGCGCAAGATCGCCGCGACGCTGGCCTCGATGGGCACGCCGGCGCTTTTCGTCCATCCGGCCGAAGCCAGCCACGGCGACCTCGGTATGATCGTCGAGGGCGACGTTCTGCTGGCCCTGTCGAATTCGGGCGAAACGCCCGAACTGGCCGACCTCGTGGCCTACGCCAAGCGGTTCGGCATTTCCATCATCGCGATGACGGCCTGCGCGGGGAGCGCGCTGGCCAAGGCCGCCGAGGTGGCGCTGCTGTTGCCGGCCGCCGCCGAAGCCTGCCCGATGGGGCTGGCGCCGACCACGTCGACCACCATGATGATGGCGCTGGGCGACGCGCTGTCGGTGGCCCTGCTCGAACGCAAGGGGTTTTCGCGCGACGACTTTCATGTGCTGCATCCGGGCGGCAAGCTGGGGCGCCGTCTGCTCAAGGTCGCCGACCTCATGCATGAGGGCGACGAGTTGCCGCTGGTCGACGCCGACATGCCGATGGCCGACGCGCTCATCGTGATGACGGCCAAGAGCTTCGGCTGCATCGGCATCGTCGATGACGCCGGCATGCTGCTGGGCGTGGTCACCGACGGCGATCTGCGCCGGAAGATGAGCCCCGACCTTCTCAGCCGGCGGGCGGGCGACGTCATGACGGGCAATCCCAAGACCATTCGGCCCGAGGCCCTGGCCAGCGAGGCCGTGCTCATGATGAACGCCCGGGCGATCACCAACCTGTTCGTCGTGCGCGACGGCGCGCCGGTGGGCATCCTGCACATTCACGACTGCCTGCGCGCCGGGGTCGTCTGAGACGGGATATGGAGAGAACCGGGACCAGCAAGATTTCCGTTCTGACGTCGTCGAAATCGGTCGCCTCGCGGGCCGAGGGGCGGTCGCACGCCCAGTTCGCCCCCGAGGAAACCCGCCGCCTGGCGCCGGGCTACAGCCGGTTCGTCGGCATGATGAAGGTGCTGCTGCCGGTGGGGGCGGTCGTTCTGATCGCCGCGGTCATCGCCTGGCCGTACCTGCAGCCGACCGACGGGCAGTTCCGCATCGGCTTTTCCTCGCTCGTCGCCACCCAGGCGGAGCGGCCCAACATCGTCAATCCGCGGCTGCTCGGCACCGACGAAAGCAACCAGCCGTTTTCGATCACCGCCGACCTCGCCAAGGATTTCTACCTGCGCCACGAATTCTGGGGGAAGTCCTCGACCCCGGTCGAATTGGAAATGCCGAAAGCCGACATCACGCTCAAGGACGGCTCTTGGCTGGTGTTGACGGCCAACACCGGGCTGTTGACCCCGAAGACCAAGATGCTGGAACTGAGCGGCGCCGTGAACCTGTTTCACGATTCCGGCTATGAACTGCGCACCGCCCACGCCATGATCGACCTGGAAAAGGGTTCCGCCGTCAGCGAGCGGCCGGTCGACGGGCAGGGGCCGTTCGGCAACATCACCGCCGAAGGATTGCGGCTGACCGACAAGGGCAAGGACATCGTGTTCACCGGCAAGGCAAGACTGGTGCTCTATCCCGACGCCGGAAAGGCGACGGAATGACCCGCTTGCGGCCACGGTTGCGGACGGGGCTCGTCGTCGCCTGGGCCGGGCTGGCGGCGTGGGCGGGCCCGGCCGCGGCGCAGAGCCTGAATTTCGCCAGCTCCGAATCGGGCCTGCCGATCGAGGTGACGGCCGACGACGGCATCGAATGGCAGCAGGATCAGCAGGTTTTCCTGGCCCGCGGCAACGCGCGGGCCACCCGCGGCGAGGTCGCCGTCGACAGCGACCTGCTGCGCGCCTTCTACCGCAAGAAGGCGGAAGGGGGGACCGACATCTACCGGCTGGAGGCGGTCGGGTCGGTGCGCATCGCCTCGGCGGGCGAGACGGCCTACGGAGAGAGCGCGGTCTACGACGTCGACAAGGGCATCATGGTGCTGAGCGGCAAGGAGGTGAAGCTGGAGACCGCCGAGGACACCATCACGGCCGACCAGCAGATCGAATACTACGACGGCAAGCAGATGGCGGTCGCCCGCGGCCACGCGCTCGCCCAGCGGGCCGACCGCAAGATCCGCACCGACGTGCTGGTCGCCTACTTCCAGAGGGATGCGGCCGGCAAGAGCCGGGTCCATCGCGTCGACGCCTTCGACAACGTGCACATCACCACCGCGCAGGAACAGGTGTGGGCCGATCGCGGCGTCTATGCCGTCGACAGCGCCATCGTCACCTTGAGCGGCAACGTCAAGCTGGTGCGCGGCGAGAACACCCTTGTGGGATGCAGCGCCGAGGTGAACCTGAACACCGGCATCAGCAAGCTCAAGAGCTGCGAGGGCCAGGGCCGCGGCGTGCGCGGGCTGTTGCAGCCCGACCAGAAAAAGCGATCCCAGGGGACGAAGTAAGGACGTCGCAGCCATGGAAACCAGAACGCCCCCACCCGCAACAGGCCCGACGGCGGTCATCCCCGGCGGAAAGCCCCGTCTCATCGCCTCCAACCGCGGGCTGGTCGCCAAGAACATGGGCAAGCGCTTCAAGAAGCGGCCGGTGGTCAGGGGCGTCAACCTGGAAATCCAGCGCGGCGAGGTCGTCGGGCTGCTGGGACCGAACGGGGCGGGCAAGACGACCTGCTTCTACATCATCACGGGCCTGATCTCGCCCGATTACGGCAACGTCTTTCTCGACAACCAGGATCTCACCGAACTGCCGATGTACCGGCGGGCCCGCCTGGGGATCGGCTATCTGCCGCAGGAACCGTCGATCTTCCGCGGACTTTCCGTGGAAGACAACATCCGCGCGGTGCTCGAGGTGGTGGAAAAGTCACGCGAGCGGCGCGACGCCATCCTCGATTCGCTGTTGGCCGAATTCTCGATCACCCATCTCAGGCGGACGCCGGCGCTGGCGTTGTCGGGCGGTGAGCGGCGGCGGGTCGAGATCGCCCGCACGCTGGCCTCCAATCCGCATTTTGTTCTTCTGGACGAACCCTTCGCCGGCATCGACCCCATTGCCGTCAACGACCTGCGCGAGCTGGTCTTCCACCTGAAGGATCGCGGCATCGGGGTGCTGATCACCGACCACAACGTGCGGGAAACACTCGACGTCATCGATCGAGCCTATATCATTCACGACGGTATGGTGCTCATGGAAGGCGCCCCCGCGGATATCGTCGGCAACGAGGATGTGCGTCGGGTCTATCTCGGCGAACGGTTCACTCTTTGACGCTGCCGGGCGTCGCCTTCCAGGAGCCGTAGACGTCGGGTTGTCGCCATGATCCTGTCCCGGAATCGTTCTGAAGGGGGCTCTGGCCCGGGGATCGCCCGGCCGCCAGGGGGCGCGCCATGGCGCTGACGCCGCGCCTTGAAATGCGCCAGAGCCAGGCGCTGGTGATGACGCCGCAGCTTCAGCAGGCGATCAAGCTGCTGCAGCTTTCCAACATGGAGCTGACCGCCTACGTCG
>JAVEYE010000189.1:0-7538 GCA_034003665.1 Rhodospirillales bacterium | reverse complement strand
CTTTCCAAGAGCGCCGAAACCGTTTCGCGGCCCTGGGTCGGAGTGCATCCGGCCCGGCGACCGCCCCCGAGGCGGCGGATACCCCAATGATCCGCCCCTTCGCGGCGTCGGGCGCGGTGTCGGCGGATCACGTTCTTCGCGGCGGCAGATCGTTCACGGCCGGACGCCCCTGACGTCCTCGGATCGGAGCGGGGACCGCGCGAACAGGCGCTTGCCGCAAGATAGGAAAAAAAGCCTCTTGTCTTGGTTCGAGGCGTTGATAGTATGTCCAAGCAATGGTAATACCAAAGCATCCGCGGTCGGCTCGAATGGAGGAAACTTCCAATGGATGAAGCGAAAGAGAGAAGTCCCGTACAGATTTCCACCGCCGAACTTGAGCGTCGCTGGACGGCCGTGCGTCGGCAGATGGAAGACCGGGGCATCGACGTGCTCGTCATGCAGAACACGAACCAGTGGCTGGGCGGTTACGTGAAGTGGTTCACCGACATTCCGGCGGCCAACGGCTATCCGATGACGGTGATGTTCGAGCGTGACGCCGAAATGACGGTCATCAACTGCGGCCCCCACATGAGCGAGCAAAGCCGGTTGACCGACTTGAGCGCCCGGGACTGGTCGATGCGCGGCGTCGCCAATCGCTGGACCGCGCCGTTCTTTCCGTCGCTCTACTACAGCGCCACCTACGACGCGCAGCTGATCGCCAAGTATCTGTCCAAACGCGGAAAGATGACCCTCGGCTGGGTGGGCCCGGCCCACATCCACGGCGTCTTCCAGGACTATCTGCGCAACAACCTCGCCAACGTCACCTTCGTCGACGCCACCGACATGGTCGATTGCATCAAGGCCATCAAGAGCCCCGAGGAAATCGAGCTCATCCGCATCGCGGCGGCGGTGCAGGACAAGGGGTTCGAGGCCGTTCTCAACAACCTGAAGCCGGGCAAGCGCGACAACGAAGTCATGGCCGCGGCGCAATACTGCCTGGAGCTGAACGGCAGCGAAGAGCAGCTGATCATGGTCGGCTCGACGCCGATGGGTCAGCCCGCCTCCATGTACAAGCGCCACTTCATGCACCGGGTCATCCAGAAGGGCGACCAGTTCACCGTCATGCTCGAGGCCAACGGCCCCGGCGGCTTCTACACGGAACTGGCCCGCAACTGCGTGTTGGGCAAGGCGTCCAGCGAGCAGCAGGAGGCCTTCGCCATCGCCAAGGAGGCGCAGGCCGAGACCCTCAAGCTCTTGAAGCCGGGCGCCGTTCCTGGCGATATCGTCGCCGCGCACAACGAGTTCCTCCGCCGCCACGGCTATCCCGAGGAACGTCGTCTGTTCGCCCACGGCCAGGGCTACGACTTGGTCGAGCGGCCGTCGATTCGCGAGGACGAGCCGATGCACATTCAGGCCAACATGAACATCACCGTGCATCCCATCGTCGCCACCAAGAATGTCTTCACGTGGGTGTGCGACAACTACATGATTACGGAAACCGGCGTCAGCGAATGTCTGCACCGGACCGAGAAGAAGATCTTCGAGCTCTAGACGGAGCCAATAGCCCCATCAAGAGGGCCATGACGGGGCATCAGGCCCGGATACGTGACACGAGATTTGGGAGGAACAAATGCGCTTCAAACCTTTCAGCACTCTTCCGGCCGTTCTTATGGCCGCGGCGCTGCTCTTGGCGGGCGGGGTGACGACGTCGACGCCCGCGGCGGCGGCCGACGAAATTGTCATCAAGGCCGACCAACCCAGCAGCAACGCTCAATCGTGGTCCATTGCACTGGCCAAAGTGCGCGACCTCGTTGCCGAGCGGACCGGCGGCAAGGTCAAAATCCAAATCTATCCGGATGGCGTCCTTACCAACCGCAACCTTAGAACGGTCATCCAGATGCTGCAGTCCGGGGCGATCCAGATGGGAATGTTCCTGCCCGCCTTCTACGAGCAGTTCGATCCCCGCTGGCAGATCTTCTCGTTCCCGTTCCTGTTTTCCGATCAGCAGGCCGCCTATGGCCTGTGTGACGGCGAGATGGGGCAGTTCCTTCTGGATACGCTGCGCGAAAAGAACATCCAGGGGCTGGCTTTGTGGGAGCACGGTTTCCGGCAGTTCACCACGCGCGACAAGCCGATGCGCGTGCCCGGCGACATGAAGGGCATGAAAATGCGCGTGATGAGCGCCCCGACCTTTATCACGATGGTCGAAGGGCTGGGCGCCAATCCGACCGCGACGTCGATGGGCGAACTGTTCACCGCCCTCCAGCAAGGCGTCGTTGACGGCCAGGAGAACCCGATCAGCTCCATCTACCTCAACCGATTCTTCGAGGTACAGAACTACATGACGGTGACCAACCACGTGTGGAATCCGTGGGTGATCGGCATGAACGCCAAGTTCTTCGACGGGCTTTCGCCCGACGTCCAGAAGATCCTCCTCGACACCGCGAAAGAGGTCACGGCCTTCGAACGCGACCTCGTGAAGAAGGCGGACGAGGACATGCTTGCCAAGATGACGACCATGCAAAAGAAGATCCAGGTGATCTCGTTGACGGCCGAAGAGCAGAAGGCCTGGAAGGCGGCAACCGCCGGCGTTCACGAGAAGTTCGCCGACAAGATCGGCAAGGATCTCCTCCAGCGCTTCTACAAGGCTGCAGGCTACTGAGACAGGGGGCCGGGCCAGACGGTTCGCGGAACCGTTTGGCCCCCGCCCTTTCACAGCCGACGTATCCGGAGGTGCACATGAAAGCCTTGGACACCGTCCTGCGCGTCTTCGAGGAGAAGTTGCTCATCGTTCTCTTCGTGGCGTTGCCGATCCTTTGTTTCCTGCAAGTGGTTTGCCGTTTCGTCCTGTTCGTTCCGGTGCCCTGGTCGGAAGAGGCGATGCGGGTTCTGTTCATCTGGGCGACCTTCATCGGTTGCAGCCTGGCGGTGCGCAACGGCGCTCATTTGGCGGTGACCGCCGTCGTGAACACTCTGCCCCGGAACGTACGCAACCTTTTGGCGGTGGCCATCAACATCGTCTGCTGTGTCCTCTCGCTGTATTTCGCCTATTACGGCCTCGACGTCGTCATGATGGCGGTCCAGGTCGGCGAGGTCATGCCGGTGACCGGATTGCCCGCCTACTTCGCGACGGCGGCCATTCCCATCGGCTTCGCGATGATGTCGCTGCGTTTCCTCATGATGGCGATCAATCGTTGGATCGCGCGCGGCCAAGCCGTGGCGCCCGCGGCATAGAGAGGGTGTCATGGAACAAAGCACCATCATGCTGGTCATCTTCCTGGTGGCGATGCTGCTCAGCATCCCGATCGCCCTCGCGCTCGGCTTCGCCGCCATGGTCACCATCGTCTTCATCTCCGACATCCCGCCGTCGGTCGTCATCCAAAGCATCTATTCGTCGACCGACAACTTCACCCTCATGGGGATTCCCTTCTTCATGCTGGCCGGGAATCTGATGAAGACGGGCGGCGTGTCGCGCCGCCTGGTGAACTTCGCCAAGATTCTGGTCGGCAGCTTCCCCGGCGGCCTGGGTCACGTCGCCATCGTCACGTGCATGATCTTTGCGGCCATCTCGGGGTCGGGACCGGCCACCGTGGCCGCAGTCGGGCTCATCATGATTCCCTACATGGTCGAGGCGGGCTACGACATTCGCTACGCCTCCGCGCTCAACGCCGCGGCGGGCGGAATCGGCGTCATCATCCCGCCGAGCATTCCCATGGTCCTGTTCGCGGTGATCGCCGAAGTTTCCATCGCCGAGATCTTCGCCGCGGGATTCCTGCCCGGCGCCTTGATCGGGCTGTTGTTGATGGCGGTCAACTACGCCGTTTCTAAACGGCGAGGCTATCGCGGCGAGAAGGTTGAACTATCGGTACGCGCCTTTTGGCGCAGCTTTGTGGACGCCTTCCTGTCGCTGATGATGCCCGTCATCATCTTGGGGGGGATCTACAGCGGCATCTTCACGCCGACCGAAGCAGCTGGCGTCGCCGTGGTTTACGGGTTCGTCCTCGGCATCTTCATCTATCGCGAGATCCATTGGCGGGAATTGACAACCATCCTGCTTGATTCGGCGGTGATGTCGGCCATTTGCATCATCATTCTTGCCATGGTGGCGCCCTTCGGGTGGGTGCTGACGATGGAAAACTTCGCCATCAAGATCGCCGAAATGATGTCGGGGCTCTTCAATTCGCAATTCACTTTCCTGCTCGCCATCAACTGCTTCCTTCTGTTCTGGGGCTGCTTCGTGTCGAGCACGGCGGCGCTGATCATCCTGACGCCGATCCTGTTGCCGATTGTCGATGCGCTGGGCATCAACATCATCCATTTCGGAATCATCATGGTTCTCAATCTGGAGTTGGGGATGCTGACGCCGCCGTTCGGCATCAACCTGTTCATCGCCTGCGGCATTTCGAAGATCAACATCGAGGAGATCGTCAAACCGCTGATGCTGTTCGTCGCCGCCACGCTGACCGGATTGTTCCTGATCACCTATGTTCCGTGGATTTCACTGGCCGTTCCCCGCTTGATGGGACTCGGCACGTAGGCCGTTTTCCGCATGGCGGAATCGATGGCGCGGAGGGCTTGGAGGAAGTCCATGAGAGGGTATAACGGGGCGTTCAACGAAAGCAGGTGACAGCACGTGTTCAAGCCCATTGAAGTCCGCCGCGTCTTCGACGAAATCGCCGAGCAGGTGCGCCAGCGCATCTACGACGGCGACCTGAACCCCGGCGACAGGTTGCCGAGCGAGCGTGATCTGGCCGTTCAGTTCGGCGTCGGCCGCATGGTGGTGCGCGAGGCCTTGCGGGCCCTGGAGGAGGGGGGATTCATCGAAATCCGCAAGGGCAGCGGCGGCGGGGCGTTCGTCAGGGAAGCCGATTCCGAAGTGGCGGTGCGATCCCTGATCACGTTGATCCAATTGGGGAAAGTGACGATTCATGACCTGATGGAGGCCCGTTTCTGGCTTGAACAGGTCGTCGTCGAACAGGCCGCGATGCGACGCACCGAGGAGGACCTCCGGATCATGGAGGAAACCATCCGCGAGAGCCACCGCATCATCGCCGAGGGCGGGTTGCCGCGCAAGGTGAACCTGGAATTCCACGTCCACCTTGCGCGGGCCGCGAAGAACCCCGTCTTCGTCATGCTGGTCCAGGCGCTGATGGATCTTTTGCGGGCGTTCCTGGATCGCCTGGGGCCGGACATGCCTCATGTTTCCACCATTACGGGGCACCTCGAGAAGATCCTCGACGCGGTTCGCGACCATGATGCCGAGCGGGCGCGGGAAACGCTCAAGGCCATGCTGGTCGACGTCGACGACTATCTTTCCCGGTTGGCGGAGTAGGCAAAAGGAAACGGGCTTAAACACGGGGATCCCCGGACCGTGCTCCGGCGGTCGCCCTCGAACGAGAAGGTCAAAGAAATGAGGGCATTCCTGAGGTCGCACGGGGTTCTGGTCGTCGTCACCGCGTTGTACGTCGCGAATTTCATGGACCGCTCGGCGATCGCCGTCGTGCTGGAGCCGATGAAGCTGGACCTCGGTCTGACCGACGCCCAGGCGGGGTTGGTCCAGTCGATCCTGCTCATGTGCCTTCCCCTGCTGCTCGTGCCGTCGTCGCTTGCCCTCGACATCTGGGGACGCAAGCGGATGTTCGTGCTGGTCACCATCGCGTGGAGCTTGGGAACGCTGGGCACCGGCCTGGCGACCGGCTTCGCGCTTCTCCTCGTGGCGCGGGCCGTGTGCTCACTGGGCGAAGCCAGCTTCGGCTCCGGCGGCACGTCGTGGGTCTCCATGACCTATGCGCCGGAACGTCGCTCGCGGATGCTGGGGATCTTTGGGTTGGCGGCACCGCTTGGCATGGCGTTGGGCACCTTCGGCGGCGGGATGGTGGTGTCCCTGACCGGCAGTTGGCGGACGCCCTTTCTGCTCTTGATCGTGCCCGGCGTCATCCTCGCCGTCAGCCTTCTGTTCCTCAAGGATTACGACAGCGGCGTGGCCGACGACAAACGGCGCCTGTCGCACTATCTGACGGAGACCCTGGCGCTTTTTCGCAATCGTACGTTGATGATCATCGGTCTCGCAACGGCGGCCTATTGTTATGTGAAGTTCTCTTACCAGGGCTGGGTGCCGACCATGCTGGTGCGCAGCTATGGCCTCGACTGCATGCAGGCCGGGCATCTGTTCACGCTGATGGTGCTGGCCGGCGTTATCGGCCCCCTTGTCGGCGGCGTCCTCGCCGACCGTCGTCAGCGCCGTTCGCCGGTTGGGCGGCCGCAGACGGTGGCGCTGCTGTTGTGCGCCATCACGCTGAGCAAGGCGGTGTTCTATGGCCTGATGGGCCACATTCCGCTTTCGGCCATCGTCGTGCTCGGAGTCGTCGACAGCATCCTGACCATGGCGCCCATCCCGGTCTACTTCTCGATCGTGCAGGACGTCGTGCCGGTTCGCCTGAAAAGCACTGCCGTCGGCCTTTTCGGCACCATCGTCTTTCTTGGCGGCGGCGCCTGGGGGCCGATTGCCGTGGGCGCGCTGTCGGATTGGCTGGGCGGCGGGACGGCGATCAATTTGGCCATGCAGTCGAATGTGATCGCCGCGATCCTTTCCGCCTTTTTCTTCTTCATCATCTGCCGGACCTATGTGGACGACAAGCGACGGATCGAGGCGGAGGAAAAGGCCCGGCGCGCCGCGATCGAGGCGACACAGGCGTAGGCCGCGCCGCCCCGTCGTCGGTGCGGGGTCAGCTTTGATCGAGGCCGTCGTCGGCCAGTAAATCCCCGACCGCGCGGACGACGGATCCGGCGATCCTGTCCCAGGACAGTTCCTCACGGGCGGTGCGCGACGCCCCTTCCTTGAGCCGCGACAGCAGAACGCCGTCGCCGGCCAGCCGCCGGAGTTGGCCGAGCAGCGCCTTCTGCGAGGTACCTCCGGCGACGAGTCCGTTCACCTCGTGGTCGACCTGTTCGGCCAGGCCGCCGACCGGGGTCACCACGGCGGTGAGGCCGGCTGCGAAGGCGGCCGGAAGAACACCGGACTGGCTGGCTTCGACGTAGGGCAATACGACGGCATCGGCCGCCCCAAGCAACCCGGCCATTTCGCCGTGCGGAATCCAGCGGTTGGTCAGGCTTATGCCCGGCAACGCCTCGATTCTCCCGCGCAAGTCGCCCAGTTCGCCGAATCCGGCGATGGTCAGGGTCGCCGCGTGGCCTTCCGCGAGCAGCCGCTCGTAGGCGCCGACCAACAGATCGAGTCCCTTGTAGGGCTGTATCCGCCCGAGGAACAGCAACCGCAATGGGCCGCCTTCTTGCCGTGGCGCCATCGGCGGAATGCCCGGAAACGTGATCACGCCGTGGGGTATGACGGTGATGCGCTGGCGTGCGATGCCGTAAACGTCGACCAGACGGTCGGCGACGAAGCGGGTCAGGGCGATGTACGCATCGACCCCGGGAACCGGCGCATAGAACCAGTCCTTTACCCGGCCGCCTTCGCCCGGGTGCAAGGTTGCGTCATGCACGGTACATACCAGGCGCGCCCGGCGGCGGCCCAATGCCGGCGTCACCAGCCGCGTCCACAG
>JAVEYE010000188.1:0-7567 GCA_034003665.1 Rhodospirillales bacterium | reverse complement strand
TATAGATACAATGTCGGGGTATCGAAGAGATGGACGCGAGAAATTGTACCCATTCATTGTCGGGGGCCTTCTTGCCCTGGGCCTGTCGGATTTGTGGTCTTCTCGCCTGGGAACGGGCCCGGATCGGCATCGGGCGTGTTGCCGAAACGCTCGCCATATGGCGGCGGCGGCAACGGTATCGCGCCCATTTGGCCGCCATGGACGTCCGTGGTCTGAGCGACATCGGGCTGGGCCGACAGGATGCAGACCGTGAGGCCAACCTGCCCTTCTGGCGGGAGCCGGTCATCGACGAGGCCTCGCGGGGCCGGAGGTCGTGAACGGACATGGCGCGCTGGAATGACTTGATCGGCTGGCAGGCGATGCCGTATCGAAGGTGGGGATCGAACAGCAGGGGAGCGCAGCAATGACCGAAGAAATCTTCCGGAACGACGCCTATGCGCGATCCTGCACGGCGACGGTAACGGCGAGCGATGATCGCGGGATCCAGCTTGACCGCACGGTTTTTTATGCGACGGGAGGCGGCCAGCCGGGCGACGTCGGCGTCTTGCGCCTGGGCGATGGACGGACCGTCGTCGTTGCCGAAACCCGCCGCGACCGGGAGTCCGGCGAGCACCTGCATGTGCCGGCCGACAACGCGCCGCGGCTCGAGGTCGGGACGGTGGTCACGGCGGAAATCGATTGGCCGCGCCGCCACCGGCTGATGCGCATGCACACCGCCATGCACCTGCTTTGCTCGCTCATCCCACAGGGCGTGACCGGCGGCGCGGTCGGCGAGGACAAGAGCCGCCTCGATTTCGACCTTCCGGACACGCTGTTGGACAAGGAACACCTGACGGCGGCTTTGAATCGGCTGGTCGAGGAAGACCGCACCATCGAGACCCGCTGGATTACCGATGCGGAACTGGCGGCGCAGCCCGAACTTGTGCGCACCATGTCGGTCAAGCCGCCGAGCGGCGGCGGTCGGGTGCGGTTGGTTGCTATCGAAGGCGTCGACCTTCAGCCCTGCGGAGGCACCCACGTGGCGCGCACAGGTGAAATCGGGCGGGTTTCGATCGGCAAGATCGAGAACAAAGGCAAGCATAATCGCCGTATCACGCTTTTTCTCGAGGACTAGGCACGTTCATGGAAGCCGAAAGTGGCGTTGTGTCTTATGCGGTCGAGACCGACCTGACCACGGAGGAGTTCGTTGACGTTCTCCACCGTTCGGGCTTGGCCGAGCGCCGACCGGTCGACGATCCCGCGACCATGGCCGCGATGCTCAAGAACGCCAGCCTGACCGTTTGCGCGCGTGACGGCAATGGGCGCCTGATCGGCGTCGCCCGCTCGCTCACCGACTTTGCCTATTGCTGCTATGTGTCCGATCTGGCGGTCGATCGGACATGGCAGGGAAGGGGTATCGGCCGCCGCCTGATGCGGATGACGCACGAGAAGGCGGGCGGTCCCAAGGCGGTCACTTTGCTGTTGCTCGCCGCGCCTGCGGCCCTGGAGTATTACCCGAAGGCGGGCTTGGCGCATCTCGACAATTGTTTCGGTTGGCGCCGCACAGGCTGAAGAAAGCGATCATGAAACTTGCCCTGTTCCAGATCGACGCATTTACCAATTCCGTGTTCTCGGGAAACCCGGCTGCGGTCTGTCCGCTCGACGCCTGGCTTCCCGATGCCCAGATGCAGCGGATTGCCGCCGAGAACAACCTGTCCGAAACGGCTTTCTTCGTGCCGGTCGGCGACGAATTCGAGTTGCGCTGGTTCACGCCGACCTGCGAGGTGGACCTGTGCGGTCACGCGACGCTGGCGAGCGCCTACCTGCTGCTCAACCGGTTGACGCCGGAACGATCGTCGATCAGCTTCGGGACCCGCAGCGGCCGGTTGACCGTCGCGCGCGACGGTGATCGGCTGGCCATGAACTTCCCCGCCAAGCCGGCCGTCGAGACCGAGCCGGACGCCGGCCTCGTCGCCGCCGTGGGCGGGCAGCCGGAGAAGGTGCTGGCGGCTGACAACTTCTTGCTGGTCTACGCATCGGCGGCCGAGGTTGGGGGGCTGCAACCGCACATGACGGAACTGGCGACATTCGGGCCGCGCGGTGCGATCGTCACGGCGCCGGGCGAGGATTGCGACTTCGTTTCCAGGTATTTTGCGCCGTCGCATGGTATTCCGGAAGACCCGGTCACCGGGTCCACCCACTGCACGCTGGTACCCTACTGGGCGGCTCGGCTCGGGAAGACCGACCTGCACGCCAGGCAAATCTCCGGGCGGGGCGGCGAACTGTTCTGCCGGGACGAGGGCGATCGTGTGCGGATCGCCGGTTATGCTGTTCTTTATCTTGAAGGAACGATCACCGTCTGAGCAAGCCATCGCGGCGGTCCTGGTTTCCGACGTCGTCTCGGGCGCGGTTTCCGACCTTCTAACCGCCGCATCCAAGGACGCGCGGTCCCGAGGCTCAGAGATGACCCGCACTCCTAACGCTCATGGCGCCCGGGAAGGCGCGTCTGACGGACGCCCAGGCTTCGCTTCCGCTGCTGGCGGCACTGGGCGTCGACTCCGGGGCCGGGAGCCGGCGGGCGCAGCGCCAACGCCGCGGAATTCACCCAAAACGAGCAGGCACTGAGCCATTCCGCACTTTGGCGCGCATGGGGTTATGCGTCTTCCTGTGGGGATGACGGTTGCGAGATATCGCCGACACCCGGCCCCGGGAGTCGGAAAAGGCGTGTATTAATCGAATGTTAGGACTCTCAAGGCTATCAAATTACGCTATTTTGCGCGCCGTCCTTGAAAGCGGGCAGGGTGTGCGGGCTTCGGCTACGAGGGTGGAAATCGTGAAAAGTCAGTTACTTCGCCGTGCTGTTTTTCTGTTGGCCGTTGCCAGTGTGGGCGCCTGTGGCATGACCAACAACGCCGAAATCTTCAAGGAGGAATTCTGGGCGTCCAGTCCCGTGAAGGCGAACGCCGAAGCCGAACTCGGGTTGGCAGAGCTGGGCATGGGAAACTATGCGGTGGCCGAAGCCCATTTCCAAAAGGCATTGAAGGCTGATTCCAAGGATGTCCACGCCTTGCTGGGCATGGGGATCCTTTACCAAAACACGGGGCGGACGACCAAGGCCCGCGAAATGTATGAAGCCATTCTGGCGATCCGACCGGATGCCGCGCAGCAGTTCGTTGTCTGGAACACCAACAACACCCGTCCTATTTCCGAGATCGCCAGCCTCAACTTGGCGCTGCTCGATAGCCTCGGTGTCACGGCCGGTGCACAGAAGACTCCTTCCGGAGTGGCGGGCGGGTCGACGGCCAATGTTGCCGGGGCACCCGAGGCTGCGGCAATGATGGGCCGTGCCGCGCCGGGAGCCGCCGTCGACGCCGCGGCACCCGGGGTGCCCTCGGCTCCGGTGATGTCCGTGCTCAGCGAGGCGGACGCCAATGTTGTGTCCCGATTTCGGATTCTGCGCTCGCTGCGCGACGAAGGGCTGATCACAGGCGAGGAGTATGCGACGCGCCGACAGGCAAATCTGGGTGCGTTGCTGCCGCTCACTTCGCCGCCGCCGGCGGCGGGACTGGACCGGCCCGTGCCGAGCAACGAGCAAGTGGCCGGCCGTCTTCGCGCCATCGGGCGGGCGCTGGAAATGCGGGCCATGACGGTCAGTCAGCATTCCGCGGAACGCGGGATTATTCTTGACGCGCTGATGGCGGCGGCGCCGGTGGCGGTAGCCAATCCCGGGCGGCCGCCAAAAGGGCTGATGGAAGCGGCCGACGCCGTTCGTCGGCTCGAGGCGTTGCAGGCCGAGGGACTGGTCGGCTCCGACGAGTACTCTCGCGAACGGGCCGCCATCGAGAGGGCGTTGCAGGCAATGCCGGCGGCCAAGCCGGTCGGTCAGAATGGCGAAGCCGACGGGGCGGTGACGGCAAACAAGACGGCCGGCACCCTGGCCGTTGGGGGAAGCGGTCCGCGGCCAGCCGTGCACTTGGCATCTTATCGGTCGCGCGAGGCGGCCGATCGGGGCTGGAGCCAACTGAAGCGCGCCCACAAGGACCTCCTGGAGGCGCTTTCCGCCGAGATTACGGCGATCAATCTCGGGCCCAAGGGGACGTTCTACAGGCTCAACGCCGGGCCGCTGATCGATCGCAACGTCGCCGTCGATCTGTGCGGCAAGCTCAAGCGGCGGCGCCAGTACTGCGAACCGACCTTTCTGAGCGGCGGCTGAATCGGCCGCATCCGCAAGGGACGGCCAAACCGCAAACGGCCGGGAGCAGGATTTCTCCCGGCCGCAACCTTTCAGGCGTCGGTGACCTGGATCACGTTCTCGGCGGCCAGGGCGTCGACCTCTCCGGCAGTGTATCCCAAGAGATCCTGGAGGATTGGCCGCGTGTGCTGGCCCAGCCTGGGTGCCGGTTCGGCCGGCAGGGTGGGGTTGGCGGAAAGGTGGGGCACCGTGCGCGCGAACTTTATGCCGTCGACCTCCATCAACATGCCGCGCGCCTCGACATGGGAATCGGCGAAGATGTCTTCGGCAGTGTAAACGGGGCCGGTCGGAACGCCGGCCTGATTCAGCGTATCGACCGCCTCCGTCCTCGTCTTGCCGGCCAGCCAGCCTTCGATGATCGGGCGGAGGAACTCGGCATTCTCCGAGCGCGCCGGACCCGTTTTGCTGCGTTTGTCCTCGACCAGGTCGGGGCGACCGACCACTTCGGCCAAGCGGCTCCAGATGGTGTTGTCGGGGACGTTGAGCGCGATGTAGCCGTCCTTGGTTTGGAAGGCGCCGCGCGGCCACACGTTCCGCAATTGGCCGCGACTGGCCACCTGGCCCGATACCGAGTAGACGGCAAGGGCCTGCTCGCTCAGCGCCAGCATGTTGTCAAACATCGAGGAATCCACCAATTGTCCTTCGCCCGTGCGCTCGCGGGCGAACAGCGCCTGCATGACGCCATAGGCGGTAACCATGCCGGTGTAGATGTCGGCCATGCCGTAAATGGTCCATGACGGCGGCTTATCTGCAAAGCCGACTTGGTGCATGATTCCGCCCATGGCCTCGGCGACAATGTCGAAGGCCGGGCGGTCGGAATAGGGGCCCTTAAATCCAGGCATCCTTCCGAATCCTGAAATGATCGCCCAGATCAGCCGAGGGTTGAGCTTGCGCATCGCTTCGAATCCGAGACCCTGGCGGTCCATCGAACCCGGTCGCAGGTTCTCGACGACGACGTCGGACGCGGCGATCAGCTTCTTGTAGATCTCCTGTCCCTTTGGATTGGCGATGTCCAGGGCAAGACTCTTCTTGTTGCGGTTATACCCCATGAAGCCGGCGGCCTGCCTGACGCCTTCCTTCTCGACGAAGGGGGGAATCGAGCGGCGAGGATCACCCTTGCCCGGTCGTTCGATCTTGATGACCTCGGCCCCGGCGTCGGCCAGCAGAAGCGTGCAATAGGGACCGGCCATGTATTGTTCGAGGCCGGTGACCCGAATGCCGGTAAGCGGACGATTCATGGCTGTTTCCTCCCTGGCGCTACGTGTTGCCGGCGCTCAGTCGCCGATCCATTCAACGAGGGTCGAAACCCCCATGCCGACGCCGACGCACAGCGTCGCAAGTCCATAGAACGGGCGCTTGGCGCTTGGCGCCCGGCGTTGCATCTCGTGGATGAGGGTGGTCAGGATGCGGGCGCCGGTGGCTCCGGTCGGGTGACCCAGCGCTATGCCGCCGCCATTGACGTTGGTAATGGCGGGATCCAGGCCGAGCTTGCGCATGCAGCCGATGGCCTGGGCGGCGAACGCCTCGTTGAGTTCGATCAGGCCGATGTCCCCGACGCTTAGGCCTAGCCGCCTGAGCAACTTTTCGGTGGCTGGAACGGGGCCGTACCCCATCACGCCGGGGTCGACGCCGGCCACTGCCGAGCCGACCCAGCGGGCCTTGGGCTTCAGTCCCAGTTCACGGGCCTTTTTGCCGCTGGTCAGCAGCAGCGCGGCGGCGCCGTCGTTGATGCCGCTGGAATTGCCGGCCGTCACCGTGCCGCCCTTGCGGAAGGCGCCCGGCAACTTGGCCAGTTGTTCGAGCGAGGTGTCGAGAACGTAGCGCCCATCCTCCTTGCGATAGCGCGGATGCTCGTCGGTGTCGACCACGGTGTCGCCCTTGCGGCCGGGAACGACGATCGGAACGATCTCGTCCTTGAATCGTCCGGCGTCGATGGCGGCAACCGCGCGGCGCTGACTTTCGAGGGCAAAGGCGTCCTGTTCTTCCCGGCTGATCTGCATCTCTTGGGCGATGTTTTCGGCCGTCTCGCCGAGGCTGATGATCGGAAAGAGGGCGTCGAGGCGCGGGTTGTTGTAGCGCCAGCCGACCGTGGTGTCCCACACCGTGGGATGGCCGGCGACCGGAACCTTCGCGGGCTTCGGCATGCTCCACGGCGCCCGGCTCATCGACTCGACGCCGCTGCCGATGAAGACATCGCCTTCGTCGGCGATGATCGCCTTGGCGGCTTGATTGACGGCCTCCAGCGCCGAGGAGCAGTTCCGATTTACGGTGACGCCTGACACCTCGGCCGGAAAGCCGGCTAGCAGGACCGACATGCGCGCGACATCGCGGTTGTCTTCGCCCGCCTGATTGCCGCAGCCGGCGTAGACGTCCTCGAGCAGTGCCGGATCGACACCGGTACGAGCCATCAGGCCCTTGTAGACCTCGGCCAAGAGATCGTCTGGGCGAACGGCGGACAGACCGCCGCCGAATCGACCGATTGGGCTGCGCACGCCGTCGATAATCACAACGTCCTTCATGATTAACTCCCTGGCTGACGGGTCGGTGCGGCTGACCCGTTTCTTGGCCGGACAGTGTTCCGGCGGGTTGACGATTACTTCCCCGGCTCCGACCGTCAACCGGCAAGCCGAGTGGTGCCGGATCGTCGGCGCAGTATGGCGCAGGCGCGATCGAGGCTCAAGGAATGAGCGAGCCGCACCGGCGCGGCCGTCGGTGCCGAAGATGAGGATGCCGCCGTTGTTTTGATCGCCGCGAATCGGTATCGGCATGCCGGGAAAAGTCGCAAACCCGGTGCCGCCCTTGGGCGACTTGGCGTCATTGCCGCCGGACGGACAGGAAATCTCCATCTTCCGAGCGCATCCCGCCGTGGTCAGGGGGCCCGCGATTCGGGCAAGGTGGATCATCCGCCTCCCTTTTGCCGCGCCGTCCTCTCCCCGGGGCGGAAAAAACCCCCGCGTTGCCCCTGGACGCGGCCCGCGGGAAACCTATATCCTTCATGGTGAGAGGGGCCATTCGCCTGCTTCCGGCCTAGTCTGGAGTTGTTTTTGGCGGGGCCTGTAGATATAATTCGCGTTCTGTCTCGATCTTGTTTGACAAGGGTGGATCGTTGGCGTAGAACCCCGATCCCACGGGCGCGGCAGTCGCGCTATTTTGTTCTTTGACATAGTTGGATAGAGAAGGGATACGCGGGCGGCGGGCTTTGGCTGGCATGATGGCTGGTTTGAGTTTGGGGCCTGTGTATTTTAGTCACCATATGACTATGTGCAGGGTTTCAGGCTCTGTTGATTTTCCTGATCTGGGTTCTGTAGTGGGATTTGGGTTAGGGATTTAACTTGA
>JAVEYE010000187.1:0-7569 GCA_034003665.1 Rhodospirillales bacterium | reverse complement strand
GTCACGCCGTTGACGGTCATCGAGGTTGGCTACGGCGATGATTTGCGCGAGGACGACATCGAGCGCAAGGACGACATTTACGGACGACTTTGATCGTCGGAAGGCGGGGCGTCGCGCCGCGCCGCGCCGTTTGATCCGGCCACCGGGCGCCGAAGCGGCGTTTTTCGCCCGCAGGCCTTCCGAAAACGCATGGCTGCCTTGTCGACCCGGCATTGGATCTTTCGTTGGGATGCGACTAAATTTTACCCGTTCGGGCGCGATGCTCGATCTCGGACCCGCGTCCCTGACGTCGGGTCCAGCGTCTCCCAGACGTGAAGCCTCCCTGTAAGACTCGCCGGGCCACTTGTTGGCCCGGTTTTTTTTCTTCGCGCCGAGACGGCCGTCAGACCATGCCGCCGGAACAGGTGCGGGGATGGCCAGCGTGTCGTTGCGGTCCGGAACGGTGCGATGAAAGCAGGAGACGGATCATCTCGGCCCGCAGACACGGGAACCATTGCGTCGTGTCGCCGGTTACCGTGCTGACGCGGCTCGTTGTGAAGCCGTTTCAGGAGGTCCGGCCATGGACATGCTTCGCATCCTCTTCGCCATTCTGCTTCCGCCGCTCGGCGTTTTCCTCCAGGTCGGGCTGGGTCTGCATTTCTGGCTGAACATCCTGCTGACCCTGCTCGGCTATATTCCGGGTATCGTGCATGCCGTCTGGATCATCGCGCGGCGATAATCCCGCCTTTTCTTGACGTCGTTTCCCCAATACGCTCGTTCGTGACGGGCAGTCGTGCCCGGCGGTGGGCGACGACGGGGTATCGCGGATGGTAGGCAGGGCGGCCAAGGCGACGGAGCGTCGGCTGCGGGGGTGCGTCGCCTCGGAAGGATTGGCGGCGGGCCCGGTCTTTCTGCTGGAGGCGCAGGACCGGACGGCCGAGATTGCGGCCGCCACCCCGCACAAGGAGCGCCGCCGCCTCAGGCGGGCGATGGACACGGCCCGCCGGGAGATTGGCCGGCTGATCGCCCGGACGCCCGATCCCGAGTCGGCCCACATCCTTGAAATCCAACTCCGCATCCTGGACGACAAGGCCCTCGTCGGCCCCGTCCATGCCGCTATCGCGGCCGGCGCTTCGGCCTGGCGGGCCTGGAACGCGACGGTCGCCGTTGACGGCGCCGTCGAGGCGCCGGCCGATGCCCCGTACCTGACGGCCCGCGATTCGGACACCCGCGACGTCCGCGACCGGGTGGCGCGCCTGCTGCTGGGGCGCGGACCGGCGGTCCCTCCGCTGGGCGCCATCCTGGTGGCCGAGGACATCGGTCCGGCCCGTTTCCTCGAGATCGACTGGAGCCACGGCGGCGGCTTGGCGCTCTTCGGCGGCAGCCGCTCCAGCCATGTTGCCATGCTGGCCCGCGCCAAGGGCGTGCCGATGCTGGTGGGGCTGGGCCGCGACGTCGGGCTGCATGAGGGGACGTCCGCCCTGTTGGATGGCGAGCGGGGCGAACTGGTGCTTGACGCCCCACCCACCGAACGGGCCGCCTTCGAGCGTCGGGCCATCGCCTTCTCGGAGCGGACCGGCCAGATCGCTCTCTACCTTCCCGGCCCGGCGGTAACGGCGGATGGCGAACGCGTCACGGTCGGCCTCAACGTGGCCGGGCCGGGCGATCTCGATGGCCTCGATCCGAGCCATTGCGACGGCATCGGCCTGGTCCGCACCGAATTCCTGTTCCAGGGCGCCAGGCGCCCGCCCAACGAGCGGCGCCAGTTCGAGGCCTGCGAACGCATCATCCAGTGGGCGGCCGGCCGGCCGGTCACCTTCCGCACGCTGGACGGCGGCGGCGACAAGCCGATCGCCGGTCTGTCGCCGCCGAACGAGGCCGATCCCTTCCTGGGCTGGCGGGGCGTCCGTCTGTCGCTGCGTCATCCGGCCGTGTTCCGCATCCAACTGCGCGCCCTGTTGCGGGCGGCCGCGTTGGGGCCGGTGCGCGTCATGCTGCCGATGGTGACCTCGCCCGACGAGGTGGCGGCGGTCCGCGCCCTTCTCGACAAGGTGCGGCGCGACCTCTCCACCCATCGCATCGGCTTCGGCGAGGTGGCGCTCGGCATGATGGTCGAGGTGCCGGCCGCGGCGCTCGCCATCGAGGATTTCGACGCCGACTTCTACAGCATCGGCAGCAACGACCTCATCCAGTACACGATGGCGGTGTCGCGGGGCGCCCGCGACCTCGATGGCCTTGTTCGGCCCGACCACCCGGCCGTGCTCCATCTTATCGAACGGGTGGTCGCGCATGGCCGCCAGACGGGTTGCGAGGTCAGCCTGTGCGGCGACATGGCGGGCGATCCGCGCTACATCGGCCGGCTGCTCGATCTCGGCCTGCGGTCCCTTTCCGTCGCCCCGGCCGCCCTGGCCCGCACCAAGGCGGCCATCGCCCGTTGCTCCCGGCCGCAACCCTAGGTCGATCCTGAACTGCGCCAGCTCACGATTGTCCGCCATTTGGCGACAGTATTGTGAGTTGATTGGAGATTGTTTCCGAATGGCATCGACGCGATATGGAGTCGTGGCAACGAACTCCCGTCACGGACGGCATGAAAGGATCACGCCATGTCAGGCATCCATCACGTCACGGCGATCGCTGGAAAGCCGGCGCGCAACCTCGATTTCTACACCCGCACCCTGGGCCTGCGCTTCGTCAAGAAGACGGTCAACTTCGACGACCCCGGCACCTATCATTTTTATTACGGCGACGAGGCGGGGTCCCCCGGCACCATCCTCACCTTCTTCCCGTGGGAGCACGCGGGCCAGGGCCGGGCCGGCGTCGGACTGACGCAGGAGACGGCCTTCCGGGTGCCGGCGGGCACTGTCGGCTATTGGACACAGCGCCTGATCGAAAAAGGGGTGGCGGTTGACGCGCCGGCCCGCCGCTTCGGCGAGCCGGTGCTCAGTTTCGCCGATCCCGACGGCATGCGATTGGCCCTGGTCGGCGTCGGCGGCGCCGAGACGGAGCCGGCCTGGAGTGCCGGCGACATTCCCGCCGAGCATGCCATCCGCGGCTTTCACGGCGTCACCCTGATGCTGGACGAGGCGGCGGCGACCGGCGCCATCCTCACCGACGTCCTGGGCTTCTCCGAGGATGGGCGCGACGGCCAGCGGGTCCGCTATCGGGCCGACGCCGCGGCCGGCGGCTTCGTCGACATCCGCGAGGCCAAGGGGTTTCTGAAAGGCGGCATGGGGCGGGGCTCGGTCCATCACGTCGCCTTCCGCGCCGTCGATGACGCCGAACAGGCGGCGATGGCGCAAAAGCTGTCGCGCGATCACCGTGTGGCGGTGACCGGGCAGAAGGACCGTCAGTATTTCCGCTCGGTCTATTTCCGCGAGCCGGGCGGCGTCATCTTCGAGATCGCCACCGACGAGCCGGGCTTCACCATCGACGAGCCGCTGGCCGCCCTGGGCGGGGCGCTCAAGCTGCCGCCCTTCCTCGAGGATCGCCGGGACGAACTCGAGGCGGTGCTGCCGGTCCTGGACGGCGCGGCATGACCGCGGGCTTTCCGGACGGGACGGTTCGGGCCGGCGCTCCGCTGGCCGACGCCGCCGGCGCCGTCGTCCTGCTGCATGGGCGCGGCGCCGGGGCGGACGACATGCTGGGGTTGGCCGAGGCCCTGGCACGCCCGGACTTGGCCTTCCTGGCTCCGCAGGCCCCCGGCTGCACGTGGTATCCCTATTCCTTCCTGGCGCCGCTCGCCGACAACGAGCCGGCGCTCGGCCAGGCCCTCGCCCGGGTCGATGCCACGGTGGCGCAATTGGGACGCCAGGGATTCTCTCCCGAACGCGTCGTCCTCCTCGGTTTTTCTCAGGGGGCCTGCCTGGCGCTCGAATATGCCGCACGCCATGCCCGGCGCTACGGGGGCGTGGTCGCCCTGAGCGGTGGCCTGATCGGTCCGGAGGGGACCATCCGCGACAACGACGGTTGGCTGGCCGGCACCCCGGTCTTCATCGGCTGCGGCGATCGCGACGGCCACATCCCGCTCTGGCGCGTTCGGGAATCGACCGACGTTCTGCGGGGCCAGGGCGCCGAGGTGACCGAGCGAATCTACCCCGGCATGGGCCACACGGTGAACGACGACGAGATCGGCCGGGTCAAGACACTGCTGGCCGGTCTGCCGCTCGGCGATTGATTCCGCCGCCGGATAGTGATCTAAGATCGGCCGCCTCGCCTGAGGGGCGGCCTAGGGAACTGAAGGTCCGATCGATGGTTCGGGTGACGCGGGTGCTGTTCGTCGAGGTGCCGATCTTGGGTGCCCTGCTGGTGGCGGCAGCGGGGTTTGCGGTCGGCTGGGTGTTGCGCTACCAGTGGATCGAGCCCGTCGCCATCGGCGTCCTGTGCGACGAGGCGGCCAACGCGCCCCTGTGGTGCGGGCCGCGAAGCGCGCTCATCGTGTCGGCGCAGTCGGGGCCCGGGCGGGTTTTTGTGGCCGGTCTGGCCGCCCTGCTGTGGCTGGTGCGGGGCGAGGCGGCGGCGCGCCGGCTCGGCCTCTTCGTCCTATTCCTGGCCGGGTTCGGCCTGATTTTCTACAACACAGGACCGGCGGTGATCGCCCTTGTCATTGCTGGCCTGCGCCTGATCCGTCTGGAAAAGGCGGCGTCCCAGGCGTAAAGCCTCGACCCGGCTTGCCGGCAGGCCCGGCGCCGCCAGCAGCAGGCAGCAGGCAATCCACATCCAGCCCTCGACGTTGCCCCACCAGTCGTTGCCGAACAGGCCGGCAATGGCCACGGTCGCTGCGATCCAGGCTTCCTCGCGCCGTTCGCCGGGCCGGATGTTGAGGCCGGCGCGGGCGCCGTGCAGGGCCAGCGCGACGGCCGGCATCCACAGGCCGATGGTGGGAAAGTCGCGGTGCCGGCCGTCGAAGGCGATGGCCAGCGCCACCAGGGCGGCGGTTGCCATGGTCGCCCACCAGAAGACGCCCAGCACGACGGCGCCGTCCGGCCGTCGCCACGGCCGGCGCAGCCAGGCCAGAACGGCATCGAAGGGGGCGGTGCGAAGGTTTCCCGCCGCGGCGTCGTCGACCAGATGCAACGCCCACAGGCCGGCACCGAAAAGCGTCAGCCCGAACAACCCGGCGACGCCGACCGTGCCGAACACGGTGTCGGGCACCGTTTCCATCATGAAGTCGAGGCCGACCAGGGTCGAGCCCAGGGCGGGCCCCAAAAGGCCAAGACCAAGCCAGCCCGCCGCCGTCGGCCGCCGTCGGGCGGCCAGCGGCGCCACCAGAAGAAGGCCGGAAACAGCGGCGGCGAACAGCGCCGCGCCCCGCCAGCCCGGCCATTCCGATACCGGGCCGGTCAGCGGAAACTTGGGCTCGAGGTCGCGGTCAAGGATGCCCCAGAAGCCGCCGACCGTGCCCTCCGGTCCCTTTTTCCACGGCTGGTCCCAGCCCTCTATCAGGTTGTAGTCGAGCTTCTGCTCGGCCGCCCAGACGCTGAACTCGCGCATGAAGCGCGCCTCGTTGACCACCGAGGGGACGGCGCCGCCGCGGGTGCGCCCGGCGCTCGGCCAGCCGACCTCGGCCATCAGCAGCGGCTTGCCCGGAAACTCGGCGTGCATGCGGGCGGTCAGACCGCGCAGGTGCGCCTGCACCCGGTCGATGGTGGTCGGCGTCGGGTCGTCCCAGTAGGGCAGCAGGTGAATGCCCACCACGTCGACGGCGTCCGCCACCATCCGGTTGCGCAGCCAGAAATGGGGGATGTCGGCATAGGCCACGGGGATGCGGGTGCGCTCCTTGACCGAGCGGATGATGCCGGCCAGGCGGTTGCCCGACATCTCGCGGCGCAGCAGCACCTCGTTGCCGACGATCAGCAGGCGCACGGCTCTGGGATGGGCCTCGGCCAGTGCGAGAGCGGCTTCGATCTCGCGGCGATTCAGCTCGTCCCGGTTGCCGATCCACATGCCGAGCATGACCTTGATGCCCATCTCGTCGGCGATCCGCACGACGTCGGGGTAGGGGCCGAGGGCCGAATAGAGGCGGATGCAGTCGGTGAACGGTTTGAGCGCGGCGAGCGAGTCGCGCAGGATCGCCTCGTCCACCGTGTATTCGTGCTTCAGCGGGTTTTCGCCGCCGCCCTGCCAAGGCGTGTAGGAGACGCACTGCAGGCGCCCCCCCGGCACGTCGGGGACCGCCACCGGGCGGCCCAGCCATCCCCACAACGCGAAACTGACACCAAGGGCGAGGCCCAGGGCGGGAAGGGCGAACAGGCGCGACATGACCGGGGAAATCCTTCTCATCGGTCGGAAGACGCCCGCATATACCGCCGCCCGCCATTTTCGGCAATGGGCGCCAGAATCAGGCGCAGGGCATTCAACGCAGAACTTGTGTCGTCATACCGCACTCGGCGCAGGCGTCCACGACGGCTCAAACTTTCAAAGGAAGACTTGGATGGCCGTGACAAGCACGGCCATGACGGTCGGAATCAACGACACGCCGATCGGTATTCATTGCCCGGCGGTCACGTGCCGGGCGGTTTGGGTGGCAGGCAGCGGGCCAGGGCCATGCGGCCCTCCAGGCTGGCCTTGTCGATGGCGGCGGGCAGGAACAGGCGGCTCCAGGGCTTGAGCGGCACGGCGTCGCCCTCGACGGTCAGCGTTCCTTCGCCGGCGAGAACGACGAAGACGGAATAGCGGCCATCGAAGGCTGGTGCGAAGGTTCCGGTCACCGTCAGGCGGCGGACTTCGAGCAGGTCGGTACGCGGCGCGGCCAGCAGGGCCTCCTCGCGGCCGCCCTCGCTTTCGGCGATCACGGCCGGGTCGGCCCCGAAGCGGGCCTTGACCTCGGCCGGCGTGTAGGCGGTGAAGTCGAACATGTCGACTACCCGCTCGGCCCCCAGGCCCATGGTGCGGGCGGACTCGGATACCTTGAGGGTCTTGTCGGCGTATTCGCACTGTACGACAAAGTCGGTGGGCTCCTGGATTTCCAGCAACGTGATGCCGGGGCCGATGGCGTGCGGCAGCCCGCCCCCGATCAGCAGGATGTCGCCGGGCGCCACGGGGACGGGGTCGAAGCAGTCCATCATGGCGTCGGTGTCCTGCTCGGCGATCATGCGCCGCCACGCGTCGGCCGCCGGTGGCCGCTGGAAGCCGGCCAGCACCCAGGCGTCGGGCCGGCGGGTTTCGAGGATCCACCAGGCCTCGGTCTTGCCGCTGGCGGCGCCGAGCCGGGCCTTCGCCCAGGCCACGCTGGGATGCGCCTGGATGGAAAGGCGCACCGCCGAATCGATGAACTTGACCAGCAACTGCGGCTTGACGCCGAAGGCGGCCACGTGTGCCGCCCCCAAGGCCGCCTCGGGATCGTCGGCCAGCACCGCCGTCATCGGCAGGCGGCGTCCATCGCAGGCCTCGGCGATCGATAGGCCCTCGCCTGGGATCGCCGGGCCGGGGCGGGCCGGGTTGGAGGCCATCACCGCGGAACCGATCCAGTCTTCCGGCTGGTTGCCATCCCGTGGGGCGGGGCGCCCCTCGATACGGTCGAGGAAGGCGCCGCCCTGGTACGTGCGCCATACGCGGTTGGGCAGCAGACGGAATGGACGGCGATGGATGGAC
>JAVEYE010000186.1:0-7576 GCA_034003665.1 Rhodospirillales bacterium | reverse complement strand
GCCGTCCTTCAAATAGGCGTCCCAGATGGCCAGCGGCAGGATGAACGGCTGGATCATGCGGGGGTAGCCGTTCTGTTCGAGCATGTCGCCGTCGCCGACCACATGGTGGATGAACGGCAGATGCCCGTCGGGCTTCTGGGCAGCGAGGCAGTTCCTGATGCAGGACTTGGGAAAGGGATAGCCGTGCGTCCATTTCTCCTGAATGGCCTGGAAGGCGGAATCCCAGAACCATTGCGGCATCAGCCGCAGCTTGCTGGGGCAGGTGTACGGCTGCGTGATGCTGCCTTGGTGGAGATCGAACAGGTTGGCCTTGGCCACGTAGAACGCATGGTGGTAGAGCTTGGCGTGCAGCGGATCGGAGCAGCGGAACCCGGGGACGTGCCGGGTGTAGTAGGCTTCCCAATCGCGGCGGCGCGACACGAACGCCTGTCCGGGATCGTCCAGGGTCTTCCGCAGGCGTTGCAGGGTCTCGTCCCGGTCAAGGCCCATCGCCACCGCCAGGCCGGCTTCGACCGGCACGGTGGTGTGTCCGGTATTGGCGGCGACGGTAACCGGCAGGGAGATCGCGTACGTCCGGCGGTTCGCGCGGATATCGGCCGTGCCCGGAAACAGCGCGATCAGGCGGTGCACGCCGGCTAGCTGCCCTCGTCTGGCGCACAGGTGGAGGATGCCGCCGCCGAGGATCTCGACCTCCAGTCCCGCCTCCCGTCCGGCTTCATGGCAGAGGCACATCGCCACGGGCCGCTTGAGCGTGCTGTAGAGCGTGATGCGCGAGACGAACACGTCGTTCCAGATGGTCTTCTGCTCCTTGACGACGATCCGGTCAGCGGTCAGAAAGCCGGAGGCGACCCGGTCGGGCCGCCACTGGTGAAAGTAGCGCCGCAGCGGCAGGATGCGCCCCTGTTCGCCGCGCAGCAGCAGGTCGCCGTCATGCCCCTCGTAGACGGCCAGCATGGCGTGCGGCAGGACATCCGCGTTGTTCGCCCAGACGCCGTCCCAGTACTGGATGCTGCCGCCGCCGAGCCCATCGGCGTAGGCCGTCATCCGGTTGCCGACGATCTCCTCGCGGTCGGTGCGTGTGAGATCCGGGTACCGGTGAGCTATTTCAGGGGTATTCGATTTTTTCATCAGCGTAGTCTTCCATACTTGCATTTCATGCTCGTACACATACTCGTACGCTCAAATCATGTTCCAACGCGGGAGATCCGAGTGTACGAGTAGGTGTAAGAGTAGGTGTGCGAGCAAGCATAAGGTGTCACTTTGTCGCGACCAAGTTCGAAGGTGCCAAGAAGGTTTAGATGGGGGGCAGTATCCCATACTCGTACACCTACTCGTACACTCAAAACTTGTTCCAACGTGGGAGATCCGAGTGTACGAGTAGGTGTAAGAGTAGGTGATCGAGCAAGCCGGACACTCGGCTGTACCGCGACCAAGCTCGAAGGTACCGAGAGGGGGTGGATGGGAACAGTATCCCTTACTCGTACACTCCAATCTTGTTCCAACTCGAGAGATCCGAGTGTACGAGTATGTGTAAGAGTAGGTGTGCGAATCGATTGTTTCGGGGCAGATCTCACTCCTCCAGACTCCTTTCCCAAGCCACGAGCATTCGTACGGCATCGGCAAGCAGCCCCTTGCCATCGGCGACATCCGATCTGGACTTTGCCTGCCGCACCGCGAGAACGTCGAGGTTCGCGGCCGCTTGCAGGGCAGCGGTTCGTGCGTGGTCAATGAAGCGAATACGATCTTTGCGGGAAAACTTGCCGTTGCCCTCGGCGATATTCAAAACCACACCTGTCGACGCTTTGTCCAGCAGGTTCATGGTTGATAGGGAAACAAAACCGCCACGTTGCAGACGACCACACCAAGACACGAGTTCTAGAGCCTTGCGGTAGACATCCAACTTTTCGTGGTCGAACCACACATGGTTAGTTTTCGCATCGGCGCCGCTTGCGTAAGCCATCCCCTCCTCACAGACCATGCGCTCGGTCGCCTTCCGAAACCCGATTAACATGGAGACAAGGTGCGAGAGACGGCCTTTGCCCTCATTAACCACCGATAATTCAATACATTCGAGGATGCCAAGGATGTCGAGGCAAGCTGCACACTCCAGCGCAGACCCGTAAGCCGTGTCAATAAACTGACGACGCGCGTTCATTGATCGCTTTCCACTGGCTTCCGCAATGTTCACTGGTACGCTGGAGGAAGCTCTGACAAGATGATCACAGGCCGCAACTGTGCTGGTGATCTGCGGCCTCACCTCCTCCAGCCATGCCACCAAACTGATCGATACTTGGTAAACATGAAGATTCTCATGGTCGAACGGTAATTTCATCAGCGTAGTATTCCATACTGGCATTTCATACTCGTACACTCGTAAACGCAAATCTTGTTCCATTCACATCGGCTCGGAGTCTCTTTCTCACTTCTCCCGGAATACCACCACCGGCCCCATCAGTCCTCCGATTCGGAATGTCATTCATGGTTATCAAATTGAATCTCGGCCCAGGTGATGTCCCGGCGGTTTTCGGTTTGCGCTTCAATGAGGTTGTAGCCATCCTGCACAGCCTCCAACGGTATTGCAAACGCAAAGGGATGGTCGCAGGGTTCCGGGTCGGCGAGTTTGACCGGTCCCAGCGCCGGGCAAGGCGCCCCGTTGAGGCGAACCCAATCCCCGTCGCTCATGCAGGCCGGATCAGCAAAGGACAGAATGACGGCCGCATGCGTGGTGGATGGCCGCGCTCCGGTGTGGATGCGAATTTCCACCGGCAGCCCCGGGCCGCAGGGGCAAGGCAGGGCGAAGGCCGTCGGCGCGCCCGGAACAGCCACATCTCGAAAGGTCACAATATGCCGGCGCGGCTTGTTCCGGAGGGCTTCGCGCGAGGAGACATCGGCAAAAGCCTGGCCATGCCAGTCGCTGTCCATGCGGATGGCGGAACCGGCGGGATAAGCGGGAAAGTAGTTGAAGAAATAGATGCGCTCCGCGCCACGGTGCAGGTAACTGGCGGCCAGTCCGCGCACCGTCTCCAGTGAATTGCGACGCTGGGCTGTTCCGCGATGGGGCCGGAGATTGGCCTCGATGGTCGCACCCAAAGAAACCGCTGCGCCGGCCAGCAGGGAGCGCCATTCCTCGACGGGGATGTCGGCGTCGCAGGTCTCCCAGTAGGGGCTCAAGATGATACGGTCGATCAATCCCTCCCTCGCCCATTGCACGGGATCGGCGCCCAGACCCAAGGCGGCGCGATAGGTGGTCGCGGTGCGGACGCCGAGGGCGATCGGGTGCCCTCGCCGCAGTTCCGCCTCGCGGACCAAGACCCTGGCCTGCCGCATGAAATCGTTGAGGAGCGGCATTCCGGCCGCCTCATGTCCAGGCTGGAAATAATGTTCATGGCGCATCCAGTCCAGTTCAAGACCGTCCAGGTCATAGCGTTCGAGCAACTCCCGGATAAACGCCAGGTGGTAGTCCCGCACCTCGGGATGCGCATAGTCGAACACATGGCTTCCCCGGCCTTGCATTCGGTACATCGCACGGCGGAATTCGGGGTGGGCGTGCCAGAAACGGCCGTGGGTGGGACACGCATGATTAGTGGAACCGTGGTCATCATTCATCCGCATGGACATCCAGGCCTTGATTCCTCCCTCGCGGGTCACCCGGAGCCAGCGTTCGAAGGGATCGATGCCCTGCCGGTGCAGCGCCCAAGCCGCGGCGACATAGCGGTGGAACATCTCCCGTTGGAGCGGGCGTTGGTACTTCATCACAAACGGCTGTGCCGGACCGCCATCCGGATCGTAGCCATCCCAGAACGGGCTGAAGACCTTGCCCGCATAGGCGGTTGTTTTTGCGTTGGGATTCCACAGCATTTCGTCCACGCCCGTGCCGTGAAACAGCCGGGCGTAGTTGTCGACCGTCCGCGCGTTCATCTCCGCCTCGGCGTGGGTGATGAAGAAGGTGTTGCAATCGATGTTGACCGAAATTCCGGTTTGGGAAGTCATTTTGGATTCCTGTTTTCTATTCACTGTGTCGAATGCCATTGGGGACAGGCAAACAGCGCCTTCCGCGTACGGCCTTGGCCAAGGTTCTTGTTCACATCCCATCTAACAACTCCGCGGGTGCCGGCGCCTCTTCCGCGGGCACCGGATCCCGGTAGGAACCGTCCAACATCGCCCCGATCTCCGCTTCCGTGAACGGCTCATCGACCCGGTTGTCCCGTGTTCCCGGCTCCATCAGCGCCTGCTCCTCCGCCGTCGGCCGGAGCAGGGGACGCAGCTCCACCGTCTTCGCGCCGGGCACGTAGCCCAGCACGACCCCATACCCGACCATGTTCGCCTCCCGCATGCGGTAGGCATGCCGCACGAACCGGCACAACGCCGGCCATTTCTCAGCCCCCTTCGCCTGGCCATGCCGCGCGAACAGCTCCACGTACCGCGCGTAAAGTGTCAGTTGGTCGATCCGTTTCCGCACAGCCGGCTCCTCGGTCTTGGCGCGCGCCTCCTTCAGGGCGGCATACATGCGGGTGGCGCGGTCCAGGAAGAACTCATAGGAGCCCGGCTTCTGCTGGCTGCCGTCCACCACGCGCCAATATTCCCGCAGCGGCTCGGCCGCGTCTCCGAACGCCCTTTCCAGAAAATCGTCCACTGTCGACTCGACCCGCTGCGCCTCGTTGGTGTGCCACAGCAGGCGGCCCGTGACGTAATAGCCCAGCCCGTGCCCGCCCCACGCCCCGGCCGTGGCCTGGCCGGTGAAGAAGCGCACGTTTTTCCCGCGGTAGTAGGGAATCTGTTTCGCCAGGTACGGCAGGTTGGAGACCAGGCTCTTGGCCGGCAGCCCCAGGTGCCACTCCATGACGGAGAGATATTCGTAGACGCCGAGGTTCTCGGAGACGGCCGCCCAACGGGTCAGCCGCTCGTCCAGCGGCGTGCTGCCGCTCAACGCCGTGGCCAGGCTGACCGCCACGCGCGGGTGCAGCTTGCGGACCGGCGGGTCGGCATGCAGATGGTAGGCCAGGATCGCCACATACTTGTCGGGATGCTTCTCTTCGAGCGCCTCCGCTACGGAATTAGCCAGCAACGCCACCCGCTCCGACGGTGGCCCCACATTCGAGCAGGCGCTGCACTCGCACCAGCCGCTTCCGTCCGTGGGCTCCATCGAAACCGACGGCGATTCGGGATTCTTCTCGAAATAGTCCAGCGCATACAGGCCGGCCAATTCACGAACGCGAGGATTGGACACGCATAGTTTGGAACTAACCCGGACCTGCTTCGTGGTCGCAACCGGGACGGTCTCCGTCAGCGCGACGTTCACGTCACGATCATCCACCCCGCGCGGCGCCAGGGCCGTGGGATCGGGCTCCGCCACCCGGGGATCGACCTTGACGGTCACCAGCCCCAGATATTCCGGATGGGCCTTGAACTCCTCCTCGGCGTAGCCGACGATCGATCCCCAGTTGTGCTGGGCCTGGGCCATCGAAGCGGTCCAGCGTCCCGGCAGCCAGGGGAACTCAGTCGCATTCTGCCAGCCCAGGATGGGATTCGCGCGGTTCTTAAGACACCAGTCGGGCGTCACGCTGCCGGCGATGTGGCGCAGGATGAAATCGGGCTTCTCGAACGCGTCCAGTTCCGCAACCAGGTCGGGTCGTTGCGGCACGACCTCCCACACGGGGCCGGGGAAGAACTGGCGGTACCCCAGCCGGTGCAGGAAATCCCAAGCCGCGTACGCCACGCCCAGTTCCGAGGCGCCGATGAGTTGCACGCCCTTGTCATGGGATCGCAGGATATAGCTCTGCCGCGTGGCCAGGTCCGTGGGACCGAACCGTTCCATCAACTTCAGTGCCGGCTCGTCCGCCAGGGCGGGAAACTCGACAGCCAGGCCCACGGCGAGCCCGGCCGTGCCGTCGCCGGGCGCAACCGTAAAGGAGGCGCCGGTAATCCGCTCCAGCATCGTTTTGAGCGTCGCCGCCATGTTGGTTGAGGCGGCGCAGGGCTTTTCACCCAGCACAATGGCCGCCGCAGCCGTTCCGCCCTGTGCCAGCACGAACCGCTCACACGCCGCGGCCGACCAGGCCGCGGCCGCAAATAGAACACTCAAGATTGAGCGAAAGAATGTCATCCTCATACGCCACTTGACCTTTCCCCTCGGGGTCGGCATCGCTATCGGCTTGCCCTGCGCAGCGTCTTCGCGCAGCGGAGTATCGGCATCGGTTACGTTCCATTGTGCCGGCTGGCAATAGGCTCCGAGCGGATAGGTGTGACTGATGCGATCGCCAGGCGGACATAAGCCAGTCCAGCCACGGCCGTCCCTTCACCCGGGGCGACCATCAGATGCGTCGGACGCCCCGCCAAGCGGCAGCGTGTGCTTTTCCAGCCCGAGGGCGAAAGCGCGCAGGTCATGTCCGCAATGATGATGTCATGGCTGTTCACCGTTGTCCTCCTACAGGATGCCCGCCGTTTTCAAGGTTGCGCCCAACCGCTCCATGTCTTCGTCGCTGAGACTGCAGTACGGCGGCCGGCGCCAACGCCAGCAAATGCCCGCCAGTTCGAGCACGCCGTGAATCCCTGCGTCAAAACCGCCCGGCAGGGCCGATATCCACTTGAAGAACGGCCAGTCAAACGTCCGGATAATCTCGACCGCCGCCGCCATATCGTTCCGCTGGATCGCCGCCCAATAGCGATGCGCAATCCCGGGCTTGAAGGTGATGAATGTGGAGAGATACCCGTCACAGCCGTAGGGGTGAATGTCGAGATGATTCTGTTTCTGTCCGCCCGAGAGGACGGCCCAGCGGCCCTGCACGAGGCTCGTCATCTTGCGGGCAAAGGGGCCGAGCATGTCGTCCTTGACCGCCACCACGTCCGGCGCCGCCTCGAGGGCTCTCTCCACGACCGCCAGGCCGAACGCCTCGCCGCGCGGAATGAAGACGTTCGTGACCAGCATGACCGGAATTTCCGCGGACACCGCCTTGTAATGGGCGGCCAGCGTCTCCGGCGTGCCGGACGCCGCCCAGTCGGGCGGCATGACCATCAGCACATCCGCCCCGACCTCCCGGCAGAAGCGCGCAAACGCGACGGCCTGGCCGGTGTTGAAGTGCCGGTCCGCCGCCACGACCATCGCCCGCCGGGCCGTGTGTTGGACCGTCACGCGCGTCACCTCGGCGATTTCGTCGTCGGAGAGCGCGAAATAATGGCTGTCGCCCGCTGTGAGCAGCATGGTCCTGCTGCCGGCCGCGATGTTGAAGTCGATCACGCGCCGCAGGCCGTCCCAGTCGATGGCGCCGTCCTTCAGGAACGGGGTTCGAATCGAGGAAACCGGGCCCGTCAGGCAATCCCGTATTCGTGCGTGATCGGTCATCATTGCGCCTCCTTCTATCCCTGTCCTATTGAACCATCAGGATCGTCCCCGGTGCCGGCAGCCCGATCATGAAGCGTCCCAGTTGCGTCAGCCCCGCCGCCGTGATCGTGCGCGTCGCCGTGTCGACGCTGGCGGCCAGCTTCACCCACGCCCCGCCGTTCCAGCGGTAGAGGTTCAACCGCGCCTCGTCCGCGCCGGGGAGCGCGGCGGCCGCGGCGTGGTCGTAGCGGATCGCCA
>JAVEYE010000185.1:0-7594 GCA_034003665.1 Rhodospirillales bacterium | reverse complement strand
CAATCAGTTCAAAAAGTTTGGAATTACCTGGGGTCTGTCGCTGGGCGGCGATACCGGGTTCATCATCGCCCTGCTGGTCGGCCTGACGATCGGCAACTTCTTCAAACCCTTCGCCGAGTTCATCAAGGAGGCCTGCAAGCCCGAGTGGTTCATCAAGACCGCCATCGTCTACCTCGGCATCAAGCTCGGCACCATGTCGGTCGACAGCGTAGCCGCCAAGGGTTTTGCCATCGAACTGGGCCTGGCCGGAGCGGCTGCGACCTTTGTCGCCTACCTGCTGTTCTGGCCGTTGATCTACGCGCTCGGCCGCCGGGTCTTCCGCCTGCCGCGTGAATGGGCAGCGGTCTTCTGTTCGGGCATCTCGATCTGCGGCGTTTCGGCCTCCATCGCCACCGCCGGCGCCATCCGCGCCAAGCCGATCATTCCGGCCCTGGTGTCCACGCTGGTCGTCGTCTATGCGATGGTCGAACTGGTGGTGCTTCCCGGGTTCTACACCGCGGTCGCTCCCGATCAGCCGATCGTCAACGGCGCCGCCATGGGCATGACGGTGAAGACCGACGGCGCCGACGCCGCGGCCGGCGCCATCCTTGATCAGATGATGGTCGCCAACGCCGCCACCAGGGGCATCCACTGGCAGAAGGACTGGATCCTTACCTCCGCCCTGATGACCAAGATCTGGATCGACATCTTCATCGGCGTGTGGGCCTTCCTGCTGGCCCTCCTGTGGGTCTACAAGGTGGAGCGGCAGCCGGGACAGACGACCGTCCCACTCTCCGAAGTGTGGTTCCGTTTCCCGAAGTTTGTTCTCGGCTATCTGTTCTGCTGGTTCACGGTGATGGCAATCGCCGGGATCTGGCCCGAAATCGTCAAGGACCTCAAGGTCGGGGCCAGCTCGGTGCAGAGCCCGATGCGCTCGATGTTCTTCGCCCTCACCTTCGTGTCGCTGGGCGTGCTGAGCGATTTCAGCAAGCTCAAGGGGCTTGGCCGGATGGCGTTGCTCTATGGCGTCGCGCTGGTATTCATCATCGCGCCCATCGCCTATCTGGTGGCGTGGATCTTCCACAACGGCATGATGCCGCCGCTTGCTACGCCGTGAGGCAACCCGAGGCATTAGCCTGACACAAAAGCCCCCCGATCGGCTTCGACCGATCGGGGGGTCTTCTTTCGGGCCGCCGCTGACGGGCTACTCGATCTCGGCGATGCGCAAGAGATTGGTGGTGCCGGGTGTCCCGAACGGCATGCCCGCCGTCACCACCAACAGATCGCCGGTGCTTGCGAAACCCTCGTCGCGGGCGGCACGTGTCGCTTCAGCGACCATCTCGACCACCCGGCTGACCGCGCGGGTGCGAACCGGGTACACGCCCCAGGCCAGGGTCAGGCGACGGGCCGTTTCCATGGTCGTCGTCAGGCCCAGGATGGGCGCCTCTGGACGCTCACGCGCGGCGCGCAGCGTGGTCGAGCCGGTCGACGTGAAGGTGGCGATGGCCGCCGCCGAAATCGTATGGGCGACCTGGCGGGCCGCGGCCGAGATGGCGTCTTCGGCCGTAGGCTGGGGTTCGCGGCGCTGGGTGTCGATAAGCGGCCGATACAGCGGGTCGCGTTCCACCCGATGGATGATGCGGCTCATCATGCCGACCGAATCTGCGGGGTAGGCGCCGACCGCCGTCTCCGCCGACAGCATGACGGCATCGGCGCCGTCATAGACGGCGGTCGCCACGTCCGAGGCCTCAGCCCGAGTCGGCACCGGTGAATGAATCATGGAATCCAGCATTTGGGTGGCGACGATCACCGGCTTACCGGCCCGGCGACACGCCCGGATGATGCGCTTCTGCAGGATAGGCACGTCCTCGGGCGGCACCTCCACGCCCAGATCGCCGCGCGCCACCATGATGGCGTCGGCGAGATCGACGATATGATACAGTTCGTCGATGGCCGCCGGCTTCTCGAGCTTCGCTAGGATCCCGGCCCTTCCGTCAACCAACGTTCGCAACTCGGCCACGTCGTCGGCACGCTGCACGAACGACAGCGCCACCCAGTCGACCCCCAGATCAAGGCCGAAGGCAAGGTCGGCCCGGTCCTTCTCGGTCAACGGCGAGATGTCGAGCACGGCGTTGGGCAGGTTGACGCCCTTGTGGTCGGAAAGCTCGCCACCGACCTCCACCTCCGTTTCCGCATAATCCGCGCCGCATCTCACCACCCGCAGGCGCAGGGTGCCATCGGCCAACAGCAATGCCATATCCGGCGCCAGCGCGGCAAATACCTCGGGGTGGGGAAGCGGCGCCCGGGTCCCGTCGCCCGGCTCGTTCGAAAGGTCCAACCGGAAAGGCCGACCGACCTCCAATCGGGTTTTGCCGCCGACGATCCGTCCGACACGAAGCTTCGGGCCCTGCAGATCCATGAGCAGCCCGATGGGGCGCCCCACCTCCGTTTCGAGTTTGCGGATGGCGGCGTGGGTGCGCTGGTGATCGGCGTGGGTGCCGTGGCTGAAGTTCAGTCGGAAGACGTTGGCACCGGCCCGGAACAATTCGGCGATTCGGTCGGGATCCGCCGTGGCGGGTCCGAGGGTGGCGACGATCTTGGCGTTTCGCATGGGATTGGTCTGGCTCATGGCGGCAGCATATTAAAGGCGTCGCTCCGAGGGCCAGAGAATTCTTCATGGAAATTACCGGTCGGTCGCTGGCGGTGGCACCCATCGCTTCAAACCGCTAGGATGACCCATGCCGATCAACCGGCGAGCGGGGACGTGCATGTTCAAGTGGATCTCCAGGCTGCTCGGAAGCAAGCCGGCCAAAGTGAGGAAGCGTGCCATCGAGCACCGGAAACCCGCGACCGCCGAGCTCGAGGATGCCGCCGCCGAGATGGGCGTCGCCGCGGCCGGGCTCAGACAGGCTGCCGCTCGCATGAACGCGGCCGCCGCCGGCCCGGCATCGGCCAAACCTCCGGCAACAGAGCCCAAATCAGCGGCGCAAGTCCGCGAGGAAATCATCCGCCAAGCCATGGAGGTCCGACGGGAAAAGGCGCGCGCCATCGAAGACCTGCCGGCCAAGGACCGCGAACGCCTGCGGGCGCTGGCCGAGAAGATGATGGGTACCGAGGCCCCTCCGCCGCAGCCCGGGACACCACCGCGCCGCCGCACCCACTGACGCAACCGGCGATGACGGCATCCAATCCGGGACGCTTGGCGGCAAGGCGCCATGCGGGCTGGTCGGGGTGTTGCGGTTCGTGATAGGGTCCGGCGGCATTCGATGACCACGCCAAAAGGAAAGGAATGACAATGGCGAAGCTGCGCCCCCTTCTGGCCGCCGTGCTGGCCACCACCGTTATGGCGTCCGACGGCGCCGCCGCCGATCTCGAAAACACGCTGTACATGGATCTCGACTATGGTCGGGTGGTCATCGAGATGAGGCCCGACCTCGCCCCCAACCACGTCGCCCGAATCAAGGAACTGGTCCGCCAGAAATTCTACGACGGACTGCTTTTCCACCGGGTCATCGCCGGGTTCATGGCACAGACCGGCGATCCCCGGGGCGACGGCACGGGCGGCTCGGGCACCAAGCTCAAGGCTGAATTCTCCAGCGAACCGCACGTTCGCGGCACCGTTTCGATGGCCCGGACCGACAGTCCGGACGGCGCCGATTCACAGTTCTTCATTTGCTTTGCACGGGCCAGTCACCTGGATGGCCAGTACACGGTGTGGGGGAAGGTGATCGAGGGGATGCAGTTCGTCGGCCAGATCAAGCGCGGCGATCCCGCCCGCAATGGCGAGGTCAGCGCTCCCGACCGCATCGTCCGCATGCAGGTGGCGGCCGACGCGAAATAGGCCGCGCGATGGCGCCCTAGTCCTTGCTGGCGAGGCGGCCCCCAACCGCCTCCTGCCACTCAGCGTCCATGCCGCTTCCCTGGCGCGGCGGGTTGCATGGTGCGCCCCAACCTACGCCCCGACCAGGGCGCTTTCGATGGCGGTGAGGGCCACGGCCGCCTTGTCCCCATCGGGACCGCCGGCCTGGGCCATGTCGGGCCGGCCGCCGCCGCCCTTGCCGCCGACCGCGGCCGATCCCACCCGCACCAGATCGACGGCGCTGATCTTCCCGGCAAGATCGTCGGTCACGCCCACCACCAGGGAGGCCTTGCCCTCGGCAACGCTGACCAGGGCGACGACGCCAGAACCGAGTTGCTTCTTCAATTCGTCGGCCAGCCCCTTCAGGTCCTTGGCCGGCATGCCGTCGAGCAGACGGGGCGCGAATTTGATGCCCTTGATCAACTTGACCTCGCCGCCGCCGCTGGCCGCGCCGCCGCCGCTGGCCAGCTTGCGCCGGATTTCGCTGAGCTCGCGTTCCAGTCGCCGGCGCTCGTCGATCAGCGCCGTCACCCGACCCGGCACCTCGGCCGGCGCCGCCCTAAGCAGCGCCGCCGTTTCCTGCAGCACCCGGTCCTGTTCGGCCAAGTACGCCTGAGCCCCCGCGCCGGTCAGGGCCTCGATGCGGCGCAGTCCGGCGCCGACCGCTCCTTCCGAGACCACCTTGAACAGCCCGATGTCGCCGGTCCGCCTGACGTGGGTACCGCCACAGAGTTCCGTGGTCAACGGCGCCTCGCCTTTATGGCCCATCGACACCACCCGAACCTCGTCGCCGTACTTTTCGCCGAACAGCGCCATGGCACCGGCCTTCACCGCCGATTCCGGATCCATCAGGCGGGTCGTCACCTCCGCGTTGGCGCGAATGTCGGCGTTCACCGCCGCCTCCACCTCGGCCATCTCCTCGGGGCCGATAGCCTTCGGGTGGCTGATGTCGAAACGCATCCGATCAGGCGCCACCAGCGAGCCTTTCTGGGTGACGTGCGTCCCCAGCTTGGCGCGCAACGCGGCGTGCAGCAGGTGGGTCACCGAATGGTTGGCGCGGATGGCCGCCCGGCGCGCGTGGTCGACCTCCAGGTGAATATCGTCGCCGACCTTGATCGACCCCGTCTCGACGCGGGCGAAATGAACCCACACGTCACCCACCTTCTTTTGGGTATCGTTGATGGCCAAGCGGGCGCCGCCCGGCGTCGTCGCCCAGCCGGTGTCGCCGACCTGTCCGCCCGATTCGCCGTAGAATGGCGTCTGATTGACGACGAAGGCGACCTGTTGGCCCGCCGCGGCGTCGTGCACCCGCTTGCCGTCGACAACGAGGCCAACCACCTTGGCGTCCGCTTCTTCGGCGTCGTAGCCGAGAAATTCGGTCGCGCCGATTTCCTCGCGCACTTCGAACCACACGCCCTCGGTCGCCGCCTCGCCGGACCCCGCCCATGCCTTGCGGGCCTCGGCCTTCTGGCGGGCCATGGCGGCGTCGAATCCGGCCACATCAACCTCGATCCCCCGACCCTTCAATGCATCCTGGGTCAGGTCGAGCGGAAATCCAAACGTGTCGTAGAGCTTGAAGGCGACGTCGCCGGGAAGCCGCCTCTCGGGCCCCAATTCGGCCGTCGCTTCGTCCAACAGGCGCAGGCCGCGCTCCAGTGTCTGCTTGAAGCGCGTTTCCTCGAGCTTCAGCGTTTCCTCGATCAGCGGCTGGGCGCGCTCCAACTCCGGATAAGCGTGGCCCATCTTGGCGACAAGCGCCGGCACCAGGCGCCACATCAGCGGATCTTTGGCGCCGACCATCTGGGCGTGCCGCATGGCGCGGCGCATGATCCGGCGCAGTACGTAACCGCGCCCCTCGTTGGACGGCAGCACGCCGTCGGCGATGAGGAAGCAGCAGGCCCGAAGGTGGTCGGCGATGACGCGGTGCGAGATCCTGTGCTCGGCGTCCGGGCCCGTACCGGTTGCCTCGGCCGAGGCCACGATGAGCGCCCGCATCAGGTCGGTCTCGTAGTTGTCGTGGGTCCCCTGCATGACGGCGGCAATGCGTTCCAACCCCATGCCGGTGTCGATCGAGGGCTTCGGCAGGGGGCGGCGCTCGCCCGGCGTCACCTGCTCGTACTGCATGAACACCAGGTTCCAGATCTCGACGAAGCGGTCGCCGTCCTCGTCCGGGCTGCCGGGCGGGCCGCCCGGAATATGCTCGCCGTGGTCGTAAAAGATCTCCGAGCACGGTCCGCAGGGCCCGGTGTCGCCCATCTGCCAGAAATTGTCCGAGGTCGGGATGCGGATGATGCGGTTCTCGGGCAATCCCGAAATCTTGCGCCACAGCCCGAAGGCGTCGTCGTCGTCGGCATAAACGGTGACGCACAGGCGGTCCCTGGAAAGCCCGTAGTCCTTGGTCACCAACTGCCAGGCCAGTTGGATGGCGTCCTCCTTGAAGTAGTCGCCGAAGGAAAAGTTGCCCAGCATCTCGAAAAAGGTGTGGTGGCGCGCCGTATGGCCGACGTTCTCGAGGTCGTTGTGCTTGCCGCCGGCCCGCACGCATTTTTGCGCCGTGGTTGCCCGCCGGTAGGCTCTCGTTTCAGCTCCGGTGAAAACGTTCTTGAACTGCACCATGCCGGCATTGGTGAACATCAGCGTCGGATCGTTGCGCGGCACCAGCGGGCTCGAATCGACCGCCGCGTGCCCGTTGCGCACAAAGAAATCGATGAACGCCTTACGAATGTCGTTGACGGTTTGCATGGCGGGATTCTGTGTCCGGAATTGCCAAAAACAAACGCCCCTCTGGGCGGAAGATCGCTTTTAGCGTGCGGCCTGCCTCCTGTCCAGAAATGGCGCGCAAAAAAGGGGCGCGGACCTTCCCGGCGCCGCGCCCCTTTTTTTGCGTTTCGCGTTCCCTAGCTCTCGGCAACGGTGTCCGCTTCAGGCGAGGCGTCCGAGTCGCCGGACATCATGGCGTCCATCACCAAGCCCGCCTGAGCCCGGATGGCCGCCTCAATTTTGTCGGCGACTTCGGCATGCTCCTTGAGGAAGGTCTTGGCGTTCTCGCGCCCCTGGCCGATACGCTCGGACTCGTAGGAGAACCAAGAGCCCGACTTCTCGACGATGCCGGCCTTCACCCCGAGGTCCAGAAGCTCGCCCGTCTTCGAAACGCCCTCGCCGTACATGATGTCGAACTCCACCATCTTGAACGGCGGCGCCATCTTGTTCTTGACCACCTTGACGCGGGTCTGGTTTCCGACCACCTCGTCGCGGTCCTTAATGGCGCCGATCCGGCGGATCTCGAGCCGCACCGAGGCATAGAACTTGAGCGCGTTGCCCCCCGTCGTCGTCTCGGGATTGCCGAACATGACACCGATCTTCATCCGGATCTGGTTGATAAAGATGATCATGCAGTTCGAACGCGAAACCGAGGCGGTCAGCTTGCGCAGGGCCTGGCTCATCAGGCGGGCCTGCAGGCCCATGTGCGAATCGCCCATCTCGCCTTCGAGCTCGGCGCGCGGCACCAGGGCGGCGACCGAATCGACCACCAGCACATCGATGGCTCCCGAGCGGACCAGGGTGTCGGCGATCTCCAGCGCCTGCTCGCCGGCGTCAGGCTGCGAGATCAGTAGCTCATCAAGATTGACCCCGAGTTTTCTGGCATAGATGGGGTCGAGCGCGTGCTCGGCGTCGACGAATGCGCAGGTGCCGCCCTTCTTCTGGGCTTCTGCCACCACGTGGAGCGCCAGCGTTGTCTTTCCCGAACTCTCCGGC
>JAVEYE010000184.1:0-7612 GCA_034003665.1 Rhodospirillales bacterium | reverse complement strand
GCTTTTCCGCTTTGGCGCCCCGGCGCCCCGGCGCCCCGGCGCCCCGGCGCGACCGGTAACATGGGAACATTGTCGACAAAAGTTCTCAATATATGAAACGTGGGGTGGCGGATAGCCATTGAATTTTGCATGTAAGGTACGTAACCTGATTGAAAAACGAGGTTCGGTTGTCACTTAGCGCAAGACAGGGAGTACCAAGCGATGAAGGGAATAAAACGCGTTCTGCTTGCGGCGACGGCAGGCGTTCTGTCGTTGGGAATCGCCTGTGCGGCGACGCAGGCACAAGACAAGACCTACGTGCTGAAATTCAACCACGTCCTGGGCCCGAAGGAGCCGTATCACGCGGGCTTCACCAAGTGGGCGAAGGCGGTCGAGGAACGGACCAAGGGTGGCCTCAAGATCGAAGTCTTCCACAGCGCGCAGTTGGGCGTTGAAGAGGACATCATCGAGCAGATCCGCCAGGGAGCCAACATCGGCCAGAACACCGATTCCGCGCGGCTTGGCAACTACATTCCCGGCATTGCCATCATGAACGGCCCTTACTTCGCCGAAACCCTCGAGGAAGTGGCGAAACTGCGCCAGTCGCCTACGGTCAAGGCATGGCTGGATGAACTCGCCACCAAATACGGCCTCAAGGTTGTCTCCTTCAACTGGGTCCAGGGGTACCGCCACTTCTTCACCAACAAGCCGATCAAGAGCCCGGCCGACCTGAAGGGTATGCGCATCCGCACGCCCCCGGCCCCGATCTGGCAGGAATCCATCCGCGCGTTGGGCGCCGAGCCGGTGGCCATGGCGTTCGGCGACATGTATCCGGGGCTGCAGCAAAAGGCCATCGACGGCGTCGAACTGGTATACAACAACATCCCCGGTGCCCGCTTCTACGAGGTGCTGAAGTACGCCAACGAAACCGCGCACATCATGCTCATCAACTTCGAGGTGATCAGCGCCAAGTTCTTCGACAGCCTGCCCGCCGAATACCAGAAGATTCTGGTTGAGGAATGCGACAAGGCCGGCGAGGAAACCTCGAAGGCCATCCTGGCCAGTGAGAAGGTGGTCATGGAGGAACTCAAGGGCAAAGGCATGACCATCGTTTCCGACGTCGATCTCGGGGCGTTCCGGACGGCCGGAAAGAAGGCGTATGAAGTGCTGAAGATCACCGACGCGTTCAACGCCGTGAGCAAGGAGATCGGCAAGTAATCGCATCGTGCGGATGTGACCATCCGTTTCTGTGCGGCGCACAAACCCGTCCCTCCGGTTTTGGGGCCGGTTTGTGCGCCGTCTTCATGATGGGCCTCGGACAAGCCTGCGGACTCGTCGCGCATGCCAGGGTTATCATCGCCGAAATCGGCTTCTTTGAGACGAGAGTGCGCAAGATGAAGAAATTCTACGACAATGTCTGCCGCATGGAGGTTTTACTCGCCCAGGCGTTCCTGGTGGTCATGGTCGTCCTGATCTTCTCGGCGGGCGTCGCCCGGCTGATCGGCCATCCCATAAACTGGACGATCGACGTGGCGACCTGCGTCTTCGCGTGGGCCTGTTTTCTCAGCGCCGACGTCGCCTGGCGGAAGGGCAAGCTGATGTCGGTCGACGTCATCACCAAGCATCTGTCGGCGAAGGCCCAGGCTTCATTCAGGATGGTGAACTACGCCATCCTGACGGCGTTCCTGGTCTATCTCATTCCGATGGGGTTGTGGCTTTCCTACGTCAGCCGCGAGCGGAGCTTCCAGGGCATTCCCGACTTCAGCTATTCGTGGGTGACCATGAGCGTGCCGGTTTGCGGCACCCTGCTCCTGGTCACCACCCTTCTCAAGATCCGGGACGAACTCAGGCAGGGGCGGCTGCGGCCCTGAGCCGCCGGCGAGCCGGGAGACCAAGAAATGCTGCTGGTGTTTGGTGCCTTCGTCGTCCTTCTGCTGATCGGCATGCCGGTCGCCTTCGCGATCGCCATCTCGGGGACCCTGTTCTTCGCGCAGAACCTTAACCTACCGGCGACCATTCCGGTGCAGCTGGCGCTGTCGCAGACCCAGAATTTCGCCCTGCTGGCCATTCCGCTGTTCATCGTTTCGGGCAACTTCATGAACCATGCCGGCATCACCAAGCGGCTGCTCCGGCTGTCGACCGTGCTGACCGGCCACATGCGCGGCGGCCTGGCCCAGGTGTCGGTGGCGATGGCCACGTTCATGGGGGGCGTTTCAGGCTCCGCCATCGCCGACGCCGCCATGCAGGCCCGCATCCTGGGCCCCGAGATGATCAACCGGGGATTCACCAAGGGCTACGCGTCGAGCGTTCTCTGCTACGGCTCGCTGATCACCCCGGTCATTCCGCCCGGCATCGGGTTCATTCTTTACGGGACGGTCGGCCAAGTTTCGATTGGCCGGTTGTTCGCCGGCGGCCTGCTGCCCGGACTCGTGCTGTGGGTGACGCTGGCCCTCACCATCTCGGGAACCGCCAGGCTCCGCGGATACCAGCCCGAGCGGCGCGGCTGGCCGGCGCCGCGCGAGATCGCCTCGGCGACACTCGGCGGCGCCTGGGCGATTCTGTTTCCCATCATCCTGATTGGCGGCCTGCGCTTCGGCGTTTTCACGCCCTCGGAAATCGGCGCCTTCGCCGTCATCTATGCGTTCCTGGTCGGCCTGCTTGCCTATCGGGAACTCAAGGGCAAGTCGATCAAGGAGGCCTTGGAAGGCAGTACGGTCGACGTCGGCGCCGTCATGTTCCTGATCGCCATGTCGGGGATCTTCGGGTACGGGATCATCTGGGAACGCGTGCCCGAACGAATTTCCGAATCGATGCTCGGCATCACCACCGATCCCTACGGCATCATGCTGATGATCATCCTGTTCCTGGTCATTGCCGGGCTGTTCATCGACGGCACGGTGCTGATCATCATGCTCACCCCGATTTTCCTGCCCATCGCCCTGGAACTGGGCTTCGATCCCGTCCATTTCGGGGTGGTGTTCGTGATCGTCATCACCATCGGCAACTTCACCCCCCCGGTCGGGTCGGCCATGTATGCGGTGTGTTCGATCCTCGATTGCTCCGTCAACGAGTTCACGCGCGAGGCGATGCCGTTCCTCATTGCGGTGGTGGTGGTGAGCGCGCTCCTGCTCTTTTTTCCCCAGATTGTCCTGTATCTCCCCAATTTGATCTTCGGGCCGGGGTGACGGGGCGGACGGGGGCGCAATGGCCTCCGCGGGGGGGCGTCGGCCATCGACGCGGTTGACGGCGTTCCCGAACTGCCGCCAGGATAGCGGCGGATGAAGGAAGGAGAGGACAACCCATGACGCAAGCGGCCTTGCGGACGCGTCGGCCCTTGCAGGAAGACCCCGCCTTGCTGGGGGCTCCGTCGCGGATCAATGAACTCGTCTATGACGTCCTGCACGAGCACATCGTCGGCGGCACCTTCGAGAACGGGCTCGTGCTGCGTGAGAACGACGTCGCCGGAATTTTCGGAGTCGGCCGGGCGCCGGCCCGTATGGCGCTCAGGAAACTTGCCGAGGAGGATCTCATCCGCAAGCGGCGCGGCCACGGCTTCGAGGTGGCCCGGGGCACCGGCCTTTCGGTGGCCAGCAAGCATCGCTCGCTGTTGGAGGCCGGTCTGGTTCTGCCTCACGCGCTGGCCGACAAGCTGGCCAAACGCAATTGGCGCCAGCATATCTATCCGACCGTCGAGAAGGCCGTGGCGTCATGCCTCATCTTCGGGCGGTTTCACGTCAATCAGTCGGCGCTGGCCGATCATTTCGGCGTCAGCCGCACCGTCGCCCACGAGGTGCTGACCAGCCTGGAGCGCGTCGGCTTCGTGCGCCAGGGCCGCAACGCGCGATGGTATGCCGGGCCGCTGACCATCGACGACCTGCAGGAGGGCTACCAGATGCGCTGGCTGCTGGAGCCCGAGGCGCTGAAGCAGGCCGCCCCCGGCATTCCGCGCTCCCAACTGCTGGAGGCTCGCGACCGCATTCTGCGGGCCCAGCGCGACTCGCGGCCCGACCCCGACGAACTCAACGACATCGAACTGGCGCTGCACCGTGACATCGTGCTGGCCTGTACCAACCGGCAGATGCGGACCGTGCTGCGCAATTGCCAACTGCCGATCATCGTCACCTATGGCACCGTGGTGCGGAGTGACCCGGCAAGGCATTTGGCCTCGGGCGTGCCCGAGACCTTGTCCGAGCACATGACGGTGATCGACCTGCTTCTGGCCGGGCACGTCGACGACGCGGCCAAGGCCCTGGAGGCCCACATCCGACACGGTGCCGAGATGAGCCTGCCGCATTTCAGGAATCCGCCGCCGCTGACGCGCGATCGGGTGCCTCCCTACATGGTGCCGGTGGACTGACCGGGCGTCGCGACCGCCAAGCCGAGTCGCCGGCGACTCGCCCGTCGATGCTTGACGCTTTTCAGGGAACGGTTATTGGGCCGCCTTGATGCTTGCCGTCTTGTCGCGCAGCACGGTCAGCAGCCCGTCGATCTTGCCGCCGTCGCGCCTCACGATGGAGCCGAACTCGGAGCGCAGGGTCGTGCTCATGCTCACCCCTTCGACCACCAGATCGACGATCTTGATCGCGGGGGCGACGCCGGCGACCCGCCAGTCGACGCGGATCGGGGTCTTTCCGCTTTCGGGCAGCGTGATTTCGGAAAACACGGTGGCCCGCCCGTCGCCCTCCGTCACGGTCCGGACGATGCGAAGCTTCTCGCCGGTATAGGCGGCGAAACGGTCGACATAGGATGCAACGATGTAATCCTCGAACAGCCGGAGGTATTCAGTCTGCTCGGCCGGCGTTGTGCGAGACCAATGGCGGCCCAGCACCCATTTACCGATGTCGTTGACGGCGAAATGGTCGTTGAAAAGGGTACGGAAGCGGCGAATGCGCTCGGCCCGCGGGATGTCGGAGGTCGTCAGGGCCTGGATGGCGCGATCGGCCAGCGAGGTGATGAACTGGCGGGCGGCATCGTCGGGCTCGGCCGAGGCGGGCGTGACCGCAAGGCAGGTCGCCAGGATCGCGGCGGTGACGGCGGCCGTCATTCGGCCGAGCCATGGACGCATCACTTCCACTGCGAGATCTCTTCCGTCTTCGGGCGCGACGGGCCCGTCGGCGTTTCGGTCACGCCCGGACCCGGCATATCGGCCGGCGACGCCCCGTTGCTGATTTCGTCGGCCCGACGTTGCCGATAAAGGCTGCGGATGGTGGCGTAGAAGTCGAGAGAGGAGCGTTCGAGTTCCTCCAGCGTGTCGTAATTGCGGGCCCGCTCGTCGACGGCGCGGGTCGCCCCGCGGGCGTAGGTGATGGCCTCGCGGTCGGTGTTGGCGGCCCAATGGTTGACCGGATCGACCAGCATATCGACGACCAGCCCGACGGTGTCGCGCGGGTTGGACGGCCCGAAAAGGGGCAGCATGACGAAGGGCCCGTCGCCGACGCCCCACACCGCCAGGGTCTGTCCGAAGTCTTCGCTGTGATAGGGAAAGCCCATGTCCGTGGCCGGGTCCCCCAGACCGCCGACGCCGACGGTGGTGTTGATGACGAACCGCATAAGGGTGACGCCGGCCCGATCCATGTCGCCCTGCAGCACGTCGTTGAGGAAGACGACGGGCGAGCGGAGGTTGTTGAGGGCATTGTGAACGCCGGTTCGCACGGGCGGCGGAACGAGGTGGCGGTACATGCCGGCGGCCGGCTTCAGCACGCCCTCGTCGATCACCTGATTGACGGCGAAGATGGCGCGGTTGGCGGGCTCCGCCGGGTCGTTGATCTGCACGTATTCGGCCACCGCCTCGCGGTCCGTCGGGTCGGGGGCCGTCGCGCAACCGGAAACCAAGCCGAACGAAAGAAGGGCGGCCCCAAAGAGCGGCCACCTCACGTGTCCACAACGACCTGCGTTGTAACCCCTCACCCAGCGCCTTCCTTCTTTACACTTTACAGGGCTTGTCCACGACGCCCCAAAGCCCCACGAGACCGTCCGGTCTGCCCACCGTCGCTGCCGCCCACACGACAGGTCTTGAATAAGTAGCACGGCATAGGCCGAAACTCCACAGGACACCCCCGAAAAGCGTGATCGAAATGTGACGATAGTGGCATTTATGCCACTATCCCGATCGTCTGGGGGCCGGCGCACAAAAATCGTGGACGGTCCCCTTTAAAAACATATAAAGAAATCTTTATATATTCGGCGAGGGAAGGGAACCATGGTCGACAGGATTGCCGCGATGAGCGCCGACGCCGTGGTGCGGGCCTTGCGGGCCGCCGCCGAGCCGACCCGCCTGCGCATTCTGTTGCTGTGCGCGCGGGGCGAACTCACGGTCAGCGAGTTGGTCCGCATTCTCGGTCAAAGCCAGCCGCGGGTCTCGCGCCACCTTCGCCTGCTGGTCGACGCCGGGCTGATGGAACGCTTTCGCGAGGGAAGCTGGGTCTTCCACCGGGTGGCCCACGAAGGACCGGAAGCGGGCCTGGTCGGCGGCCTGCTGGCCGGCCTCGATCCCGGCGATGCGGCTCTCGCCTCGGATCTCGGCCGTCTGGGCGAGGTCAAGGAGGAGCGGGCCCGGGCCGCGCAGGCCTATTTTCGCAGCAATGCCGCCGAATGGGATCGGTTGCGCCGTCTGCATGTCGACGATCGCGAGGTCGAGCGGATGATCGTCGACATGCTGCCGGAACCCCGGCTGGGCACGGTTCTCGACGTCGGCACCGGAACGGGGCGCATCCTCGAATTGCTGGCGCCCCGGCTTGACCGCGGCGAAGGGATCGATCTGTCGCGCGAGATGCTGACGGTGGCGCGGGCCAACCTGGAACGGGCCGGGCTTGGCCATTGCGCGGTGCGCCGGGGCGACATGTACGACCTGCCGTTCGAGGCCGAAAGCTTCGACGTCGTGACCATCCATCAGGTGTTGCACTTCGCCGATCAACCCGGCCGCGTCATTGCCGAATCGGCGCGGGTCCTCAAGCGGGGAGGCCGCCTGCTGGTGGTCGACTTCGCGCCGCATGACGTCGAATCGCTGCGTGACGAGCATGCGCATCGCCGGCTGGGATTTGCCGACGCCGAGGTCGACGCCTGGTTCCGCGCGGCCGGTCTGCGGGTTGCCGCGCGCCGGCACCTGGCGGGCCATCCGCTGACCGTCGGCATCTGGCTGGCCGGCAAGCCGCCGGCCGCCGGGCCCGCCATCGAGGAGGAAACCTAATGTCGGATGTCCAATTCCCGTCCGTTCCTGACCGAGGCTCACCTTGGACGGCTACCCGCCTCGGCTCGGCGCTGGCCGCCAGCACGGCGGCGCGCGGCGACATTTCCGTGTCCTTCGAGTTCTTTCCGCCGAAGAACGAGAAGATGGAGCAGGCCCTGTGGGAATGCGTCCATCGCCTGGCGCCGCTCCGCCCCGCCTATGTGTCGGTGACCTACGGGGCGGGCGGGTCGACCCGCGACCGCACCCACGCCACCGTGGTGCGCATTCTCGAGACCGGCCTGAGGCCGGCGGCGCATCTGACCTGCGTGGCGGCCACCCGTGACGAGGTCGACGCGGTGGCCCGCCATTACTGGGAGGCCGGCATCCGCCACATCGTCGCCCTGCGCGGCGACGCGCCCGACGGCACCGGCGGCTACGCGCCGCACCCGGGTGGCTACGCCTACGCCA
>JAVEYE010000183.1:0-7650 GCA_034003665.1 Rhodospirillales bacterium | reverse complement strand
CCCGGCCGAGGCCCGGTCGATTGAGGCGACGTTGACGATCGCCGGCACCCTGACGCGCCCGGCCGGACACCTCGACGCGCATCTCAAGGGGCTGACACTGCCCGGATTGGCGGTGGGAAAGGCGACGTTGTCGGCGAATTATGCCTTCCCGGGAGGCCTCGGCGGCCCGGCCACGGTGGGCGGTTTCTTGCGCCTCGGGGAACTGATGCCGGCCGATGGGCGACTTGGGGCGATGGTCGGCGACGAGGTGCGGGTGGATGCGGATGGCCGCGTTTTCGCGGACGGCGACGTCGAGGTGAAGACGGCGCGGTTGCGGGCCGCAGGCGGCGAGCTCATCCTGTCGGGCGTCCTCGCGGCAACGGGAACGGCCGATGTTGCCGGTTCTCTGGATGTGCCCGACATCGCCTTTCTGCGGGACCTTGTCGGGATGCCGGTCGGCGGTGGAGCCAAGGCGACGGCGGCTCTGCGCCTTGCCGACGGCGTCGTGCGCGGAACCGTGGCGGTCGGCCTGAGCCGGCTGGCGCTGCCCGAGGCGCCGGCCGCCGTCGACCTGCTCGGCCCCGATGTCTCCGTGGCCGCCGATTTCGAGAGAAGCGTCGCCGGGGACTGGCGGTTCGACGCCGTCGATCTCGACGGCGGCGCGCTGGCGGCGGAAGCACGGGCATCCTTTGTGGTCGATCCCGCGCTTCTCGAAGGTGAATACCGGGTGCGGCTGGCCGACCTTTCGGCATTGGGCGTTCTGGTGGGATTCCCCCTGGACGGCGGCGCCACCCTGGACGGTGCGGTCGGGGGCACGCTGGCGGCGCCAGCGTTGAGCGGGCGCCTGTATGCCGATGGCCTGCGGGTGGCTGGCCAGCCCTGGCAGGAATTCACGATCGACTATCGGATCGACGACGTCCTTGCCACGCCTCGCGGGCGACTGGATGCCCGGATGCGGGCGCCGTGGGACGCCGTGAAGCTGAGTGCGGACCTCGCGCCGGCCGAGAGTGGTCGCTTTGCTTTTCGGGGCATTGCCGCCGAGACCCTGGGAACCGTGCTGTCGGGCGATGTTGTGGTCGATACCGCGCGCGGCCTGGCCGAGGGGCGCATGACAACGAGGGCGCCCGACCTCGCGCGGTGGTCGGAGGTAGCCGGCCTGTCGCTTGAAGGCGGCCTCGATGCCGCCATCGGCTTGGTTCCCGGGGCCGGAGGCCGTCAGGAGGTGGCGATCGACGTCGAGGTCCGGCAACCGCGTTTCGTCCCGGCGGACGAGGAGCCGGTGGCGGCGGAAGGGGCAACGGCAAGACTTGTCGTCGCCGATGTCTGGGGCGAGCGCCGGATTGACGGGCGTGTCGGTCTTGTCGGGCTGACGCGCGAGGATCTTCGCCTGAACAGCGTGGAGGTTCAGGCCCGCGGCCGGCTACAGCGACTTGACGCCTCGGCGTCGGTGGCGGGAGAGGCCGTGACGGCGAAGGCCGCCGGTACCGTGGCGGTGATGGGCGGGGTCGTCGACGCGAGGCTGGACGCCCTTTCCGGCAGCGCGCTTGGACAGCGCTTCGCCCTGGAGCAGCCGGCCAGTCTGCATTATTCGGCCGACGAGTTGGCCGTCGGAGACGTCCGCCTGCGCATTGGTGATGGGGCGGTGGAGGGCGATCTGCGGGTGGAGTCCCACTCGGTCGATCTCACGGGGCGCCTGCGCGCCTTGCCGCTGTCGCTTGCCGGTCTCGTGCTCCCCGACCGGAAGATGGCCGGGACGATAGACGGCGAGATGCGCCTGAGCGGCCTGGCTTCGGCACCGGACGGCCACGTCCGTGTATGGACATCGGAGGCAACGGTCACGATTGCCGACGAACCGATGGCCGCTGGCGGACAGCTCGATCTCGCCCTGTCCAACGGCGTGCCGAGCCTACGGGTGAAGGTCGAGGCGGGGGGCGACGCGTTCCTGACGTTCGAGGGCGACCTGCCTGCCCGGGTCTCGGTTGCGCCTTTCGCCATCGTTCTGGAAAGCGAACGCCTTTTCGCCGCGACGTCGCGCGGAGAGGGAGAACTGGCGGCCTTGCTGGATTCGCTGATTCCCGACCCGCACCGCATCGCCGGCCGCTTCGAGGTGGTGGCGCGGCTTTCCGGCAGCTTGTCCGATCCTCGCGCCGACGGGAACGTTCGCTTGACCGGCGGACGCTATGAAAACCTCCTGTCTGGCACCCTCGTTCGCGATTTTGCGTTGGACGCCCGGTTCACGGACAATCGGCTCGACATCGTGCGGGCGGCGGGGTTGGCCGGCAGCGGCCGCATCGATGGCTCGGGGACGCTGTTTCTTGACCGCTCCCGCAACTTTCCGTTGGACATCGTGCTTAGGGCCGACGAGGCCGGTGTGGTTCATCGCGACGACATCTCGGCGACCACGTCGGGTGAAATCACCCTTGTCGGCCCCCTCGGCGGCCCCGCCATCAACGGAAAGCTGACCATCGATGAGGCAGAGGTGCGGCTGATCAACAGGATGCCGCCGGACGTGGTTGTGCTGGATGTGATCGAGGTCAATTCTCCGAACCGGCGGGGTCGGGCCGAGCCCGTTGCCGGGTCGGGGGGGGCTGGGGTGACGCTCGACTTGGTCATCGCCGTTCCCAATCGGCTGTTCGTCCGTGGTCAGGGCCTGGAATCGGAATGGAGCGGCGGGTTCCACGTGGGAGGGTCGCTCGCCGAGCCGCGGTTGACGGGAGAGGTCAAGCCGGTGCGCGGGCAGGTATCCTTTGCCGGCAAGACCTTCGTGCTCCAGCAGGCATCGAGCGTGGCTTTCCGCGATCCCGCATCGACCGTGCCGGACCTCGACATCACGGCGGACTATCGGGGCGACGGTTTCACCGCGCGCTTCATCATCCGTGGCCGGGCCGATGATCCGACCGTGACGCTGTCCTCGGTGCCCGAGCTGCCCCAGGACGAAATCGTATCACGCATCCTGTTCGGGCGCGGGGTGGCTCGAATTTCGGCCGTCGAGGCCGCGCAGTTGGCCCAGACGGTGGCCAGCCTTTCCGGCAGGGGCGGCCTGGAATTTCTCGACGAGGCGCGCCGTGCGCTGGGGGTCGATGTGCTCAGGGTCGAGGCGGGCGAGGGAAATCAGGGCCCGGCGTTGACGTCAGGCCGCTACCTGGCCAAGGACGTCTACGTCGGGGTCAGCCAGGGGGCCGGCGCCAAAAGCGGTGAAGCGACCGTCGAGGTTGAGCTGACGCCTAACGTGACCATCGAAACCGAGATCGGACCGACCAGCGGAAGCCAGATCGGTGCCCGTTGGAAGTTCGACTACTGAAGTCGGCGCCCGACATCCCGGTTGGCGGCCGGTAAGGACGCTCGTGCCGACGGATTACCGGTCCCTTCGGCGGCAGGCGTTGGTTCGCCGGACTTTCCCGTGACTCAAGGGGCGATCGAAAGGCGCGGATGCAGTCGGTCTATAAGGCGCCGACAGCCAGGATGGCAATGTAGCCGAAATACGCTGCCAGCATGAGTCCGCCTTCGGTTCGGGACAGGCGCCGGCTGGTAAAGGCAAAGATCATCAGCACCAACGTCGTTCCGAGCGCAATCCAGACGTCGAAACGAGCCATCTCGATGGGGAAGGGCAGCGGGTGGACCAGGGCGGTGACGCCGAGAATCGCCAGGATGTTGAAGATGCAGCTGCCGATGATGTTGCCCAGCGCGACGTCGGCGTGGCGCTTGTAGGCGGCCACCACCGAGGTGGCCAGTTCGGGCAGCGACGTGCCGACGGCGACCACCGTCAGGCCGATCACGCCTTCCGAGACGCCGGCCCGTCGCGCCAACGCCGAGGCCCCCTCGACCAGAAACCAGGCGCCGGCGATGACCGCCGCGATGCCGATCGCCGTCACCAGCATGTTGAGCGGCAGCGAGGGGTTGGCGGGCAGGGAATCTTCCGCCTCGTGGATGTGCATCTGGGCCGGTATGCTGCCGTTGCGCCGTTCGTTGAAAAAGGTCAGGGTCAGGTAGGCGACGAGGCCGGCAACAAGAAGGCCCGCGGCCGGTCGGCCGATGCCGCCGATCAGGGCCAGGCCGGCCAGCACCACCGTTGCCGCCACCATCACCGAGCCGTCGCGGCGCAGCGCTGCCGGATCGCATGGCAACGGGCGCACCATGGCCGAGATGCCAAGGATCAGCAGGATGTTGGCGATATTGGTGCCGACCACGTTGCCGATGGCGATGGCGGGTGCCCCGGCGAGTGCCGCCTGCAGGCTGGTGACCAGTTCAGGCATCGAGGTGCCGAAACCGACCAGCGTAAGGCCGATCACAAGCTTGGACACTCCGAGGCGGGTGGCGACGGCCACAGAGCCGCGGACCAGGGACTCGCCTCCGGCAAACAAAAGGGCGAAACCGGCGACGATAAAGAGAATGGGAGACATCGAAGGCGAAGACTTTCGACTCTTTCGCGACGAAATGACGAAAGGGCCAAGCGGCCCTCCGCCCCAATATGGTGCACACGACCGGTGAATGGGAGGGCAACCGTCCCGGCGATGGCCGATTTTTTCGACGGGATTTGCAGGGGACGCCGCGACGTGCCATATCCATGACTTCCCATCGTCGGAGCGCCGCATCCAATGTCGTCCGCCGTCAAGGACCTTTTTTCATATCGTCCCTATTGGGCGCATCGGTTCGGCCGGGCGCCCTTTCTGCCGATGTCGCGGGACGAGATGGACCTGCTGGGATGGGATTCATGCGATATCGTCGTGGTGACCGGCGACGCCTATGTCGATCATCCCAGCTTCGGCATGGCCATCGTCGGCCGGTTGCTGGAGGCGCAGGGTTTCCGCGTCGGCATCATCGCCCAGCCCGATTGGACCTCGGCCGAGCCGTTCGGGGCGTTGGGCCGGCCCAACCTGTTTTTCGGGGTGACCGGCGGCAACATGGATTCCATGGTCAACCGCTACACCTCCGACCGCCGGCTGCGCCATAACGACAGCTATACGCCGGGCGATGAGGGCGGCAAGCGGCCGGACCGCGCCGTCATCGTCTATGCCCAACGTTGTCGCGAGGCCTTCAGGGACGTCCCCATCGTGCTGGGCGGCATCGAAGCGTCGCTGCGGCGCATCGCGCATTACGACTACTGGTCGGACAAGGTGCGCCGCTCCATCCTTGTCGACGCCAAGGCCGACATCCTGGTTTACGGCAACGGCGAGCGCGCCATTGTCGAGATCGCCCATCGCACCGCCAAAGGGGAAACGCCGCGCGGGATGACCGACATTCGCGGCACCGCCTTCCTGCGCGACGCCGTGCCCGAGGGCTGGACCGTGCTCGACTTGACCAGCATCGAAGAGGGGACGGCCCGGCCGCAGACCCTCGGCGGCGCGCTGCGGGAAACGGCGGCGGTGCGCCTGCCGGCCTACGAGCAGGTGAGCGGCGACCCGGCGCTCTACGCCCATGCCTCGCGGCTGTTGCACCAGGAAAGCAACCCCGGCAACGCCCGCGCCCTGGTCCAACGGCACGGCGACAAGGAGGTGTGGCTGAACCCGCCGCCGATTCCCCTTACGACGCCCGAGATGGACGGCGTCTATGGCCTGCCCTACGCGCGGGCCCCGCACCCGGTCTATGGCGGGGCGCGCATTCCGGCCTGGGAGATGATCCGCTTCTCTGTGAACATCATGCGCGGCTGTTTCGGCGGCTGCACCTTCTGTTCGATCACCGAGCACGAGGGCCGCATCATCCAGAGCCGCTCGGAGGAATCGATCCTCAACGAGATCGAGCAGATCCGCGACAAGGTCGAAGGTTTCACCGGTGTCATCTCCGACCTTGGCGGGCCGACCGCCAACATGTATCGCATGGCCTGCAAGGACAGGAAGATCGAGGCACTGTGCCGGCGGCCGTCCTGCGTCTATCCCGAGGTCTGCAAGAACCTGAACGCCGACCACGATCCTCTGATCCGCATCTATCGCAAGGCCCGCGACCTGCCCGGCGTCAAGAAGGTGCTGATCGCGTCGGGCGTGCGCTACGACCTGGCGGTGCAAAGCCCGGCCTATGTCAAGGAACTGGCCTCCCACCACGTCGGCGGCTACCTCAAGATCGCCCCCGAGCACACCGAGGCGGGGCCGCTTTCGAAGATGATGAAGCCCGGGATCGGCACCTACGATCGTTTCAAGACGCTGTTCGACCGCTTCTCGAAGGAGGCCGGGAAGGAGCAGTACCTGATCCCCTATTTCATCGCCGCCCATCCAGGCACCACCGACCTGGACATGATGAACCTGGCGCTTTGGCTCAAGCGCAACGGCTTTCGGGCCGATCAGGTGCAGGCCTTTCTGCCGTCACCGATGGCGGTTGCCACCGCCATGTACCACAGCGGACGCAACCCCCTGCGTCTGGTGCGCAGGCATGACGGGGAACGGGTGGTGACGGCGAAGGGATTGCGGCAGCGCAGGCTGCACAAGGCGTTCCTGCGTTATCACGACGCCGAGAATTGGCCGATGTTGCGCGATGCCCTGAAACGCATGGGCCGGGCCGACCTCATCGGTCCCGGCAAGCAGCACCTGGTGCCGGCGTGGCAGCCGGCCGGAACCGGACGGGCCGGCGGCGAGGGGGCGCGCACCGGCCGCAAACACAAGGAACAGGTGTTCCTGACCCAACACACCGGCCTGCCGCGCGTCCCCGCGCGGCGAGGCGGGCGGGGACGTCCCAAGACCAAGACCTGACCGAAGGACGGCCATCCCATTGGGCGAACACCGTTCCGATTTCGCCCCGCTTCCGGCCGACGGTCTGAAAAAAGAAAACCCTCCGGGCATTTTTTTTGGCCCGGAGGGAGTTTTTGACTGAACGAAGGCTGAGTGTGTCAGTTTTGGTCTGTGGGCTTGGGATGTGTTTTGGCTCGGCAGATGTCGGCGATGACGGCGTATGAGGTGTAGAGGCCGGCGGCGACGAGCCACAGGATGGTGATCCAGTGGTTGACGATGAATGATCCTTCGGAAAGCATGGCGAGAGGTCCTTTGCGCTACTCGGCCGGAACGACGGTCGGGGTCGGTTCGGCGTCCATCTTGAAGCCTGAATCGAGCATGCCGTCGTAGTCGAACGGCTGCGGCCGGATCAGCGTCCACGGGATGGCGATGAGGGCGGAAACCGCCATGACGATGACGTTGCTGGCGACCACGCCCCACAGCAGGTCCATGTCGGTGTGGACCCAGTAGGCGATGCCGCAGATCGAGCCGACGATGGTGGCCCAGAAGACGGCGTCGCGGTTGGTCTTGGTCCAGAAGGTGGCCATGATCAGGGGGATCACCGCCGACGAGAAGGCGATGCCCATGGCCTGGTACATGCCGGCGAAGCCGAAGCCGATGGCCCGCCAGTAGAGGACGACGGCGACCACCAGCGAGGCGACGGCGAACAATCCGAGCCGGCTCAGCACCAGCATCTGGTGGTCGGTCGCGTTCTTCTTCAGGTGGCCCTTGACGATGTCGTTCACGGCGACGGTGACGACCGCCAGAATCTCGCCGGCCCCGGTGCTGACCGTGGCGCCGCCGACGGCGATGACGAAGGCGGCCAGGCCGACGTAGCCCAGGGTCAGGAAGACCATGGTCGGCGCCACCGCCTCGGCTTCCGAGAACAGAATGGAGGCGTTGCCCACGGTATAGGTCTCGCCGACGGTGAGGCCCAGCGCCAGCGCCCCCACGCCCAGCGCCGTGCCGGTGGCCA
>JAVEYE010000182.1:0-7667 GCA_034003665.1 Rhodospirillales bacterium | reverse complement strand
TCCGCCAGGCTGTTAAAACACGCTGAAGTCGATTTCCTTGCCATTCAGGGCGCACGCTGATGCCATCGATGTGAGCCACGCGGATCCGGTCGGCCGCCGCCAATCCGAGATCGTCGGCAAAACCGCGGCTGTTGGGTTTCGGCAGCCCGAGCACGCCATAGGCGATCAGCTGTCCCTCGGCGAAAAGGCCCAGAATTCGGCCGATGCGGGCGATATGGTCGGCAAAAAAGCCGTCGGTTTCCGCCGCCAGCAAATGGGGCGGCATGGTCTCCAAAACCAGGCGATGCAAGGCGATGACCGCTTCGAGGTCGGCCTCGCGAAGTCTTCGTCCGGCGAAGGCAACGGGGCGGCACGGCTTGCCGTTGCGCCGTTGGAGCAGCCCGTGAACATCCGGCGACGTTCCCGTCATCGTATCACCTCGGCGTAGTCCAAAAGCGGCAGCGGCGGGTAGAGCCTCAGCCTGAGCGCCACCGGAAGGCGGATGATGTAGGAGAAGTGTTCCAACGTCTCGATGGGAAGGGCGGATGGCGGCTTCCCCTCGACCAAAATCATGCGCGCCTTTTCGGCGGCCAGGCGGCCGACCGCCTCATAGGGGCTTACCAAGCCGATCATCGCGTCGCTCTCGCGGATCTCGAGCTCGGTGGCGGTGAAGCACGGAATGCCATGGGCCACGCCGGCGGCGGTCAGTTCGTCGCGATGGTTGCCGATGAACGTATCCGGCCCGATGTAAAGAATCTGGGCACCTTGCTTGGCAAGGCGACTGACCAACCCGGGGAGGCTGGCCGGATCGGGCGCGCCGTTGGCGTCCGGAGGCACCGGAGCCTCTAGCAGGGAAAAACCCATCTTCGGAGCCAGTGCTCGGAGATCCTCAACGTTGGCAACGGAGTTCGGTTCACCAGCGTTGTAGACGATGCCCAGGCGCGAGAGCGGAAGGTATGCCCGTATCGCATTGATCTGGGCGGGCAGGGGGGCAATGTGGGAAACACCCGTCACGTTGGGACGGGGGGGGGCGCCAGGTGGCGGTTCAATTCCCGTCTGCCGGGGTGCCGACACCATCGCGAAGACCACAGGCAGGTCGGTGATGTAGGCAGTCCGGTCTGGAGCGTTCCAACGACCAACCGTACCCAGGGTGATGCCCGTGCCCCAGGTATAGACAAGGTCGGGGCGCAGCCGCTCGGCTTCAGCCAGCACCGCCGGCAGGCGACCGATGTCGCGCGCCAGGTCGCGCACCAGGAATTCCACGGTGACGCCACGGGCCGCCAAGTGCTCCCGAAATCCGCGCTCCACCGGCGTTTCGCCACGCCACAGGATCATCATGATTCGGAAACCCCGGCCGTCGCTGGCGATCGAGGCGGCGGCCAGGGGGGGCGTCCGGAAATCGCCCATGGTGATCGCGACCATCAGGCCGATCATTGTCAGGAAGCGGCGCCGACTCATCGGCCCGCTTCCTCGAAGGCCCGACGGTCGTAGAACGTGACCAATGCATAAAGCAGGAAGCTCGCCGCCCCGTAGAGGCCGAGAATCCCCATCGCGCCCACGGCCCCGTATGATGTCGCCAGGATGGCGGCCGCCACCGGGCCTAATCCCCCTCCGATGCGTTCAACGAAACGCAGAACCGTCAGGCCGGGTGACTGGCCGCGCAGCTTGCCGGTGGCCGGCAGTAGGGTAACCACCAGCGAGACCTGGGCCGTGATTGACATCGACTGACCCAGCCCAAGGGTCCCAACCGCCACGGGAACGGCAATGGCGAACAGGGTGATGGGAACGAACGGCAGGAAGATCATGCCGGCGATCGAGATCAGCCCGCCGACGGCGACCACCAGCCCGTGGCGCTGCCAACGGTCGGAAACGCGGGCAAACAGTGGACTGCCCGCCATCATTGCCAAACCATAGACCATCACGACGCGCCCGATGTCACCTTCGGGACTGCCAAGTTCGGCAAGCGTGACGGGCACCAAATAGAAAAGAAAGCCGGTCAACAGGAACTTGGCCGGTAGGGCCGCCAACAGCAGTTGCATCGTGAAGCGCCGATTGCCAAAAGCGATGACGAAGTCCCTAATGGCGATCCGACCCGGCGCTTCCATGTGGTCGGCGTCCCGCCCCATCAACCCGCGAACCGCCAGCACCGTAAGGGCGGCCAATGCTGCCGCTATCAACAGTGTCGCGCTGTAACCGATGCGTTCAGCGACAATGCCACCTACCGCCGGCCCGCAGATGTCGGCCAGCGTGATCCCACCTACCATCATTGCGGCGCCCTGGGCGCGATTGTCGCGGTTGGTCAATTCCAGCACGAAGCCCTGGCACGCGACGAAGGTCGTGGCATATCCGATTGCCGACAGCGCCCGCCAAACCAGCAGGTCCCAGTAACCCGTGGCCAGTCCCGTGCCGGCCAGCCCGACCGATGCGACGAGCGCACCGGCGACGTACAGGCGGCGGCGGCCAAGCCTGACGTAAAGCATAGCGGCAATCGGCATGACCAGAGCGAACACCATCATGTGTAGTCCGATGACGATGCCTGTAGCCATGCCTGTCCCGAACGCGGACGCCTGTTCGACAAAGCCCTCGACATAGCTGGGCAGGAAGGGACGGGCCAGTTCCTCGACGAATACGAACAGAAACGACAGCAGCCGCACGCCGACCAGCGAAGGGCCTTGCAAGGATCGGAGTTGGGTGCCCAATCGCCTTGCTCTGGCGGCGATGATCGCGTCGAGCCGGCCAAGAAATCTTCCCAGTTCATCTGTGCCGCGAAAGCCGGTTACCAGGTCGAAACGATGGGCCGCCACCGCCCGCAGCGCCGCCGCCGCCGCCTGAGCAGGTTGCGAAATGTTGAGCGTCAGGACCACCAGCATGACCTCGAAAGCCAGCAGCATGGCCACCAGAACAACGATCCCGATGTCGAAAAGGTTGTCGATCAGGGGCTGGATGAGCGCCCGTTCACCGTGCCCCAGATACAGTGTGCCCACCCGTAACGGCAAGGCCGTGACAAGGTAGCTTCCCCGCACGCTTTGGCCATCGGCCAGCCCCTCGAACAAAGGCTGCCGGGCAGGTTCGGCAAGGATGGTAAACAGACTGTCGGAGTCAATGCCATGTGCATGGAGTACGCGGTCGGAAGCGTCGGTCAGTCCAAGAAAGGCAATGTCCCTGTCACCTTCCTTGAGACCATGAAAAAGAATGTCAACACCGGCCAGATTGTCCGGTGGAATGCCGAGGCGGAGAGCATGATCAACCTTGCGCCCGACCTGTTCGGCCTCCGCCCTGGCTTTCTGGGTCAACTCGGGAAACAGCAACTGCTCGCTCGATGAAATGGCCAGCCACGAGATCCCGCCAAGGGCCAAAAGCAGCGCCAAACCTGCCACAACCAGGCTTTTGAAGGTCGTATCGGCCACCCAACCCCTCTTCATCGACTCTCAGCCTCGTCGGCAGGGGGCCGGGCTTCATCGGCATGTGCGCAGAGTGCGGGGCGGGCCTCAAGGTAGTTTCTGACCATGGCGCGCTCCCACCGGTTGCCGAAGGCGTCCATGGCCACTTTGGGTGGCGAGGAAGGGGCGCGCCCTTTGGCGATTTCCGCAAGATCGTCATCGAGCCGCAACAGGGCCCGCCGGCGGTCGTCAAAATAGAAAGCCGCCGCCATGACCGAAAAGACCGCCAGCACTGCGGCGACGATGCCCATGCGGACGAAATGGCCGGATATTTCGTCGAGGATGGCGACATAGGACACGGCGGATTGGCGAACAGCCACTCCGGCAATGCATCCTCCAAGGGCATCGCGTACAGTCAGACCGACGAGCAATCCGGCCGGGTCGAAGACGTGCCACCGATTCTTGTCCAATTGGGCAACCCAGGGTTCTGGGGACTCGGCGTTCCATCCCTGTGTGGCAATCGAACGGCCGCGGCAGTCATAAACGACCATTCCCCCGATATCGGGATGGCGCTCCGCGTGCTGGCTTAGGAGATCGGGCAGGTTGCCCTGGGCCGCGACGTGCACGCCAAGGCCGACGCCAACGGCAAGGGTCCGGCCGATTTCGCTGGCGACCACCTCGAGGCGTTGGGCGACCAGACGCTCGTAAGTCTCTTGAAAACGCATAAGGTTGAGAACGGTGACAAACGCCACGGCCAAAATGACGACGACCGCCATCGCGCCGCCCACCTTGGTCGTCAGGTTGGAAGCCATCCGCGCTTTCATTGGTCTCCGGCGTCTCCCTGGCTGGCTCCGCACGTTCGCCCGAAGCGGTAACCACGTCAATAGGAAAGCCCGCAACCGGCATCCATCTCCCGGTTGAGGAACATACCGTTCCGGCGCGGCCGATGGGCATCGCTGGAAAAGCAAATTGACGGGAAGGGTCGGCCTTCGTATCGTCTAATCCTCGGTCGCACCCGGCGAGGAACGATCTGTGTCGTATTCGTTTGCGGAAACAGGCAGGTGCAACCGAGGATTATAGGGAGTCCGGACCCCAGCGTGACGGGGGCAGGTTGGTCAGAGAGGGAGATCCTACATGCCTACCAGGAAGAAGATTGAGAACGTGGACGACGCCGAGGTAGCGGACGTTTCCGTGGAGGAACGTGCGGCGGAGGTCATTCGTCGCAATGTCCTATGGTCGATGGGCGCCGGGGTGATTCCCGTTGCATACGTCGACAGCGCGGCCATTTTGGCCGTACAGGTTAAACTGCTTAAGGAATTGTCGGACCTATACGGGGTGCGCTTCCAGGCCAACGTCGGCAAGTCGGCCGTTGCCGCGCTGATTGGCACGGTGGCCACCAGTGGGGCCAGTTACGGCCTGTTGACGAGCGGTATTATGCATGGCCTGCTTCGCAGCGTGCCGGTTGTCGGCCAACTCGTCGCCCTTGCCACAATGCCAGCCTTCGCTGCCGCGACTACATACGCGGTCGGCAAGGTGTTCGACCAGCACTTCGCCTCGGGGGGGACCTTCCTGACCTTCGATCCGAAGAAGGTTGAAGGCTATTTCCGCGAGAAGTTCGAGGAGGCGAAGAAGCAGGCTCCCACCTCGGCGGCTGCGTGACGCGCAAGTCTTCGTGATCCGAGGCCAGCGGATACAGACGTCGGGCGGTAATTTCCCGGCGGGGAAAGAGGTGTAGTCATGCAGGTGGTTGTCATCGTTCTGTATCTGCTGGCCTGCGTGGTGACGGGAGTCATGGGCCGCAGGACGGTCATCGGATTTCTCGGCCATTTCTTCCTTTCCATTCTCATCACGCCCATCCTCGATCTGCTCATTCAGGTGGTTGCCCGCCCGAATCGCGATATCCGCCGGAAGCTTGAAGAGATCGAGCAGTGAAGCAAGGCAGCGGCAATTGGGCAAGCACATGAAAGCTGTCTGCACGGAGGGCCACCTGTTGAGCCGGTGGGGAACGGATGTCTGAAGCGTCGGCGACGACGGCCGCTTCTGCCGACCTTGCCGAGAAGCCCCTTCCTGAGGCGCGTTTTGCGCGAGCTTGGCGGGCGGTCGTCGCCGTGTTTCGGCGGCACTCTCTGGGTGTGTTTACCTTTCTGCTCAGCTTCCTTCTTGTGCTGATGGTGCTGGCCCCACGGATCATCGTGACCATCCCGGCGGGTCATATTGGCGTGCTTTGGCTGCGTTTCCTGGGCGGCACGGTTACCGACCGCTACTACCCAGAAGGCGTCAACCTGATCTTTCCGTGGGACGAGATGTACATCTACGACGCGCGCCTCCAGAACAACGCGCGGATCTATGACACCATCTCGTCCAATGGACTCAGCATGCAGGTTGAAATCGCCGTGCGGTTTCGGGTCAACCGCGACGCCGTCGGCCAATTGCATAAGCTGATCGGCCCCCGTTACGACGAAGTCCTGGTCTACCCCGAAATCGGCTCGCACGCCCGCGAATTGATTTCCAGCTACACCCCGGAACAGCTCTATTCCGAAACCCGCGCGTTCATTCAGGCACAGATTCTGGAGCGCATGGTCACCCAGCTCGGCTCATCCCTGATCAACCAGAGCGTCCGAGGAAAACTGGTCTATGTCGAGGATGTGCTGATCCGTAGCGTCAAGTTGCCGGCGCGCGTCCAGGACGCCATTGAGCGCAAGGCCGAGCAGTACCAGGCCATGCTGGAGTACGATTTCCGCATCGCCCGCGAACAGAAGGAGCGCGAACGCAAGCGGATAGAGGCGGAAGGCGTGCGCGACTTCCAGGACATCGTGGCCCGAAGCATCACCGGCGAGTATCTGCGGCTGCGTGGCATCGAGGCGACGATGTCGCTGGCCACCTCGCAGAACAGCAAGGTCATCATCATCGGCGGCAAGGACGGACTGCCCATCATCCTCAACACCGGGGGCGAGATGGGTCCGACACCGACACCAACGACGGGCGGCACCGTTCCCGGCGAGATGAAATCGATCGCGCCGCCGCCGCCCAACGCCCGACTCCAGGACGTAACGCCACCCAATGCCGCCGTTCCGCGCGGCGACGCGGCGGGAACGCCCAGGCAGCCATCGCCGACGCCGGCGTCTCCGGAATCGGCGGCCATCGGGCTGATGACGCTGCCGGTGTTGCCGGTGACTCCGCAGGATTCTATGGGGATGCCGTCACCGGTGTCGCCGCAGGACGGAGAGAGGCACGCGCCGCCCGAGGTGTCGACCACGCCGCCTCCGGAATCCGTGGGATCCCCGGCGAAGAAGGAAGAGGAATCGTCCCTCCCCATTCTCGACAAGATCTTCAAATAGTCTGGCGCTGGACGATGGGCGGCTTTAGCATGGCGGCCCAAACACCGGCAGTCGGGCCGGCTGCATGGTTCTGGTTTCGCGGTCGACGCATTGCATAGCGGGGAGTCTCATGGCAGGCAGCATCAACAAGGTCATTCTCATCGGAAACCTCGGCCGTGATCCCGAGGTGCGGTATGCGCAGGACGGCACCAAGATCGTCAACTTCCCCGTGGCGACGTCCGAAACTTGGCGCGACCGCCAGAGCGGCGAGCGCCGCGAGCGAACCGAATGGCATCGGGTCGTCATCTTCAACGACCGCCTGGCCGAAGTGGCCGAGAAGTACCTGAAGAAGGGCGCCAAGGTCTATCTCGAAGGATCGCTGCAGACCCGCAAGTGGACCGGCAATGACGGCCAGGAGCGTTACACCACCGAGGTGGTCCTTCAGAAGTTCCGCGGCGAACTGACCATGCTGGACGGCCGCGGCGGCGCAGGCGGGGGCGGCGACTACGACGCGCCGGGATCAGCGCCGGCCGGCGATAGTCCCGACTGGGGTGCGGCGGGTGGCGGCGGTGGCGCGGTCGGCGGCAAACCGGGCAGCGATCTCGACGACGAGATTCCATTCTAGGAAGTGACCGTGCGACGTCTGTAGATCAAGCGGCGGGAAGCGATCAATTCCCGCCGTTTTTTTGCGCCGGCATTTGTCCTATCGGACTTCAGGGGGGGGGCGTATCGGAGAGACGTTTTAGCGCCTTGCGCCGATGGGGGGCACCCCCGATTTCGCGAGCTTGTTCAGCAACGCGTGGGCGCTTTTCGCTTTTCCGGGGCTTTCCCGCAAGGTCTCTTGTTCCTCCGCAAGCCAACCGGCCGGCGAGAGGCCGCTCCCCTTGTGCCCCCGGCAAGACTTCCCATTTGTCTGTCTTCGATGTTTTCGTGACGGGGAGACAGGACCATGGGACGTCATCTGCGGATATTGGGGTTGGGCGCGCTGATC
>JAVEYE010000181.1:0-7715 GCA_034003665.1 Rhodospirillales bacterium | reverse complement strand
CGGCTGGTGGGCGACCTGCTGTCGCTCTCGCAGATCCAGGCCAACGAGCACACGCGGCCGACCGATGCCGTGCGCCTCCAGGACATCCTGCCCGCGGTGGCCCGGCTGCTGGAACCCCTTGCCGACAAGAAGAAGCTCAAGGTTTCCATTGAGGCGGCCGCCGACCTGCCGGCGGTGCGGGGCGACGCCGAGCAGCTCCAGCAGGCCTTCCAGAACCTGATGCACAACGCCGTCAAGTACGGGCGCGACGGCAGCGTGGTGCGTGTGGTCGGCCGACGGGAGGGCACGGACGACCTCGCCGTTTCGGTGATCGACCAGGGCGAAGGCATCCCCCAGCAGCACCTGCCGCGCCTGACCGAGCGCTTCTACCGGGTCGACAAGGCGCGCAGCCGGGCCCTGGGGGGCACCGGCCTGGGCCTGGCCATCGTCAAACACATCGTCACCCGCCACCAGGGACGGCTGACCATCGACAGCGAAGTGGGGGTGGGCAGCACCTTCACGGTGATCCTGCCGGTTCGGCGGGATGGCGATCCACGCGACTGAGAATTCGGCGCAACTGTCATAAAACTGCAATCCAAAAGTCATATAAGCGTAGCGCAGCGGTCATAGAGTCGGCCCGCCGATGCAAGGGACCCACGGGGGAACACCCCTTGCCTCTGCGCTTTGTTGAGCTTTTGCCGCAGGAGAGTTTCATCATGAAAAAGACGCTTGCGCTCGCCGTCCTCGCCGCCGTCGCGGTCACCGGTACGGCGGAGGCGCGCGACCAGATCCGCATCGTCGGATCCTCGACCGTATATCCCTTCACCACCGTGGTGGCCGAGCAGTTCGGCAAGACCACCGGCTTCAAGACGCCGGTCATCGAGAGCACGGGTACCGGCGGCGGTTTCAAGCTGTTCTGCGCCGGTGTCGGCGTCGAGCATGCCGACATCACCAACGCGTCGCGCGCCATCAAGAAATCCGAAATCGACGACTGCAAGAAGAACGGCGTCACCGACATCACCGAGGTCAAGATCGGCTATGACGGCATCGTCGTTGCCAACTCCAAGGCCTCACCGCAGGTCAAGTTCACCCGCGAACAGGTGTTCCTGGCGCTGGCCAAGAACGTGGTGAAGGACGGCAAGGTGGTCGCCAACCCGTACCAGAAGTGGAGCGACATCGACAAGAGCCTGCCCGACGTCAAGATCGAGGTCCTGGGGCCGCCCCCGACCTCCGGCACCCGCGACGCCTTCGTCGAACTGGTCATGGACGAGGGCTGCAAGAAGGTCAAGGGCGCCAAGGAAGCCGGCTTGACCGGAAAGGCCTGCGGCGCCGTGCGCGAAGACGGCGGCTACGTCGAGGCGGGCGAGAACGACGTGTTGATCGTGCGCAAGCTCGAGGCCAACAAGGATGCCTTCGGCATCTTCGGCTACAGCTTCCTCGACCAGAATGCTGACAAGATCCAGGGCTCCGTCGTCGAGGGCGTGGAGCCGACCTTCGAGAACATCGCCGAGGGTGCCTATCCGGTGTCCCGCCCGCTGTTCTTCTACGTCAAGAAGGCGCACGCCGGGACCATCCCCGGCATCAAGGAGTTCGTCGCCGAGTTCACCAGCGAGAAGGCCTGGGGCATGGACGGCTATCTGGGCGACAAGGGCCTGATCCCGATGCCCGACGCCGAGCGCAAGACGTACCACGACGCCGCCATGAATCTCAGCAACAACATCATGTAAGCCTGACCGTGACGGGCGCCCGGGGGCCGGAGGCTCGCGGGCGCCCTTAGCCCTTGGTTCAACCGGATGCGCCAATTGCTTTAATGATTTTCCTGATTTGTTTCCCACCATCCGGGCCGGCTTTCGCCCGCCCCCATAAGGTCCATCCATGCCGACCGTCATTCTGCTCGCGACCCTGATCGGCCTGACCGTCGTCGGTTACTACCTGGGCCGCTCGCGCGCCGTCGCGGTGGCCGCCCGGGGAACCCGGCACCTCAATTCCCTGCCCAGCTACTATGGGTTCTATGTCGCCGCCTGGTGCGGCATTCCGGCCGCCGCCGTGGTCGTTCTCTGGCTGGCGATGGAGCCCCAGATCATCCGCGCCCTGCTGGTCGCCGCCCTGCCGGATGTCGCCGGCACGTGGTCGGACAGCACCATGGCGCTGATGCTCAACGACATCCGCAATCTGGCCAGCGGGAACATCGTCAGTCGCGACGTCGATCCGGAACTCCTGGCCGCCGCCGAACACTACGCCTTCCTGCGCGATGCCGGCTTCGCCGCGATGGCCGTGGTCGCCCTGGCCCTTGCCGCCGCCGGTCTGTCCTACGGCCGACGGGCCATCCATCCCGACCTCAGGGCGCGCAACCGGGTCGAGGGCGTGCTGATGGTGTTTCTGGTCATCAGTTCGACGGTGGCCATCCTGACCACCATCGGCATCGTGCTTTCGCTGCTGTTCGAGGCGATCCGGTTCTTCCAGCGGGTCTCGCCGATTGAATTCCTGTTCGGCCTGGAGTGGAGCCCGCAGACCGCCCTGCGCGCCGATCAGGTGGGCAGTTCGGGCAAGTTCGGGGCCATTCCTCTGCTGTTGGGCACGGCGCTGATCTCGTTCGTCGCCATGTGCGTGGCGGTGCCGATCGGCCTGTTGTCGGCCATCTACATGGCCGAGTACGCGCCGCCGAAGGTGCGCGCCGCGGTCAAGCCGGCCCTTGAGATCCTGGCCGGCATCCCGACCGTCGTCTACGGCTTCTTCGCGGCGCTCACGATGGCGCCCTTCCTGCGCGACTGGGGGCAGCGGCTCGGCGTCGACATTTCCTCGGAAAGCGCGCTCGCCGCCGGGCTGGTGATGGGGATCATGATCATTCCCTTCATTTCATCGATTTCCGACGATGTCATTACGGCGGTGCCGAAGTCGATGCGAGAGGGTTCTCTGGGGCTGGGCGCCACAAGATCCGAGACCATCAAGCGGGTGGTCATTCCGGCGGCCCTGCCGGGCATCGTCGGGGGCATCCTGCTGGCGGTTTCGCGGGCCATCGGCGAGACCATGATCGTCGTCATGGCGGCCGGACTGGCCGCCAACCTGACGGTCAACCCGCTGGAGGCGGTGACCACGGTCACCGTGCAGATCGTGACGCTGCTGGTCGGCGACCAGGAATTCGACAGCGCCAAGACCCTCGCCGCCTTCGCGTTGGGTCTCGTCCTCTTCTTCGTCACCCTGATCCTCAACATCGTGGCGCTCAGCGTCGTCAGGAAATACCGGGAGCAATATGACTAACGCCGCCACCCCCGACGCCGCCGTCGGCGCCACGGCGCGACCGACCCCGACCTCCGAGCGGGTGAGGGCCAGCCTGGCCCGGCGCTATCGAGCCGAGCGGCGATTCCGCGCCTATGGGATGCTGGCCATTTTCGCCGCCCTCGGCTTCCTGGTGCTGCTGTTCTCCTCCATCATCGGCAACGGGTATTCCGCCTTCTGGCAGGCCAACGTGCGCCTGAACATCACGTTCGATGCCGCCACCATCGATCCGGCCGGGGCCCGCGAGCCGACGGTGCTGGCGACCGCCGACTACGCCAGCCTCATCCGCAACGCGCTGACGGCGCGTTTTCCCGGCGTTTCCGGCCGCACCGATCGGCGCAAGTTGACCGGCCTGGTCAGCCAGGGCGCCACCTACGAACTCGCCCGCATGGTGACCGAAAACCCCGCGCTGATCGGTCAGACGGTGCCATTGTGGCTGCTGCTTTCCGACGACGTCGACATGCTGGTCAAGGGCCATATCCCGCGCAACGTCCCGGAAAGCGACCGCCGCGTCTCCGACCGGGAGATCGCCTGGCTGGACGCGCTGGCGGCCACCGGCGACCTGGAGACGCGGTTCAACGTCCGCTTCTTTACCAACGGCGATTCGCGCGAACCGGAACTGGCCGGCATCTGGGGCGCAACGGTCGGTTCTTTCCTGACCATGCTCGTCACCATCGCCATCGCCTTTCCGCTGGGCGTGGCCAGCGCCGTTTACCTCGAGGAATTCGCCCGCAAGAACCATTGGACCGACCTCATCGAGGTCAACATCAACAACCTGGCGGCCGTGCCTTCCATCGTCTTCGGGCTGTTGGGGCTTGCCGTCTTCCTCAATTTCTTCGGCCTGCCGCGCTCGGCGCCGGTGGTCGGCGGCCTGGTGCTGGCGATCATGACGCTGCCGACCATCATCATTGCCGGCCGCGCGGCGCTGACCAGCGTGCCGCCCTCAATCCGCGAGGCGGCCTACGGGCTGGGGGCGTCGCCGGTTCAGGCGGTGTTCCACCACGTGCTGCCGCTGGCCATGCCCGGCATGCTGACCGGCGCCATTATCGGCATGGCACGCGCCTTGGGCGAGACCGCGCCGCTCCTGATGATCGGCATGGTCGCCTTCATCGTCGACATCCCGCACGGCTTCCGGGATCCGTCCACGGTGCTGCCGGTGCAGGTCTACCTGTGGGCCGACAGCCCGGAGCGCGCCTTCGTCGAGAAGACCTCGGCGGCGATCATGGTGCTGTTGGCGTTCCTGATCGTCATGAACGCGGCGGCAGTCTACATGCGGAAGAAGTTTGAAGTGCGATGGTGAGGCGAGGCGTTATGATGGAACGGACGGTGATTGGCAGGGATGAGGAGGTTGGCTTGAGCTTCGGCACGGACGCTCCCGAGCCCCTTGGGCACACTCCCGACAACGCCGCCGTGGCAGAGACGCCCGCCAAGTTCGTGTCGCGCGGGGTCGACGTCTTTTACGGCGCCAAGCAGGCGCTGTTTGGGATCGACATCGACATCATGCCGAACGAGGTGACGGCGCTGATCGGCCCCTCGGGGTGCGGCAAGTCGACGTTTCTCAGGTGCCTCAACCGCATGAACGACATCATCGACAATTGCCGCGTCGCCGGCAGCATTCTCCTGGATGGCGAGGACGTCTATGCGCGCGTGGTGGACGTCGTCCACCTGAGGGCGCGGGTCGGCATGGTTTTCCAGAAGCCCAATCCGTTCCCCAAGTCGGTCTACGAAAACGTCGCCTATGGGCCGCGCATCCATGGCCTCGCGGCCTCGCAGGCCGACATGGACCAGATCGTGACGAAGAGCCTGGAGCGGGCCGGATTGTGGGAAGAGGTCAAGGATCGGCTGCACGAGCCGGGGACCGGGCTTTCCGGCGGCCAGCAGCAGCGGCTGTGCATCGCGCGTGCCATCGCGGTGGAGCCCGAGGTGATCCTGATGGACGAACCCTGTTCGGCGCTCGACCCCATCGCCACCGCCAGGATTGAGGAACTGATCGACGAGCTTCGGACCAACTATACCATCGTCATCGTTACCCACAACATGCAGCAGGCCGCCCGCGTGTCGCAGCGCACCGCCTTTTTCCATCTTGGCAAGCTGATCGAATTCGGCGACACCGACCAGATCTTCACCAACCCGCGGGCCGAGCGGACGCGGGACTACATCACCGGCCGGTTCGGTTAGGATTCGGAGCTTCGTTTATGCGCGACAGCCAGCACATCGTGAAGTCCTACGATGAGGAACTTCAGAACATCAGCACCCGCATCATCGAGATGGGCGGTTTGGTCGAGGCGCAGCTTGCCGACGCCATCGAATCGGTGGTGCGCCGCAACGCCCAGCTTGGCGCCCAGACCGATCAGCGCGACGCCCAGGTCGACGCCATGGAGCGCGAGATCGACGAGGCGGTGGTGCGGCTGCTGGCCCGCCGCCAACCGATGGCTGACGACCTTCGCCAAGTGCTGGCGGCGCTCAAGATCGTGGGCATCCTGGAGCGGGTCGGCGACTACGCCGCCCATGTCGGCAAGCGCGCCGTCATGCTGGCCCAGGACCACGAAACCCCAGGAATCGCCGTCATCGGCCGCATGGGCAAGATGGTGCGCGACCTGATCGGCGACGTGCTCGGCGCCTATGCCAGGCGCGATCCCGAACTTGCCCTTTCGGTGTGGCGGCGCGACCAGGACCTCGACCAGCTCTACGCCAGCTTCTTCCGCGAGCTGCTGACCGCGATGGCCGAGGATCCGAAGAACATCAACGCCTGCATGCACCTGCTGTTCATCGCCAAGAACTTGGAGAGGGTCGGCGACTTCGCCACCAACATCGCCGAGAACGTCCACTTTCTGGTTCTTGGCGTGATGCCGGCGGGGAAGCGGCCGAAGGCCGCCAAGAGCGACTATTCTTTTGAATGATGTGAGAGTCCGCCGTGGCCATGACATCGCAAATCCTGATCGTCGAAGACGAGCCGGCGCTGGTCGCCATGCTGCGTTACAACCTGGAAAAGGAAGGCTATCGGGTCGAAGAGGCGGCCGACGGCGAGGAGGGTCTGCTCAAGATGGAGGAGGCCGCTCCCGACCTCGTCCTTCTCGACTGGATGCTGCCCAGCCTCTCGGGCATCGAAGTCTGCCGGCGCATCCGTCGCCGGCCCGAAACCCGCGACGTGCCGGTGATCATGCTGACGGCCCGCGGCGAGGAGGCCGACCGCGTGCGCGGGCTGGACACCGGCGCCGACGACTACGTGACCAAGCCGTTCTCGCCCAGCGAACTGATGGCCCGCATCCGCGCGCTGCTGCGCCGCGCCAAACCGTCCTCGGCCCACGAGACGCTGAGTTGCGGCGACCTGGTCATGGATCTGGCCGCCCATAAGGTCTGGCGCGGCAACCGTACTCTGAAGCTGGGGCCGACCGAGTTCCGCCTGCTGCGCTATTTTCTGGAACATGCCGGGCGGGTGTTGTCGCGCGAACATCTGCTCGACGCGGTGTGGGGGCGCGACATCTATGTCGAGGAGCGCACCGTCGACGTCCATATCCGGCGCCTGCGCAAGGCGTTGAACACCGATGGCGAGCCCGACCCCATCCGCACCGTCCGCTCGGCGGGGTATTCGCTGGAAATGGCCGAGGGCTGAGCCGCAAGTAAAGGACCACACGTCGGAGGCTGTGTCCTGGCGCAGGAGGGCGGGAACCATTCCGGCCGTGGCGAGCTTTCTTTCCAGTTGAACCCTGGAGCAAGGAGCTTGCCATGTTGCGCCGGATCATTCTGTCCTTGTTTCTGCTGAGCCTGGCCACCGGCCTCGCCGCCTGCGGGGATACCTGGAGGGGTATGAGGCAGGACACGAGCGAAAACCTTGAGAAGGCGTCTGACGCCGTCAAATAGTGGTCCTCGGCCGTCTGCCCGTCTATCCGCTTCAGGCCCAAGCGTTTAAGTTGCGGAGGCGATTGGAAGCGACGGGTGCGAGGCATGTCGGGGTGGCGGACGGGCAGGTGGCTTATCGGCGCGGCGGCGGCGTCGGTCGCCGCCGTGGGTGCCGTTGTCGTTTGGCGGGTGCCCTTGGCGGAACGCGCCGCCGAGGCGTACTTGGCCGCGCATGGCTTTCCGGAGGCATCGCTCGCCGTTTCCCGCATCGAGCCGCGGCGCACCGTCATCCGCGATCTGGTTTTAGGGCCGGGGCTCCCCGTCGTGGAGCGAATCGAGGCCCGCTATTCGCCGAGCGACATCCTGGACCTGCGGGTGCGCGAGATTGACGTCGACGGGCTGCGCGTGACTTTGGATGATCGATGGCCGGCGATGTGGGCGCGCCTGGAGGGCCTTCTGCCTTCCGGCGGCGAGTCCGGCGGCGGTTCCGACTCACCCGGTCCGAAGGTGGAAATGACCGGCAGCCGGCTCATGCTCCGCCACACCGGCGCCGCCGACGTCACGGTGACGTTCGACGGCATCCTCGATCTTTCCGCCGACCCCGCCCGGGCGGCGTTCGA
>JAVEYE010000180.1:0-7888 GCA_034003665.1 Rhodospirillales bacterium | reverse complement strand
GGTGGCGGCGGAACTTCTGGAGGAAGTGGCGGAGGCGGAAGCGGCGGGCATCCAGGCGGCTTCGGACGAAGCGCTGCGCCAGGCCATGGAGGCCGAACGGATGGCGGACGCCGCCACGACGGCGGTGGTCGAGGCGATCGTCGAGGCGGCCTCCGTTCCGGCGGTCGAAGCGCCCGGCGGCGCCGATGAGGTCGACGAGAGCGAAGACGGCGCTTCCGGTTCCGGCGCGTCGGTCGGCAAGCGCTCGGGATCGGGATCGCGGGTGCGTACGGAGGCGGAGGGAACCAAGGAATCCTCGGTGGCCTCGCAGTCGATCCGCGTCAGCGTCGGGCTGCTCGAGAACCTGATGACGCTGGTCAGCGAACTGGTGCTGACCCGCAACCAGCTTCTGCAGATGGTGCGCGGCAAGGACGACAGTGAGTTCAAGGTGCCGCTGCAGCGTCTCAGCCTGATCACGTCGGACCTGCAGGAAGGGGTGATGAAGACGCGCATGCAGCCGATCGGCAACGCCTGGTCGAAGCTGCCGCGCATCGTGCGCGACCTCTCCGTCGAATCGGGCAAGAAGATCGAGCTCCAGATGCTGGGCGCCGACACCGAACTGGATCGCCAGGTTCTGGAACTGATCAAGGACCCGCTGACCCATATGGTGCGCAACTCGGCCGACCACGGACTGGAAGGACCGGCCGACCGGCTTCAGGCCGGCAAGCCCGAAAAGGGCCTCATCCGGCTGAACGCCTATCACGAGGGCGGCCACATCATCATCGAGATCTCCGACGACGGACGCGGGCTGAACACCAACCGGATCCGGGCGAAGGCGCTGGCCAACGGCATGGCGACCGAGGCCGAGCTCGACGCCATGACCGAGCAGCAGATCCAGCAGTTCATCATGCGGCCCGGCTTCTCGACGGCCGAGAAGATCACCAATGTTTCGGGCCGTGGCGTCGGCATGGACGTGGTGCGCTCCAACATCGAGAAGATCGGCGGCACCATCGAGTTCTCCTCGAAGGAGGGGGCGGGCTCGATCTTCACCATCAAGATCCCACTGACATTGGCCATCGTCTCGGCGCTGATCGTGGAATGCGGCGGCGAGCGCTTCGCCATCCCGCAGATCAGCGTGCTGGAACTGGTCCGCGCGTCGGCCCATTCGGAAAGCTCGATCGAGATGATCAACGAGGCGCCGGTCCTGCGCCTGCGCGACCGTCTGCTGCCGCTGGTTCTGTTGAGCCATCTTCTGCGGCTCGACGGGACGACGCAGAACGCGGAACTGGCCCGCGACGAGAAGTTCATCGTGGTCTGCCAGGTCGGCACCTATCGTTTCGGCGTCATCGTGGATCGGGTGTTCGACACCGAGGAGATCGTCGTCAAACCGGTATCGCCGATTCTCAGGGACATCTCGATGTTCTCGGGCAACACGATTCTCGGCGACGGCAGCGTGATCATGATCCTCGACCCCAACGGCATCGCGGCGACGACCAGCGCCGTGACGGTGACCCGCGAGGAGGCGGCCGAGATCGACGAGCGTCACGTGTCCTTCAGCGAGGAGGTCACGTCCCTGTTGGTCTTCCGGGCCGGCAGCGAGGAGTTGAAGGCGGTGCCTTTGGCCCTGGTGGCCCGTCTCGAAGAGATCGACCTGGCCAGCGTCGAGCATTCGCACGGCGTGCCCATGGTGCAATACCGCGGCCACATCATGCCGCTGGTGCCGTTCAATCCCGGACACGCATGGGCTGACGAGGGCCGTCAGCCGACCATCGTCTTCACCGAGGGCGACCGCTCCATGGGTCTGGTCGTCGACGAGATCATCGACATCGTCGAGGATCGCATCTCGGTGGAACTGAAGGCCGACGAGCCGGGTCTGGTGGGAACCGCCGTGGTGGCCGGCAAGGCGACGGATGTCATCGATACCGCCTATTACCTGACTCGGGCCTTCTCCGACTGGTTCGGCCGCCCCGGCGGCACCGGCAAGACGCGGGCCGGCGAGGGCCACAAGGGGCAGCGTCTGCTGCTGATCGACGACAGTCCGTTTTTCCGCAATCTCATGCGGCCGCAGCTTTCGGTGGCGGGCTACGACGTGGTGACCGTCGAGGACGCGGCGGCGGCATTGAAGTTGCGTGACGAAGGAGCCGAATTCGACGCCATCATCAGCGATATCGAGATGCCGGGGATGAGCGGATACGACCTGGCCCGCGCGCTTCGGGCCCAGGGGCCGTGGTCGGGATTGCCGCTGATCGCCCTTTCCACCCATGCCGGGGAACGCGACATGGCCGAGGGCGCCGCGGCGGGTTTTGACGAATACGTGGCGAAATTCAATCGCGACGCGCTGGTGGCGACCGTCGACCAGGCGATCGCCCAGCATGCCCTGCGGGGCCAGGGAGGTGAGCAATGAGCGCAAGAGCCGCGGCGGCCAAACCGGAGGCATCGGCGGCGACGTCGATCGAACTTGAAACGCGGGAGTATGTTACGCTGACCATCGCCGGACAGTGGTTCGGGATTCCGGTGCTGACGGTGCAGGACGTGCTGGGCCCCCGCGATGTGGCGCGCATTCCGCTGGCCGACCCGGTGATCGCCGGCTCCATCAATCTGAGGGGCCGCATCGTCACCGTCATCGACATGCGCAAGCGCTTGGGCCTGCCGCCCAGGCCCGACGACAAGCCGGGAATGAACGTCGTCGTCGAACACGGCGGCAACCTCTATTCCCTGCTCATCGACGCTGTCGGCGAGGTCATGGAGGTGCCCGGCGACAAGTACGAGAAGAACCCCGCCACCATCGACCCCCTGTGGCGAGACTTCTCCGAGGGAATCTACCGCCTCAAGAACCAGCTCCTCATCGTCCTCAACGTTGAAAAGTTGTTTGAGGTCGGAGAAGCGAGGCCCAACTGATCTGCTGGAAGACGGCCGGATAAAAAGCGTGATCGTATCCCGGGCCGCAAGACGATGGATGAGGCGGTGGGGGCGAGTTCCATGAACAGTCCGATCAGCGTTCTTCTGGTGGGGGAATCGGAAGCCGACGCGGCGGATCTTCTGCATGCGCTGGAGAAGGGGCCGTTTGTCCCGACCGTCAATCGCGTCGCCACCCGAACCGCCTTCTGCGCTGCGCTCGGGAATGATGAATGCGATGCCGTGGTGGCCGATCTCGACTGCGTGGCCTTCGGCGGAACGGCCGCCTTCCAGGCCTATCGGGAACTTGGCGGGGATGTGCCGTTCATCATGGTTTCCGCCGCCGCCGATGCAACCGTCGCGGCCGACCTGATAGCGGCGGGCGTTCATGACTGCATCGAGAGAGGCCGCCTCGACCGCCTGCTTCCCACCCTCGTCCGCGAGTTGAAGGCGGCCCGCACGCGCGAGGACCACCGTCAGGTCGAGCGTGCGTTACGCGAAAGCGAGGCCCGGTTTCGCGCCGTCATCGACAACTCTCCCGCCGCCATCATCGTCAAGGACATCGATGGAGGCTTGTTGCTCGTCAACAGGCAGTGGGAACGCCAGCACGGGCTGAGCGCCGCATCGACCGAGGGAAAGACCCTGTTCGATCTATTCCCCCGGGAAACCGCCGCCATTCTCAACGCCCACGACGACGACGTCATCGCCACCGGTCGCCCCGCCGAGTTCGAATTCGAGTCCGTCGGAGTCGACGGACTGCCGCAAACCGACATGGTGGTGAAGTTCCCCATTTTCGCCGCCGATGGGTCGGTCGCCGCCGTCGGCGCCTCCCACACCAACATCACCGAGAGAAAACGGGCAGAAGAAGCTCTGCGCTGGTCGGAATGGGACCTTCGCGGCATCCTCGACAACATGGTCGACACATTCTTCCGAACCGATCGCGACGGCCGTATCATCATGATGTCTCCCTCCGTCGCCGACCTGACCGGTTTCCCCCCCGAGGAAATGCTGGGCCGCCATTTCGCCGACTTCTTCGTCGATCCCGGCACGCCGACCGACCTGATGACCCTGCTGGACCAGAACGGCGGCAAACTGGATGGCTACGAAGTCCGGATTCATCACAGGGACGGTGCCGAACTATGGGCCCTGACCACGGCGCGCCGCTATTTCGACGAAGACGGCGATGTGGCCGGCATCGAGGGCGTGGCCCACGACATCACGGTGCGCAAGCGCGCCGAGCAGGCGTTGCGGGACAGCGAGGACCGCTTCCGGGGCTTCGCCGAAGCCAGTTCGGACTGGATGTGGGAAACCGGGACCGACAATCGCTATACCTTCGTATCCGACCGGCTGGTTGACCTGTTGGGTCTGCCGCGCGAGGACATCATCGGACAGTTGCCGTTCGAATTGGGCAATCCGATCGTTCATCCGGCCGACATTGGAGCCCACGACGAGGTCTTCGCCAAACGCCAACCCTTTCGAGACCTCCAGTATTCCCTCAAGGATCGCGAAGGCAGTCTGCACGTCATTCGGTTGAGCGGCAAACCACGCTTCGAATCGGGCGGCGCGTTCCTGGGCTACCGCGGCACCGCCAACGACATCACCGCCATCGTCGCGGCAGAGGAACGCGAAACCCTGGTCCGCCGGCAGTTCCTCGACGCCATCGAGACGGTTCCCGTTTCCTTCGCCCTCTTCGATTCCAACGACAGGCTGGTCCTGTGGAACCAACTCTACCAGTCCCAGATCCTACCGGAAACCAAGCTGAAGCCGGGGATGCACTTCGAAGACCTGGCTCGCCAGACCGCCACCGCCGGCCGAATCGGCGGCAGCGATGAAGAGCGGGAGGCGTGGGTCCGGGAACGCCTGGACCGTCACCGCAATCCGGGCGGCGGTCCCTTCGTGCTTCAGCGGACCACCGATTGGCTGCAAATCCGCGAACACCGGACGCCCGACGGCAGCACCCTGGTGGTCGCCGTCGACATCACAGACCTGCGACGGGCCGAAGAGGCATTGCGCGATGCCCAGGCATCGCTGGAATCGGTCCTTTCCGCCGCCCCCGTCGCCCTGTGGGCAATGGACGCCGACGGCCGGTTCACCCTCTGTCGGGGCATGGAACTGGGCAGCCCTGGGGGACGCGCCGAAGAAATGGTCGGCCGCACGGTCACCGAGGTCTACGCAGAGCATCCCGAAATCGTCGACGCCGCCAACCAGGCGCGGGGCGGCACCACCGTCCACGCGACCGCTTCCATGGCCGGCCGCTATTTCGCCTTCAGGTTCCAGCCGATGCTCGACGACAACGATGAGTACCGCGGTTGCGTCGGGGTCGCCGTCGACATCACCGAGCGCCGCCAAGCCGAGGAGACTCTTCGCAAGCTGTCGTTGGCGGTTGAACAAAGCCCGGCCGCCACCCTGATCACCAATCTCGACGGCATCATCGAATACGCCAACCCGCGCTTCTACGAGAATACCGGCTTCACGTCGGACGAAACGCTGGGCAAGACGCCCGCCTTCCTCAAATCCGAAGACGCCGACGCCGAGCAGTTCGACGAAATGTGGACCACCATCATGTCCGGCCGCGAATGGCGCGGCGAGATACGAAATCGCCGCAAGAACGGTGAACTGTTCTGGTCCTCGACGGCAATCTGCCCGATCATCAACTCGAGCGGCGACATCAGCAATTTCCTCATCGTCGCCGAGGACACCACCGACAAGCGGCGAATGGACGAGCAACTCCGCCATGCCCAGAAGCTGGAAGCGGTTGGAACCCTGGCCGGCGGCGTCGCGCACGATTTCAACAACATTCTGACCGGCATTCTGGGCCATTGCCAGATCGCCATCGAGAAGCTGGACCCCGACGCCGACGTTCAGTTCAATCTGGATCAGGTCATGGTCGCCTCCGACCGCGCCAAGGAACTGGTTCAACAGTTGCTGGCATTCAGTCGGCGCCGCGAGGCCAACCTGAAGCCGGTGAGCCTGAACGCCATCGTCGACGAAGCCGTGAAGCTGATTCATGCGTCGATCCCGTCGACCATCTCGATCCGCTGGAGCGTGGCCGAAAACGCCGTCACGGTGCTGGCCGACACCACGCAGATCCATCAGGTGCTGCTCAACCTCTGCTCCAACGCCGCCGATGCCATCGGGGATACGGGGGGCGCCATCGAAATCACCGTCGAGGACATTACGACGACGACGACGATAGGCGTCGCCGGGCACGACCTCGCCCCCGGGCAGTACGCCTGCCTGCGTGTCGGTGACACCGGATGCGGCATGGACCCCTATACGCTGGCTCGTGCATTCGACCCCTTCTTCACCACCAAACCGGTCGGCGCCGGAACCGGCCTTGGCCTGGCCGCCGTCCACGGAATCGTGCAGGACCATGGCGGCGGGATCGAGGTGGTGAGCGAGCCCGGCAAGGGAACCTCCTTCAGCATCTACCTGCCTTGCGCCCGCGCCGAGACGACCAAGGATGTCAAGAAGACCCGCGCTGAATTCGGCGGGACCGAACGCATTCTTCTGGTCGACGACGAACGCATGGTGCTGCAGTCAATCGGAACCTACCTGGAGCATTTCGGTTACAAGGTCGAAGCCCTGACCAGTCCGGCCGCCGCGCTGGCGGTTTTCCAGTCGATGAAGGATCAATTCGACATCGTCGTGACCGACCAAGTGATGCCGAACATGACTGGCGACGTATTGGCCCGCAAGCTGCGCGAGTTGCGCCCCGACATTCCGATCATCCTGTGCACCGGCTATGCGCCGCCGGCCTCGGCCCTGTCGCGCAAAGCCGTCGGTATCAATGAAGTGGTCCGCAAGCCGGTCGAGCCCAGCGAACTTGGGCAGATCATCCGACGAACGCTGGATGCCAGATCCTCGGATCATGAGCGCTGAAGGCGGAATCGAGGCTCGCCTCATGGCGGAACGGCAGGCAGACCCATAGGAAAAGATGATAAAGCCATGACACTGGGCAGTCCCCGCAGCAACCATTCGAAACAGGTTTCAGGAGGCCAGATTTCATCCGCCAAAGTTCTGGTGGTCGATGACGAGCCCATCGTGCGCTCATCGGTCGTCGGTTATCTTTCGCTGAAGGGCTTTTCCTGTCTCGAAGCCGCGAACGTCGACGACGCCCTTGGCATCCTGGCCAGCGAAGAAGACGCCATCGGGGTCGTGCTTTCCGACCTCAAGATGCCTGGAAAATCCGGCATCGATCTGCTTGCCGAGGTCCGCAAACGGGACCTTCCGGATATCGAGTTTCTGGTCATGACAGGCCATGGCGACACCGCCTCGGCGATCGCCGCCCTGCGCCACGGCGCCTCCGATTTCCTGTTGAAGCCGGTCGATTTCACGCATCTGTTCAACGTCGTGCAGCAGGCCGGCGAGCGCTATGACCGCCATCGTTCGCAACGGACCGCCCAACAGGAGTTAATGGGACAGGTGCGCCGCAAGGCCATGGAGGCGCAGGCGTTGGCCGGCATGCTTGACGCCGCGGACGAGGACTCCGCCCGTCACCTCGCTGTCGCCGCCGAGTTCCGGGACACCGACACCGGCGCCCACAACACGCGCATCGGATTGTACGCCGGCATCCTGGCCGAGGCCTTGGGCTGGTCCGCGGAGCAGCGCCACCAGATCGAGCTGGCGGCCCCGCTGCACGACGTCGGCAAGATCGGCATTCCCGATCGCATTCTGATGAAATCCGGCCGGCTGACCGAGGAGGAGTTCGAGACCATCAAGGGTCATTGCGCCATCGGGCACCGCATTCTTTCGGTCTCCCACCAACCGACCATGAAGCGCGCCGCCGAAATCGCCCTTTGCCACCACGAACGCTGGAGCGGCGGCGGCTATCCGAACAACCTGAAAGGCGAGGAAATTCCCATCAACGCCCGCATCGTCGCCATCTGGACGCCTCTAAAAACTGGTCATTTCCGCCCTGATCTGATTCACTGGCCTCTGGACGAAGACGGAGGCGTTGATGTCGGGTCAGCCTGGATTTTTTGATCTTGATGAGCGGTATGGGGCGCTGTCG
>JAVEYE010000179.1:0-7893 GCA_034003665.1 Rhodospirillales bacterium | reverse complement strand
CCCTTTCCGGGCGCGGCATCCCGTTGATGAAGGAGAAGCCCCATGCGCTTCGACACCTTGCTGGCTTTCGCCGCGGCCGTTGTGGCCGGCGGTGCGTTCGCCATGGGAACGGCGTCGCAGCCGCACACGCCGCCCCTCGGCTCCGGCGACGCCGCCCGGCCTTCGGTTGCCGTCATCGACGGCGACACGATGGAAATCCGCGGTGAAACGGTTCGCCTCGCCAACATCGACGCGCCCGAACTCGGACAGCTTTGCGATCACAACCGGCATCTGACGACATGCGGGCGCGATGCCGCCTTGGCGCTGAGGAAGCTGATCGATCTGGCGAACACCGTCCCCACCTGCGAGGCGATTGCCGGCGAGGATTCCTCGACATGCTGGATCGGCGGCACCGACCTTGCCGAGGCCATGCTGACCACCGGACTCGCCACCGCGCTGCCGGACGCCCCCTTGCACTACAGGATCGCCGAACGGCGTGCCCGCAGCGTGCCCATCGGCATATGGAAAGGCGGGTTCGTCAACCCAGCAGCCTGGCGGCAGGGAAAGCGTCTGCCGTTGGAGGTGCAGGCCATGAAGGCGGCGAAGGCGGATACCGAATTCCCCTGGCGGATTGCCGGGCTGCAGGTCCTGCCCGAGCCGATCACCCGCCGCGATCCCTGCGTGATCAAGGCCGTCACGTCACCCATGATGGGACGCCGGTATTTCGGCCCGCTCGATCCCGGCTACAAGGACGTCGATACCGCGGCGGTGGCCGGCCGAACCTTTTGCAGCGACGACGAGGCGCGCAGTGCCGGCTGGCGCCACGCCCGTTAGCCCCCACCCCCGATGTTCCAGGACCGATTCCCCATAGAGTCGACGTCCGAGACGCCGGCCTCCATTCCCGGTTCACTCGCGCCGATGGATATCCGCGCGCGGCCAAGCTTCCTCGCCTTCGACCTGCGGCCGGTTCTGTTCACCATCGGCGTGCTCCTGGTCATCCTTTCCCTTGGAATGTGCGTTCCCGCGATCTTCGACGCCATCGAAGACAACGCCGACTGGAAGGCGTTCTCGGCGTCTGCCGCGATTACCCTGTCGGCCGGCGGCGGCCTGATCCTGGCCAACCGCTGCCCGAGCGGCACCTTTTCGATCCGCCAAGCGTTCATCCTGACCGCCTTGATCTGGACCGTGCTCACGTTTTTCGCGGCGATTCCGTTCCTGCTGTCGCCCCTGGAGCTCAGCCTGACCGATGCCTATTTCGAGGCGATGTCGGGAATCACCACCACCGGCTCGACCGTGCTCACCGGCCTCGACACCCTGCCGTCGGGCATCCTTTTGTGGCGCGCCGTCCTTCAGTGGCTGGGGGGGCTCGGCATCGTCGTCATGACGATCTCGATCCTGCCGATAATGCGCATCGGCGGCATGCAGATGTTTCGCGCCGAAGCCTTCGAGACCGAGGGCAAGATTCTGCCGCGCGCCGCCCAGCTGTCGGCCGGCATCACGCTGATCCTGTTTGCGTTCACGGCCATCCTGATCGCCGCCTTGATGCTGGCCGGCATGAACCTGGTCGAAGCCGTCGTTCACGCCATGACAACCATCGCGACCGGGGGCTATTCCACCTCCGATGCGTCGATCGGCCATTTCGACAGCGCCGCCGTCGATGCCATCGTCACGGCCGGCATGGTCGCGGGCGGCATCCCCTTCATGCTGTACCTGCGCATCGTGCACGGCGAGTGGCGGCCCATTTTCCGGGACACCCAGGTCCGCGCCTTCGCCGCCGTCCTCGCGACATCGACTGCCTTGATCGCGGGATGGCTCGTTTTCGAGCAAGGCTATCATCCGATGACGGCGCTGCGCTTGAGCGCCTTCAACGTCACCTCGATCATGACCGGAACCGGCTACGCGTCGGCCGACTACACGCAGTGGGGCTCCTTTCCCATCGGCTTCATGTTCTTTCTGATGTTCGTCGGCGGCTGCTACGGATCGACGGCCTGCGGCATCAAGTTGTTCCGCTTCCAGATCATGTTCGAGGCGGCGCGCCTGCAATTGAAACGGCTCATCCAGCCGCACGGCGTCTACATGCCGACCTTCAATCGCCAGCCGCTCAAGGACGAGGTCATCGGATCGGTGGTCAGCTATTTCTGCTTTTTCATCCTGTTCTTTGCGGCGCTGTCGGCGGCGCTCACCTTCGACGGCCTCGACCTCGTGACGGCCCTGTCGGGGGCCGGTACCGCCATGTGCAACGTCGGCCCCGGCCTCGGTGACACCATCGGCCCAGTCGGCAATTTCCAGAGCCTGTCGGATTCAGCCAAGTGGATGCTGGTGGCGGGAATGCTGGTGGGCCGGCTCGAAGTGTTCTCCATCTTTGTGATCTTCGTGCCATCCTTCTGGCGCGCCTGACGCCGTCGAGGGCGCGGATGATCCGCCGATGCCGGCGCCAAAGGCGGCAGCCGCCTAAATTCCGGCGGCCGCCACGGTTTGGAAAGCGAGCCGGTCAGGCCAGGAGGACGTCGAAGTGGATCAGCGCGGCATCGGTGCTGCCGTCGACATCCTGGGCCGCGTACTCCACGTAATCCTTGCCGGCGAAGCCCGCCTTGGCCCTGTAGATGGCGGTTCCGCTGTCGGAATCCCAACTCACCGTGCCGCCCTTGGCGGTGGTCTTGGCGATGCTCTTGATCGCCAGTCCACCGTCGGGGACCTTGTCGTTGGCAAGCACGTAGCGGGTGTTGAAGTAGTCGCCTGTGAAGAACGCGAAGATCGTTGATGGGCAGGGTTTTTTCGACGTTTGGACGCAATCGGGATTGCAGGAAGGCCGGGATTTTCTCCGGCCTTTATTGCGTTTTAAGATTCCGGCTTCGGGCAGTTTGTGATTCGATACTACCGGGGATTTGGCTGGTCAATTGGACCCCGACAGCGGATACGTTACGGGCGACTCATCAAAGTATTTTTTGCGCCAGAATGAACGTCTTGGGCAGCGAGTCGCCCCGTGTCATTTTTGTGATCGGCGTTGTATCGCCCTCGTGACAGAAAAAACTTTCTTTATCATTGCTTTGACCACTCGTTGATAATCCACCGCTTTGAAGCGGTGTGTGAATTCATGATTTTCCTTCATTGCCGGATCGGCTCTGCTTCCACGCTTCGCCGGATGGAGCAGGCGGGCCGATCAACCGCCGTCGGAGGGTTTGCCTTCGGTCCTTCGAAGAAGCCCGAGACCGACAATCAAGGCTGGGATGGCGGCGACCAGGTAGCCGACGCCAAAGCTGCCTGAAATGGCAAGAATGCCTGCAAAGACGAGCGGATAGAGGGTGGCGCTGGCCATGATGAAAACCATGACGCCGCCGGTGGTGGCGCCGACGCGCCCGGCCGGCGCCAAGCGCGCCACCTCGGCCAGAAGCACGCCATGCCAACTGAAGGCTGTGGCGGTGTAGACGACGGCCACGGCCATGATGGCGGTGACGGACCAGGCCGAGGCCATCAAGCCCATTGCGGCCGCGGCACCCGCCATGACCAGGCCGAGACCGGCCAGGACGACCCGGGGCGAAGCCCATGCCCCGGCAATCGCCCCCCACAGGATGCGGGTGACGACGGCAACCCCCTGGGCCACCGAAAACACCGTGCCAGCCGTGGTCAGCGAATGGCCCAGCCCGTTCACCAGGTAGGTGACGAAAAAGGAATCGAAAAGCCCCTGCAGGCCGACGAAGGCGAAAGCCGCCATCACCAAGTGACGCATGCGGGAATCGGCGGTCGCCGCCCGCAGCGTGGCCCGCGCGTCGGCCAGAAACGAGCGGCGCCCCGCATGCCGGTCGTCGTCGAACTGCGCGCGGAACGGTTGAAGCAGCAGGGCGAGAAACACGTACAGGACGCCGGTCGCCAAGAAGGCCCCGCGCCACCCGAACTGCATGGCGAGAAACGGCACGAGCAGGCCGGCCAGGAGGCCGCCGGCGGGGACGCCGGTCTGCTTGATCGAAAAGAAGAACGGGGCCCGCTTCGGCGGGCAATGGCGGGACAGGACGTGGGAACTGGCCGGGGTCGACACGCCGGGGCCGGGACCGATGAGGACCGCCGAGACGGCGAACAGGATCAACACCCCGGGCGCCGCCATGAACATGGCGACGCCGGTCGCCAGCAGGGCGATCTGGCACATCCGCCAACCGCCGAACCGCTCTATGAAGCCGCCGGCGCCCATGGCCAGCACCATCGCCGCCGATGACAGGATGCCCGAGTAGGCCCCGACCAGCGCCGGATTGATGGCCAACTCCTCTGAAATGACCGGAGCCAGAACCGGCAGGATCAGCCGACTCAGGGATATGAACGTCTGCTGCACGAAAAGAACCGACACGGCGATGAGAAGAAGGCGGGTCGGCTTTGGGGATTCGCTCCCGCTTGGATCCATCGGATCGACCATAGGACTGTGTCGGACAACGAAACTGTTGAGACTCGAAATTGCGGAATGCCGCCGCTCTGCCGGCGCATTTGTCGTTGAACGTAAGCCATTACGTCAGATAAGGCGAGGTTCTTCAGCCCTTTTTTCGCGTATGTCGAGACCCGCCATGCGTCCGCGCGGTTCCATTTTCCCTCAGTGGGTAACCGACCAAAAAAGGCAAAACCCGAGAGCGTGGCATTAGGTCGATGGTTTTGGATTTACCTTCGCCGCCGCGCAGGCGCCGTTCCGCCGCCTTGGCCCGCCGACATTCCCAGAACCGGGTCTTTGCGGGGACCTTGGACGTGCCTTGAAAACCTCCATTCCCTCCCCATTTCGGAGGCGCCTCCGGGCACCCGCCCGGTCAACAGGAGGACGGTTCGTGACGGTCACTTCGGAACCCGCAGGTGCGCGCGTCGCTCTCGGCCAGTGGGTCGAGGGGCATTTCGCTCAGCGGATCATCATCGGGCTGATCGTCCTGAACGGCATTTCCCTGGGGCTCGAAACCTGGCCGCCGGCAATGGCGGCGGCGGGGCCCCTGCTGCTTGCGTTCGACCGCGCCGTGCTGGCCGTGTTCGTCGCCGAGATCGCCGCCAAGCTGGCCTACCGGGGTTTGGCGTTCTTCCGCAGCGGATGGAACGTCTTCGACTTCATCATCGTCGGCATCGCGCTCATGCCGGCGGCCGGGCCGTTCGCCGTCATGCGGGCCCTGCGCATCCTCCGGGTGCTCCGGCTGGTTTCGGCGGTCCCCACCATGCGCCGCGTGGTGGCGGCGCTGCTGACCGCCATCCCGGGTCTGGCCGCCGTCGGTTCGATCATCCTGTTGTGCTTCTACGTGGGGGCGGTGCTGGCGACCAAGCTGTTCGGGGCCGTGTTTCCAGAGTGGTTCGGCAGCATCGGCCGTTCCATGTACACGCTGTTCCAGGTCATGACCCTGGAAAGCTGGTCGATGGGCATCGTCCGTCCGGTGATGGCGGCCTTTCCCTCGGCCTGGCTGTTCTTCGTGCCTTTCATCGTGGTGACCAGCTTCGCCATTCTCAACCTGTTCATCGGCATCATCGTCGACGCCCTGCAGATCGTGCATCGCCAGGAGCAGGAGGCCGCCGAGGGCCCGCCGAAGATAACGCCCGTCGAGACGGAACTCCGTCACCTGCGAGACGAGATCCGGGAATTGAAGGCGCTGATCGAGCGCCGCACCTGACCGACCGGCACCAAACCGAACCACATCCGGGTCTGCCCCCTGGACCGGGGCAACGCGGCCGGAAAAACCGATTGTTTCGCTGTCCTCTCGGCGCTAACGGCCTGATTCAAGGGGAATTTCGCACTTGTCCTTGAGGCGACGCGCCGGCTTTCGGGTTTGTATCCGCCGTCTCACCAGGAATCGGTTTTCTTGAAGCGTTGACGTTTTCCCGGTTTCGGAGCGGCCATGCCAATCATTTTTCGACAACCCGTTTTCCTCGTCTCGGTGGCGATCATCGCCGTCCTGGTCATGATCGGCGCCATCGCGCCCAAAACCTTCGCCGCGGGCGCCCAGGCCGGCCTGGACTGGACCACCCACAATTTCGGCTGGTTCTTCCTGATGTCCGTCTTCGGATTCGTCATCGTCCTGGTCTTTCTCGCCTTCTCCAAATACGGCGACACCAAGCTGGGCCCGCCCGACAGCGAGCCGGAGTTTTCATACTACTCATGGATATCGATGCTGCTGGCGGCGGGCTTCGGCATCGGTCTGGTGTTCTACGGGGTGGCCGAGCCCGTCACCCATTTCATCGCCCCGCCGCACGCCCTGGCGGTGGCCGGCACGCCGGAGGCCGCCGGCCTCGCCCTGCAATACAGCTTCTTCAACTGGGGCGTCAGCCAGTGGGCGGCTTTCTCGATCGTCGGCCTTATCATCGGCTTTTTCCAGTTCCGCAAGAAGAAGCCGGGCCTGGTTTCGGCCGTCATGGATCCGCTCGTCCGGCCCCTGCCGGGCGGCCGGCAGATCAGCGGCGCGCTGGATGTTTTCGCCGTCGTCGCCACGGTCATGGGTGTCGCCACATCCCTTGGTTTGGGTGTTCTTCAGGTCAACGGCGGCCTCCGTTATCTTTACGGCGTGCCCGAGAACTTCATGTGGCAGGCCATCATCCTGGGCGTCATGTTCCTGGCCTACATCCTGTCGGCGTCGACCGGCCTGGACAAAGGCATCCGGATTCTTTCCACCATCAACCTGACCATCGCCATCGGGCTGATGGTGTTCGTGCTGCTCTTCGGACCGACCCTTGCCATCCTGAACAGCTTCATGCAGGCCATGGGCAGTTACCTTCAGAATTTCATCTTCATGAGCCTGCAGACCGATCCCCACCGCAATGCCGACTGGGCGGCCGGCTGGACCATCTTCTACTGGGCGTGGGTCATTGCCTGGTCGCCGTTCGTGGGCACGTTCGTCGCGCGCATTTCCTATGGCCGGACGGTCCGTGAGTTCGTCATCGGCGTCCTCGTGGTGCCACCCCTCCTCGCCTGCGTCTGGATGGGGATCTTCGGCGGGGCCGCCCTGCACTTCGATCTGGTCGGCGGGGCGGGCATCGCCGAGGCCGTGGAAAAAAACATCACCACCTCGCTTTTCCGGTTTTTCGAGGCGTTCCCGTTCACGCAGTTTCTGTCGGTGCTGGGCATGGTGCTGGTGTTCCTGTTCCTGATCACCTCGGCCGACTCGGCATCCTACATCGTGGCCCAACTGACGGATCGCGGCAGCGTCAAGCCCTCGCTGGCCAAACGGCTGACCTGGGGCGTACTGATCGCCGCGATCTGCCTGACCCTCATCGCCACCGGCGGACTGCGCGGGCTGCAGGCCGCCTCCATCCTGGCGGCGCTGCCATTCATCCTGGTTCTCTACGCGATGGTGTGGATGCTGTTCCGCGAACTGGCCGCCGACCGCCGGGCCCTGTTGGAGCAGCTCTACGAGGAGCACGATCAAACTCCGGTCGGCGCCTCGCTTGAAGAGGCGCGCCAGCTTTCCGAAGAAACCGAGACTCCAACAGGATGATAGAGGCGCGCGAAACAAGTCGGACTGAGGCGCACTTTCTGCAGGACTCTTCGGACCGGCCATGCTGTTCAAAAAATATTTTTATTACAATAGGTTAACTGGGTCGCCTCGCTGCTCCACAGTCAAGGAGATCCCATAAAATTTTAACAGGCCTGCCGCCGGTGGCTCTGCCGTTCGTGAATGAGAGGCGGGCTACGCTGGGGATGACGTCAACAGCGCTTCGTGCGCCTGAGCGGAAATCGGCGATCGCCTCAAGAGCCCTCAGCGGGGGCTATCTCGACTGCCAATTCGGAGGCCGATCCCTCGCCCGGCAACCGTTCGGAGCCCCGTCTTCAGGGTTCGATGCCGAAGGGCGCCCGGAACGCACCTGCCTCGACGGAAATCCTCCGGAAACGGCTTCGCCACACGCACCGAGGCTTCCTCGTGCCACGCCGCAGGCATCCGCCCCGCGCCGTCCATTTGCGCATTGCGGTCGGAC
>JAVEYE010000178.1:0-7938 GCA_034003665.1 Rhodospirillales bacterium | reverse complement strand
CCCACATCCCGCCGCTGTGGTTCGCCGCCGCCCGCCACGTCCTGGCCGCCATCGACCTGTTCGGCTTGCTGGCCGCGCTCGGCCGGCTTCGCCTGCCCCGCCGCGGCCACTGGGGCGTCCTGCTGTCGGTCGGCATCGGCCAGGTCGGCGCCAACATGGCCCTCATCCATCTCGGCGTGCAGTACATCGAGGCCGGCCGCTCGGCCATCTTCGCCTATACCACGCCGCTGTGGGTGGCGCCGCTGGCCGCAATTTTCCTGGGCGAACGCCTGCACCACCGCAAGCTGCTGGGCGTCGCCCTGGGTCTGCTCGGCGTCGTCGTCCTGTCGGGGCCGGCCGCGCTGACCCTCGGCAGCGGCCCGACCCTGCTCGGAAACGGGCTGCTTGTGCTGGCCGCGATGATTTCGGCCAGCGTCATCGTTCACATGCGTTCGCGCGGTCGGGCCGTGCAGGCCCTAGACCTAGCCCCCTGGCAGATGCTGCTGGGCGCCGCCGTCCTGGTTCCCACAGCCATTCTCGCCGAGGGACCGCCGGCCGTCGAATGGTCGATCCCGCTCGTCGCCGTGCTGGCCTACAACGGCATGCTCGCCACCGCCTTCTGCCTGTGGGCGTTCGTCGTCGTCATGCGGGACCTGCCGGCTACCAGCACCGCCGTCGGCTCGCTTGGCGTGCCCGTGGTCGGCGTTCTGACCTCGGCCGTCATCCTGGGTGAGCCGCTGTCCTTGGCCAAGATGGCCGGCCTCACCCTCATCCTCGGCGGTGTCCTGGTGGTCAGCATCGGCGACCTGCGCCGATCCTGAATCCACCCGCCACGGGTTGTCATCAGCAGGTCGAGGGCGCATATTTGCGCCCATGGCCAAAGGACGAGCCAGACCCTTCAACGGCTACAAGCCGGGCGTTGAGGCGTTTGCGTATGTGCGCGACCACGAACGCCCGTGCGACTGGCCGGGATGCGACCGCCCGGGAGAGTACCGGGCGCCGAAGTCGCGCGACCGTCTGGATGCCTACAACTGGTTCTGTCTGGAGCATGTCCGGCTGTATAACGCCTCATGGAACTACTACGAGGGCATGAGCGAAGAGCAGATCGAGGCTGAGATCCGACGCGACACCGTCGGCCGGCGACCGACTTGGCCGTTCGGCGTCCGCCCATCGGGCTTTCGGTTTTCCCGGGCAGGCGGTGGCGATCCGTTCGACCTTTTCGAAAACGAGGCCGAGGCCGGTCCGCGCCCACCGCCCCACCACCCCGAGACCAACTCGGCCGAGGAGGCGGCTCTGGTCGTTCTCGACCTCACTCCGCCGGTCACGGTGGACGTCGTCAAGGCGCGCTACAAGCAACTGGTCAAGCGCCACCATCCCGACGTCAACGGCGGCAACAAGGCATCGGAAGAGATGTTCAAGCGCATCAACCAAGCCTATCATACCATCATGCAGAGCTTGGCCCCATGAAGCCGGCCGCCATCAGCGGTCTTTGCATGCTCGGCCCGATCTTGAAAAGAAACGGAACTCGATGAAATGACTGCGTCCGCCTCGATCCACCACGCCGACACCAGCTTCCCGCTGGATGCCCCCGACATCATGGTCTCGGTGCGCCAGTGCTTCGGCATCGACTGCGACATGGAGGTGCCGGCCTTCAGCATGGGCGCCGAGTACGTGCCCGACGTCGATGAAGCCTACCAGTTCGACCACGATACCACCCTGGCCATCCTGGCCGGCTTCGCGCGCAACCGCCGGGTCATGATCCAGGGCTACCACGGCACCGGCAAGTCGACCCATATCGAACAAGTGGCGGCCCGCCTCAACTGGCCGTGCATCCGCGTCAACCTCGATTCCCACGTCAGCCGCATCGACCTCATCGGCAAAGACGCCATCGTGTTGCGCGACGGCAAGCAGGTCACCGAGTTCCGGGAAGGCCTGTTGCCCTGGGCGCTGCAGCATCCCACCGCGCTGGTCTTCGACGAGTATGACGCCGGGCGCCCCGACGTCATGTTCGTCATCCAGCGCGTGCTCGAGGTGGAGGGCAAGTTCACGCTGCTGGACCAGAACCGCGTCCTGCGCCCACACCCCTGTTTCCGCCTGTTCTCGACCACCAACACGGTCGGCCTTGGCGACACCACCGGGCTCTATCACGGCACCCAACAGCTCAACCAGGGTCAGATGGACCGTTGGAACATCGTCGCGACGCTGAACTACCTGCCGCACGACGACGAGGTCCGCATCGTGCTGGCCAAGGTGCCGACTCACGCCGGCGCCGAGGGCCGCGATGAGGTGGCCGCCATGGTCCGCGTCGCCGAGTTGACGCGCACCGGCTTCATCAACGGCGACATCTCGACCGTGATGAGCCCGCGCACCGTCATCACCTGGGCCGAAAACACCGAGATCTTCGGCAACCGCGGGTTCGCCTTCCGGGTAACCTTCCTCAACAAGTGTGACGAACTGGAACGTCCGATCGTCGCCGAGTACTACCAGCGCTGCTTCGGAGAAGACCTCCCCGAATCGCTGGCCACCACCACCGCCGTCTGAGGACGGCCGAGTCAAGCCGGACGGACCCCGTGAGCGAGAGCGACGATCCCCGCGACACCGTAAAACGCGTCACCACCGCCTGCCTGAAGGCCGTGGCCGACTGCGGCGAAATCGTCGTCGAGTACGTCCACGGCAACCCAGGGACGTCCGAAGGCGCCGCCCGCCTGCCGGCACCGTCGCGCCGCCTGACCCGCCAGGAACTGACCCGCTTGCGCGGCGTCGCCGACGCCTTTGCGCTGAAGCTGCGCTATCATGACGAGGCGGTGCACCGCCGGCGCCTGCCGTCAGGCTTTCAGGCTCGACGCATGTTCGACGCCATCGAGCAGATCCGCGTCGAGGCCATCGGCGCCCGCGACATGGCCGGCGTCGCCCAGAACTTGGCCTTCAGGTTGGAGGAGACCTGTCGGGCCGGCGGCCTGGCCGAGATCGCCAGCCGCGACGACAGCCAGCTGGCCGACGCCCTTCACCTGCTGGTCCGCGAGCGACTGACCGCCGCCCCCCTGCCCACCGCCGCGGCCAACCTGGCCGACCTCTGGCGGCCGTGGCTGGGACAGCGCGTCGGCCCCCTGCTCGCCCGCCTCGAGGAGCGCATGGACGACCAGGAGGATTTCGCCTCCACGGTGCGCGAAATGATGCACGTCCTGGAAATCGCCGAGGACACCGACGTGCCGCCCGAGCCCGAGGACGAGGCCGAAAACGACGGCGCCTCGCAGGACCAGCCGCCGCCCCAATCCACCGGCGGCGAGCAGGACAGCGACTATCCCCTGCCGGGCGACGGCGACGAGTCCCAGGAATCCGAAGACGGTGAAGGCACCGCGGTGGCCGAGCAGGACCGCATGATTGAAGGCGGCGAAGACGAGATGCCCTCGGGCCCCGCCCGTTGGCAGTCCAGACTGCCCAACGCGGGCATGGCCGGCGAAGATTCCTACCGAGTCTACACCAACCGCTTCGACGAGGTGATCGAGGCCGACAAGCTGGCCGAGGCCGAAGAGCTGGGCCGGCTTCGCACCCACCTGGACCAGCAGCTTTCGCACCTGCAGGGGGTCGTCTCGACGCTGGCCAACCGGTTGCAGCGCCACTTGATGGCCAAGCAGACCCGATCGTGGATGTTCGACCTCGACGAGGGGATTCTGGACGCCGGCCGGCTGGCCCGCATCGTAGTGGACCCGGTGCATCCGCTTTCATTCAAGCGCGAATCCGACATCAACTTCCGCGACACCGTGGTGAGCCTGCTGATCGACAATTCGGGCTCGATGCGCGGCCGCCCCATCACGGTGGCTGCCATGAGCGCCGACATCCTCGCCCGCACGCTCGAACGCTGCGGGGTGAAGGTGGAGATCCTCGGCTTCACGACTCGCGCCTGGAAGGGCGGGGACTCGCGCGAGCAGTGGGTGGAGGCCGGCAAGCCCAAGAACCCCGGCCGCCTCAATGACCTGCGCCACATCGTGTACAAGGCGGCCGACACCCCGTGGCGGCGCGCCCGGCGCAATCTCGGCCTGATGCTGCGCGAAGGCCTGCTCAAGGAGAACATCGACGGCGAGGCCCTGCTGTGGGCCTTCAACCGGCTGATGGCCCGCCCCGAGCAGCGGCGCATTCTGATGGTGATTTCCGACGGCGCGCCGGTCGACGACGCCACCCTTTCGGCCAATCCCGGCAACTACCTGGAACAGCACCTGCGCGACGTCATCGCCTGGATCGAGACGCATTCGCTGGTCGAACTCACCGCCATCGGCATCGGCCACGACGTCACCCGCTACTACCGGCGGGCCGTCACCATTGCCGACGCCGAGGAACTTGGCGGCACCATGATGAAGAACCTGGCCGACCTTTTCGACGAAGACGCCGGCGAGCGCGATCCGCGCGCCGGCCGGCGAGGAGCGCGGATTCACTAAGAATGTGGTCGGCGCTCGGCCGCGGCTAAGCGCCGGCGCCGCGCGCCGCGGACCAACCGTGGGCGGTTGCAGGCTGGTCGAAAGACACGAACGTTCGATCGGCAGGCCGTGACGATTTCTGTAACGATCCCGCTACGTAAGTCTATTTGGTGATCAACTGGTTCGGCAGCCAAAGGGCGATTTCGGGGAAGATGGTGATTATCAACGCGCCCAGGCACAACAATAAGAAAAACGGAAAGGCCGCGACGGCCACGTGGCCGATGGACCGGCCGGTCAATCCCTGCAGTACATAAAGGTTTAATCCCACCGGAGGGGTGACTTGGGCCAACTCCACGGTGATGACCAGGAACACGCCGAACCAGATCGGGTCGAACCCATGTTCCAGGATCAGCGGATAGGTGATCGGAAGGCTCATCACCATGATCGAGATCCCTTCCAGGAACAGCCCGAGCACGATGTAGAACAAGAACAGAATGAACAGAAGCTCGTAGCGCCCGAGTTCGAGATAGGCAATGCCCGCCGAAATCTCCTGTGGAACGTGCAAATAGCCCATGGCGGTCGACATGAATGACGCGGCGACCACAATGGTCACCACCATGCAGGTGATGCGCACCGCGCCCATCAGCGACTCGAACACGATTTTCCAGACGAACTGACCGGTGAGCAAAAGAATGAGGAGCGCGCCGAAAACACCCAACGCCGCCGCTTCCGTCGGTGTCGCAATGCCACTGTAGATGCCGCCCAGAACGATCGGCATCAGCACCAGGATCGGCGCCAGGTCGGCCAGGGAATGCAGGAAATCCCTGGCCGTGTACGACTTGTCCTTGATGCCGGCTACGTTCGGGTTCATCAAGGCGCGGATAACGATGTAGGCGGAGTAGAGTCCGGCCACCATCAGGCCCGGCAGCAGTCCCGCGGCGAACAGCCGCGCCACCGATTGCTCGACGATGATGCCGTAGACGATCATCACGATCGACGGCGGAATCAGAAGGCCCAATGTGCCAGCCCCCGCGACCGATCCGATCGCCAGCTTTTCATCGTAGCCCCGGTCAATCAGCGTGACCGTGGTGATCTTGCCTATGGTCGCGGTGGTCGCCGTGCTCGATCCGCTGACCGCAGCGAACAGCGCGCATCCAAACACATTGGTATGCAGCAACCGACCCGGCAGCCAGGATACCCAGGGGCGCAGTCCCGAGAAAAGCCGATCGGATATGTCCGTTCGAAACAGCAACTCGCCCATCCAAACGAAGAGGGGTATGCACGCCAGTTCCCAAGAACAGGCCTTGGCCCACATGTTGCCGCGCAGGATCGAGCCAACGCGAAAAATGCTCATATCCAACAGCACCATCAAGCTGACCGCGCTTACCATCAGCAGACCGGCGAAAATCCACATGCCGGATCCGAGAAAGAAGGCCAGAATCAGCAGGACGACGATTACATAGACGACAGCTTCAGTTCCACCCGCATCCATTTCCCTTACTCCACCGAACAACCACCCCCCGAGGCCCCTGTTTCACTTGCCGCAACAACCTACTCACTGAGGTCCGCTTCCTTGGCGTCCAAGGGGCTTTCCCCGGCAAGAAGACGCAACAGATATGACAGGAGGTGAAGAAGAAAAATCGTCAGGCCGATCAGGAAGATAAGTTGCGGAATCCAGAGCGGCGTGTCGAAACCGCTGTCGCTGGAATAGCCCCTCACATAGGCCCGTTGGACACTGAGGGAGAACATGTAGACCGGAATCATCCACAACAGAGAGATGCAGACGACGCTAAAAATCTCAAAAATTCGCCGCCATGTCGCATTCAGCCTTTCGATGACCAAGCCGACGCGAATCAGCGCGCACGTCTCCAGAGATTCGCCAAGGGCGAAAAACGAGGCGATTCCCACGCCGTAGGCGACAAGCTCATCGGCAACATGGGTCGAGGTTTGGAACAATGTCCGCATCGTGATTTCGAGGCAAATCAACAAGAACATCGCAACCACGATCGCCGCCGACACGTAAGCCGCACCTCGCGAGATCTTTCGAACAACCACATGAAAAGTCCGCACGCCGCACCTTCCAAGTTTTTGAAGAAAGAGGCCCCGGCCCAAATCCGCAGCGTCGCGCGAATGGTGTGCCGGGACCCCGATCTGTTTGGGCGACCTTACTTTTTCTTCATTTCATTGTACTTCGCGAGAATTTTCTCGCCGTCGCCGCCCATGTCCTTGAGCCACTTGTCGACAACGCCCTGGCCCGCCTTGCGCAGATCGGCGATCAGATCTTCCGGAAGATCGGTGAAGAAGGTACCGCCGGCGGCCTCGAGCGTCTGAACGTTCTTCTTCTGGCGCTCAACCGCCGCCTTCCATGCCGCTGCCTCGGCTTCCTTGCCGGCCTCGATCATGGCCTGGCGCTGGCTGTCGGAAAGCGATTCCCAGACATTGATGTTGATCGTCGTTCCGGAAACCGGCTCGGTGTAGCCGAACGCGTTGAAGACATTGACGCCGAATTCCCAGAATTTGCCAACCACACCGGATTCGTCGGCCGTCAGCACGCCTTCGATGGCGTTGGTACTGAGCCCCGGAGCGACTTCCCCCCAGGACAGGCGCACCGGAGCGGCGTTGACGGCCTTGAACACCTCGACGGACGTGCTGTCGGGGGTCCGCATCTTCAGCCCTTTGATGTCCTCGTACTTCTTGATGGGATGCTTTGCCCACAACCCCCACGGACTCCAGGGAGCCGACATCAAAAGAATTTGGTTGGCCTCCTTGAGGGCCTTGTCGTGATAGGGGCGTGCGACCTGATACAGGACCCACGCCTCGTCGAACGTCCGCGCCACGAATGGCAGGGAGTGAACGTTATAGACCGGATGCAAACCGACGAGATTGTCGAACGCGAATGACGTCATATCGACACCGCCCTCTTCGACGGCGTCATATCCCTCGCGGCTGGTATAGCCGAGCGCGCCACCGAAATGACAGGTGATGTCCACAGTGCCTTTTGTCTTTTCCCGAACGAGGTCCGCGAAGTGCTGGTTGGCCACCCCGATGGTCGCGGTCGGGGCGTATTGCATGGCATTGTCGAGCTTGAAGCTCTTCTCTGCATGGGCAGGCACAGCGGCGAGAAGAAGGGCCGCGCCAAGAACAGTCGATTTGGATGAAAGTAACGACATAAACACCTCCTGCGACGAAACACATGTGGGAAAGCGCGGTGAGGAGGCGAGCCAGGCAAGCGTCGTCACAAGGCCCGATTTGCCCCCCACTCCCTTCGCTTGCAACGGTCGTTTAAATATCGCTTCGCACACACGACATTTGACTTCCAAATATTATAGGAGTTTGGTAACAATTTTGTCAAATATTTTGTTGACAAAAAAGCGGGTGCTTCTCCATTTTCGGATGATACACCTTCCAGGATTTGCCGCACTCCAAATACGCTCCCCCTTTCGGACCCGTCCATGCCCCAAGATCCCCGCCAATCCGCTGCTCACGGCAATCGCCTCTCGTCCCGTTCTCAGGCGAGCCGATTGAGGAATCCACCACGGGTTCCCTT
>JAVEYE010000177.1:0-7981 GCA_034003665.1 Rhodospirillales bacterium | reverse complement strand
AGAGATCGGCCCCCAGATCGAACAGATCGTTCTGGATGCGCTCCAGCATGGCGTCGGCATCGCCCCTCGTCACCACGCGGGCGGCGCCGATCGCGGCATTGGCCTCGTCCACCGTACCATAGACCTCGACCCGCAGGACGTACTTGGGCACCCGCTCGCCCGAGCCCAGAGAGGTCTCGCCAGCGTCACCGCCGCGGGTGTAGATGCGGGTCAGCCGAACCACGGTTCAGTCCGCTCCAAAGTGTTTGTAGGCCAGCAGAAGCCCGGCCACCGCCATCAGAACCACCGCGAGGCCCTGAACCGCCACCCTCAGGCGCATCAGCCGGTTGCCGTAGCGCGCATTGAAGGCGCCCCCCTTCAGCATCGAAAACAGGCCGAGGGCGAGGACCACAACGGTAGCCGCCAGCAATACGATGACGACAATGTTCAAGACGCCGGTCATGCGCGATCCACCGCCCCCTGTCCGCGCCCCCTGCGGCCGTTCGCTCGCCGCCCGGACGGAGCGGTCGGGGCGAAGTGGATCATTTCTTGGCGCCCTTGCCGGGGAAGATCACGGGAATGGGGGTGTCCTCCAACCCCGCCGCGGCCGGGTTCGCGACCAGGGGATCCATGGCTTCATTCAGGTACCTGACGACGCCGCCCCGGAACTCCTCCTTGATGAAGGCCCAACTGACGAACAGTCCGCCGTTGACCTCGAAGTGCATTATGTCGTCGTCGTCGGCAACGTCGTGCAGGGCCGCCGCCAGATCCTTACTGTACCCCGCATAGACCCACTGCGGCCGCAATCCGCCGTGCCAGATCACGAAGACTCCGCCCTTGTCGGTCAGGCCCTCGGCTTCCGGGTCCACCTTGGCGAACCGACGGAACAGGCCCGACGCCGACCGCGACCACTTGGGATCCTCCGGCGGCCCTGCCGGCGGTTGAGGGCTCTTGCTCGCGAAAGTGCCGAAAATCGCCATGCCGCACCTGCCTTCACGCAACCTGCCAGCAGCATGGTTGCTCTCCGAACTGAAATCAATTGCAATCAGCGGGGGTCCCGCCACACCGTCATGACAAGGGCCGGGTTGCCGATTCCAACCAACGACAGGTGGTTTCGTCCAGCAACGGGGCAATCTCATCGCGCACCCGGGCGTGATAGGCGTCGAGCCAGCCGCGCTCTTCCTGCGTCAACTGGTCGACATCGACCAACGTCCGATCGATGGGAACTAGGGTCAAGGTCTCGAAGCCGAGAAACGGCCGACCGTCGTCGCCGTGCCCCGGCCTCTCCTCGACGGCCAGCAGGTTCTCGATGCGGATGCCGTAGGCGTCCTCGCGGTAGTATCCCGGCTCGTCGGACAGCACCATGCCCGCCTCCAGCAGCACCGGGCTGGCCCGCTTGGCGATGCGGGCCGGCCCCTCGTGAACGCCCAGGCAACTACCGACGCCGTGGCCGGTGCCGTGGTCATAGTCAAGCCCGGCGTCCCACAGCGGACGGCGGGCCAGGGCGTCGAGCTGCATACCCGAGGTGCCCCGCGGAAACACCGCCGTGGCCAGGGCGATGTGCCCCTTGAGGACACACGTGAAGTGCCGGCGCATCTCTGCGGTGGGCTCGCCGATCGCCAGCGTCCGCGTGACGTCGGTGGTGCCGTCCTCGTACTGCCCCCCGGAGTCGATCAGGTAGAGCGTCCCCGGGGTCAGGACGCGATCGCTCTCGGCAGTGCCGCGATAATGCACGACGGCCCCGTTGGGACCGACCCCGGAAATCGTCTCAAAACTTGGGCCGCGGTAGCCGGCGGCGGCGCAGCGCAGCGACTCAAGCCGGGAGGCGGCCGATCGTTCGCTGACGCCGCCCTCGCTCGCCGCCTGCTCCAACCACGCCAGGAAGCGGGCCATCGCCGCCCCGTCGCGGCGGTGCGCCGCCCGCATGCCGTCCAGCTCGGCGGCGTTCTTGCTGGCCTTGGCCAACAGGCATGGATCATCGCCCACGCGCAACTGCGCGCCGGACCGCTCGAGCCGGTTCCACACCCAGGCCGGCACGTTGTCGCGATCGACCCGCACGACGCGGCCGCCCTGACCCAGCCCGTCGAGATCGGCGGCCAGCGCCGCCGGTTCGCGCAAGTTGACGCCGGCACCCAGGTGCCGGCGGGACTCCGCCACGACCTTGCGGCCATCGACATAGAGGTCGACCGCGCCGTTCCCGTGAAGCACGGCGAAGGCCAGCGACAGCGGCGTGAACGGCACATCGCCGCCGCGCACGTTCAGCAGCCAGGCGATGGATTCCGGCGAGGCGATGAAGGCGCTGTCCGCGCCCTCGCGAACGACAACCTCGGCCATGCGCCGGCGTTTGGCCTCGGACGACTCGCCGGCGATCGCCAAGGGGTGCGCCACCATGGGCGACAACGGCGCCGGCGGTCGGTCCGACCAGATGGCATCGATCGGATTGTCGGCCGTAGCCGTCAGTTTGGCCCCCACCTTCTCGCAGGCTCGCCGCAGGGTCGCGGCCTGGGCGGCGGAATGGAGCCACGGATCGAACCCGAGACGGCCGCCCCGCCACAGATGGTCGGCGATCCATTGGGCTGGCGGCTCTTCGGTCAGATGGCGGTACTCGTAAAGTCCGCCGTCCACCTGCCTGCGCACTTGAAGCGTATAGCGGCCGTCGACGAAGATGGCGGCCTTCTCTCTCAGGATCACCGCCGTGCCCGCCGAGCCTGTGAAACCCGTGAGCCAGGACAGCCTTTCGGCGGCAAGCGGCAGGAACTCGCCGGGGTGGGCGTCCGCACGCGGCACCACGTAGCCGTCCAGACGCCGACGGTCGAGATGGTCGCGCAGGGCGGCCAGACGGGCCGCGCGGTCGGGCGGCTCGGGCAACTTCGCGGCCTCCGCCGCCCGTTGGAAAAGGGCCCGCAGCGCGTCGCGCAGTCCGTCCGTCGCGTCGATTGACGAAGGCGGGGCGACCAAGACCATCCAACCGTCCTCATCGATGCCCACCGGGGCAGCCGCGGCACCGGCGGCGATGGCGCGCACCTCGGCCGGCGTCCGGCCGATGGCCGACGCGGCGAGAAGGGTTTGCAGGCGACTGTCGTCCATGAAGGATCGGTCCACTTCGGGTTCCACCTTGGTCAGATCCGCCGACTACCGTAGGTATGCAACAGGCTCATCGCAAGCCGCGATGTGGCAGTTGCGCTTTGCACAGCCATGCGCGCCTTGAGGGTCTGCGCTGCAATAATCGCGCTCCTGTTGTCGAGAACGGCTCTTATATTCACGACCGTTGAAGCATCGTCGCCCAAGGGTTCCCGCGGCCCGGCGATGCCTTTGCCCCAAATCAAGCGAAGGGACCAGGACCATGCGACAAGGCGCGCATGTTGTTTGTTGCGCCGCTCCCGAGCGGAGCGACCGGATGGAGGAAGCGATCGGCCGCATCGTTGCGCTCGAAGCGGTCGCACGGTTCATCGCCCGGCCATTTAGCATCTTTCCCTTCGCCGACAGAACGGCGTGACCCGGCATTTGGCCGGCGCCTGATCCCAACAGACGAATGAAAAGGACAATCACCATGAGTACCCAGAACACTCCGGCGGCCTCCCTTTTGGCGACGCTTCGCCGGGCCATCGTTGCGCCGGTCGTCGGCTGGTACAACCGCCAGCGCATGTTCGAGGAATTGAACGGCCTCAGCGACCGCGCGTTGGCCGACATCGGCCTGACCCGCGAGCAAATCCCCACTTTCGTCAAGCAGGCCTATCGGCAAGAGCACGCCGCATCGGCCGCCAATTTGCCGCCGCTTCGGGCCGAGTCTCATCCGGCGGCATCGAACGATCCGGACAAACAGCGGCTCGCGGCCTGACGAAAACCATCTGACTTTTTCTTATCGTCCTCCACTCAAGGCGTGGCCGCCGGTCCGAAGGGGCCTTCGGCCACGCCTTTTCTTCCAGTCGCGGCGTCACGGCTTGGCGGCGGCGCCGATCCGGCGGAAGCCGTAGGTCTGCATGCATTCGCCGAAGACCTTGTTTTTGAACAGCGCCGCATCGTTGCCAACCATCGTTGCTTGGAAGGCGTCGCCAGGCCCCGTCAAACCGCTTGCTTCGCGCGGATACTCGTGTCGGTATCGGCGTTCCGCTTCCGCCGCCGCAAAGGCTTGGCAGCTATGCGTGTAACGCTTCACCTCGGCGGCGCTGGCCCCCGGCTTCTCCCATGCGGGAGGCGGCGTTGCGCAGGCGCCAAGAAGCCCGACCACGGCCGCGATCAGTCCCATCCTGATTGCCATTCACTCGATCCTCTTCGTCATTGCCGCTTGTCGACCAGGCAGTCGGTCACCAGGGCGACGGCCTCGGCGGAATCCCACTCGGCGGCACCAACCAGCCGCCCCATTTCGCGCCCTTCGCCGTCGATCAGCACCGTCGTCGGCAATCCCTGGACGCCAAGCCCCCGCGCCGCCCGCAAGCCTTGATCCAGGGCCACGGACAGGCGCTCGATGCCGTGGCGGTTGAAAAACGCCTGTACCACAGGCGCGCCGCCGCGGTCGGAAGAGAGGGCGAGCACCTCGATTCCACGGGCGGCCAGGCGGGCCTGCAACCGGTCGAGGGACGGCATCTCGGCCACGCACGGAACGCACCACGTCGCCCAGAAGTTCAGCACGACGCCATGCCCTCGAAAATCGGCCAGCCCGCGCGTCCTTCCGTCGCCGTCAACGAATGCCAGCTCGGGCAGCGAGGTCGGCGCCGACGATGGCTGAAAGGCTGCGACGGCGCCACCGCCCGGCCCGCATGTTCGCGTTTGCCTATCGACATGGTACAAGGCTATGGTCGCGACGGACATCGCGACGATTCCCAGAACGACCGACAGCGCAACAACTGGTTTCACGTCAATGCCTCGGCACATCGCATCATGAACAAGAAGCATTCCCCTTCGGACCCGACGACCAGTACCATATGGGGCGGCCGTTTCGAAACCGGCCCGGCGTCGATCATGCAGGAAATCAACGCCTCGATCGACGTCGACCGGCGTCTCGCGCAGCAGGATATCGCAGGTTCGAAGGCCCACTGCCAGATGCTTGTCGCGACCGGCATCCTGTCGGCCGCCGACGGCAAGGCCATTGAGGCGGGCCTGGACGACATCGCCGCGGAAATCGCCGCCGGCACGTTCGCCTTCTCGCGCGAACTCGAGGACATCCACATGAACATCGAGAGCCGGTTGGCCGAGCGCATCGGCGAACCGGCCAAGCGGCTGCATACCGCCCGGTCGCGCAACGACCAGGTGGCAACCGACTTCAGGCTGTGGGTGCGCGACGCGCTGGACAACCTGGACGGCCAGGTGCAGGCCCTTCAGGCGGCCCTGGTCGATCAGGCCGACCGCCACGCCGACACGGTCATGCCGGGGTTCACCCACCTGCAGACCGCACAACCGGTGACGCTGGGCCATCATCTGCTGGCCTATGTCGAGATGCTGGGGCGTGACCGCAGCCGCGCCGTCGATTGCCGCAGGCGGTTGAACGAATGCCCGCTGGGCGCCGCGGCCCTGGCCGGGACGTCCTTTCCGATCGATCGCGCCATGACCGCCAACGCCCTCGGCTTCGATCGGCCCTGCGCCAACTCCATGGACGCGGTGGCCGACCGCGACTTCGCCCTGGAATACCTGGCGACGGCGTCAATCCTGGCGGTGCACCTGTCGCGCCTGGCCGAGGAAATCGTCATCTGGTGTTCGGAGCCCTTCGCCTTCGCGCGGCTTTCCGACTCCTTCTCCACCGGCAGTTCGATCATGCCGCAGAAACGCAACCCCGACGCCGCCGAACTGGTGCGCGCCAAGGTGGGGCGTGTGATCGGCCAACTCAACACGCTGCTGGTTGTCCTGAAGGGCCTGCCGATGACCTACGCCAAGGACATGCAGGAGGACAAGGAAGCGGTGTTCGACGCCGCCGACACCCTGACCCTCTCTCTCGCCGCCATGACGGGAATGATCGAGGGCGCCCGCTTCAACGCCGACAGGATGCACGATGCCGCCGGACGCGGCTTCGCCACGGCCACCGACTTGGCCGACTGGCTGGTGCGGGTATTGGGCCTGCCCTTCCGAGAAGCCCATCACGTCACCGGCCGACTGGTAAAACTGGCCGAAACCCGGGGCTGCGGCATCGAGGACCTGTCTCTTGACGACATGCGGGCGGAAGCCTCCGGCATCACTGCCGACATCTTCGCCGTGCTGGGCGTGGAAAACTCGGTGAAAAGCCGAACCAGCCTTGGCGGCACCGCACCGAACGCCGTGCGTCGCGCCGTCGCCGAAGCACGACGGCGTTTCCTCGCGACGGACGGAAAAACCGGAAGGTCCAGGCCATGATGCGCAGACTGTTGATCGCCCTGCTGGTCATCGGCATGCTGGCTCCGCTGGCCGCCTGCGGCCGAAAGGGCAACCTCGAGCCGCCGCCGGGCAGCACTTATCCTCGCCAGTACCCGACCGAATAACCGAGGAAAAGAACAACCGTCATGGATCATTTCCGATACGAGGGCGGACGCCTTCACGCCGAAGCCGTTGCGCTCGACACCCTGGCCGACGAGGTGGGAACGCCGTTCTACTGCTATTCGACGGCCACCCTTGAGCGGCACTACGAGGTCTTCGCCGCCGGCTTCGCCGGTCTGCCGGCAACCATCTGTTTCGCGGTGAAAGCCAACGGCAACATCGGGGTGATCCGCACCCTGGCGCGCCTGGGTGCCGGCGCCGACGTGGTGTCGGGCGGCGAGTTCAAGCGCGCCATCGCCGGGGGCATTCCCCCCGGCCGCATCGTCTTCTCGGGAGTCGGCAAGACGGCCGCCGAGATTGCTTCCGCGCTCAAGGCCGGGATTTGGCAGATCAACGTGGAGTCCGTGCCGGAGCTCGAAGCAATCGCCTCGGTGGCCGGCGCGCTCGGCATCAAGGCGCCGGTCGCCATCCGCATCAACCCCGACGTCGATGCCAACACCCACGCCAAGATCACCACCGGCAAAAGCGAAAACAAGTTCGGCATCGAATGGACCCAAGCGCACGCCGTCTATGCCCGCGCCGCCGCCATGGACCACCTTCGCGTCGTCGGCGTCGCGGTGCACATCGGCTCCCAGCTTCTCGACCTCTCGCCGTTCCGCAACGCCTACCTGCGGGTGCGCGACCTCGTAGCCCTGCTCCGGGCCGACGGCCTGCCGATCGAGCGCCTCGATCTTGGGGGCGGCCTCGGCATCCCCTACGGCCAGACGCCCTCGCCGTCACCGGCCGATTACGCCCAGGTGGTGCGCGACAGCGTCGGCGACCTCGGCTGCCAACTGATCCTGGAACCGGGCCGCATGATCTGCGGCAACGCCGGCATCCTGGTGACCCGCGTCATCTACGTGAAGGAAGGGGCGACGCGCACCTTCGTCATCGTCGACGCCGGCATGAACGATCTGATCCGCCCCGCCCTCTACGATGCCCACCATGACATCGTACCGGTGGAAGAACCGCCGTCGAATGCCCATCTGAGGGAAATGGACGTGGTTGGCCCCATTTGCGAGACCGGCGACACCTTCGCCCAGCATCGCCTGCTGCCGGCAGTCGCCGCGGGCGATCTGTTGGCCATCCGGACGGCCGGCGCCTACGGCGCGGCGATGGCCTCGGCGTACAACGCGCGCTCCCTGCCACCCGAAATTCTGGTCAAAGGCAACACCTTCCATGTGGTGCGCGACCGGATCGGCGTCGACGACATGCTGGCCCGCGAATCAGTTCCTAACTGGCTCGGCGGGCCGTGAGCGGGCCCCGGCGCCCCGGATACTCGCTGCTTCTCCGGATGGCCGGTGCGGCCATCCTCTGGGAAAGGCTCTGGCCGCGGCTGTGGCCGGCCTTCTCGGTTGTCGGCGTCTTCGTGACGCTGGCCCTGTTCGGCGTTTTTCCCGCCCTTCCCGCCTGGCTGCATATCGGTCTGCTGGTCCTCTTTGCGGTGGCCTTCTTGGTTGCGTTTTGGGGCGGCATCCGAGGCCTGCGGATGCCGGGCCATGACGCCGCCCGCGCCCGGGTG
>JAVEYE010000176.1:0-7983 GCA_034003665.1 Rhodospirillales bacterium | reverse complement strand
GTCGAGCACGACGATCGACCCCGGATAGTCCGCGCACAGCTCCTGCGGCACGATCTTGATGTGCGCGACCCGGTCCATGAGCCGCTCGAGATTCCGCGGCGGCCGCTCCCGCCCGAGAAGGAAGGTCAGCGCGACATCGTTCTTTTCGGCGTGCCGAACGATCGCACCAAGCAGGGGCGCGGCCATCCAGCGCGGCTTTGCCGGGGCGTAAAAGCGCGGGTTTTCGTAGTGGCAAAACGCGACGGCGCCTTCCTCGACCAGGACCAACAGATGCGCCCACCGGCGCGGCGTGGTCTGGCGGACGGTGCCTCGTGTACGCGCTTCCGGCCTCTGGGCGGCGCACATGGCGGTTCGGTCAGGTCTTGCTCGTTCCCATGCAGTCGCCCTTGCAGCTTACGACACAGGAATCCGCGCAGGCCGCCTTGCAGTTTCCGAAGCAATGCCACGCCGCGTGAACGGTACCGGGCATGGCAATGGTCGCGATCCCCAATGTCGCCAGGGCGGGCAGAATCTTCGCGCCCGCCTTGATGACAGTGCGGCGATCCATCCCCGATCGGCTCTTCATAGGATATTTCCCCCGTGCAAAGGGCTTTCTCACCCGTTTAGCATGGAAAGGGTAGGCCTCCCATGGCGTCCGTCGCAATATCTAAACACGACATGAACAAGAATTTTTGTCTGGACAGCGGCGGCCAGGGAGACCTACAGATTTTTTACGGATCTTCTCTTCCGGCCGGACAAGTTTATTGCGGCTTCGCACCGGCCGCTCTCCTCGGAGGGAACAATCCGGTTTTTCACCAGGTTTGGGTTTTCGCCATAGGAGAATGGAATGAAAGGCAAACCGGCCGGCGAGGTGACGCGGCGGACGCGACGAGAGGTTCTCGGGCTTGGAGGAAAGGTGCTTCCCGCTCTGGCCGTCATGGGACTCGCCCTTGCGGCCGCCACGCCCACTCTCGCGGCGGACACCTATTGCGGTGCGTGCAGCAGCAGCTGCTCCGGAAGCTGCTATCAGGGTTGCCTCGGCAGCTGCATGACGGGGTGCGAGGGCGGAACAAAATAACCGGAGCGCCCCCGCTTTACGGGACACAGGACCGCCTCGGGACACCGCGGCAATCCGGGCCAAGCGGCGTTTGCCGACGCCCGTCCTTTCAGGGGCGACGCGGCGGACGTCGTCCCGCCCGGCCCAGCCAGGCCTGAACGCCCCGCGCCGCGGTGGCACCCGAGGCGAAGGCGCCCTGCAGCAGGTAGCCGCCGGTCGGCGCCTCCCAGTCCAGCATCTCGCCGGCCGCGAAGACGCCGGGCAGGCGCTTCAGCATGAAGGCGCCATCCAGTTCGGAAAGCGCGATGCCGCCCGCCGTGGAAATGGCCCGTTCCAGCGGGGCCGCCGCCTTGAGTTCGATCGGCACGGCGCGGACGAGGTCGGCCAGGGCGTCGGGGTCCGCCGGCAGGGACGGCCCCGCCGCCTCGCGCATCAGGTTGATGGCGACGGGCGGCAGGCCCAGGGTCCGGCGCAGGAAGTCGCTCATGGTCCGCTTGCCGCGCGGCCTGCCGAGCCGGGCCTTGAGGTCGGCCGCCCCCCGGTCGGGGCAGAGGTCGATCCTGAGCACCGCCCGGCCGTCGGCCGCGATGGCGTCGCGCAGGGCGGGGGCCAGGGCGTAGACGGCGCCGCCCTCCAGGCCATAGGCCGTCACCACCGCCTCGCCCCGCACCGTCCGGCCCTCGAAGGAGAGTGCCACGTTCTTCAAGGGCTGGCCCTGGAACCTTTGGCGGAAGACCGCGCTCCAGCCGACCTCGAACCCGCAATTGGCGGGACGCAGGGGGGATATGGCGACGCCGCGCGCGGCCAGAATGTCGACCCAGGCGCCGTTGGAGCCCAGGCGCGGCCAGCTGGCGCCGCCCAGCGCCAGAACGGTCGCCGCCGGGCCGGCCGTTTCCAGGGCGCCGTCGCGGCCGCGAAACAGCAAACGGCCCGCCGCGTCCCACCCCAGCCAATCCCTGCCGAGGCGGAAGGCCACCCCCTGGCCTTGCAGCCGGGCCAGCCAGGCGCGCAGCAGAGGCGAGGATTTCATGGCCGCCGGGAAGACCCGCCCGCTGGAGCCGACGAAGGTCGGCTGGCCCAACCCAGCCGCCCAGTCCCGCAAGGCGGCCGGCGGGAAGGCCTGGATGGCCGGGGCGAGAAACCCGCCCGCCGTTCCGTAGCGGCCGAGAAACGCCGCCAGCGGCTCGGAATGGGTGAGGTTGAGGCCGCCCCGCCCGGCCATCAGGAACTTGCGGCCCGGCGTGACCATGCGCTCGTAAAGCGTGACCGCCAGGCCGGCCGCGCTCAACAACTCCGCCGCGATCAGTCCCGCCGGCCCGCCGCCGATGACGGCGACGGCATGTGTCGGATCGTCCATGCCGACGTTATCGGCGGCCGGCCGCCAAAGGGCAAGCCCGATGTCGAGAGGGGACGGGGAGCGGAAGAGCGGCTGTTGAACGCTCCCCTTCGCAGAAAGGACGCGGCGGCCGCCCGCCGCGATTAAAGGTATCCCCCGCCGCCCTCGTTGCCGTCGCCGTAGTCGCCGTCCTCGCTTCCGAACAGCGTCTCGACGTAGGCGAACTGCCTGCGGAAGCCGCTGCGGCCGCGCAGCTTTTCCTGGGCGGCGTCGGGCAGGTCGGTGAACATGATGACGCCCTTGTCGATGAGGACCTGGACCAGATCCTCGAGCACCCGCACCAGGCCCAGGTCCGACTCGATCCATTCCTTGCGCGCCGCGAGGTCGAGAATGGTTTCATCAAGGAAGTCGGTCAACTCGGGATCATGGGGATCGAGCTCCTCGAGCCCCTCCTGCACCGGCTGGCGGAAGACGGCGACGATGGCCCCGCTGTCATTGCGCTTCACGAACGGCATGGTCTCTCTGCCCTCCCGACGGTTTTCCTGGCGGCTTTCGGGTCCTTGAGCGCCATCCTGCCGTCAAGTCGCCGGCGCCGCAACCGCCGGCCGCTCGGTCGGCAGCGTCGCCGCGGTCAGCGCGCCCAGCCCGGCGATGCCGACCAGCCCGAAGAACAGCCACTCGAAGCCTCCGGTCGCCTCGTAGATCCAGCCAACCGCCGGCACCGACATCGAACTGACCACGATGGCGGAAAGAAAGCGCGCGCCGTAGGCCCGGGCGTGCCAGGCCACCGGCACATAGTGGGCGATCAGGCTGTCCATCACCGGCTGCAGGCCGAGGGTGAAGATCACCATCACCACGGCCAGGCCGACCAGCGGCCAGTCCCACGCCCCCGCCATGCCGAAGATGACAAACACCTGAAGCGACAGCGCGAAGACGACGAGGCGCTTCATCGACAGCCGGTCCGCCAGCATGCCGCCGACGTACTGCGCGGCGGCGCCGAAAATGAAGATGGAGGCGGCGAAGGTCCCCACCGCCGACAGCTCGCCGCCCAAAAAGGTCAGCCGCTGCTCGAACACCTTGGGGATGGCCACCGTCTCGGTCTGATAGAGGAAGCCGACGCAAACCCCGGCCAAAACGATCGCCGCGAAAATCGGCAGCACCGACCGCCCGTTGCCGTGGCCGGCCGCCGATCTGGCCGACGCCGGGACCGCCGGCGAAATCTCGCGGACCGCCCACACGAACAGGGCCCCGACGATGAGGCAGGCCGCGCCCGGCACGAAGAAGGCGGCGCGCCACCCGAACGTCGAGGAGAGGAACCCGGTGATCCCCGGCGCCACCGCCATGCCCAGCCCCCCGAAGATGCCGTTGATGCCGAGCGCCCGCCCCCGCTTCTCGGCGTAGCGCACCACCACCGCCGTCGCCACCGGATGGTAGATCGAGGCGAACAGGCCGATCGCCGCCAGGCCGAGGCCCACCTGCACCGGCGTGCGGGCGAAGCCGGTCAGGACCGTCGCCGCGCCCAGGCCGAAGAACATGATGATCAGCGTGCCCCGGGCGCTCCAGCGGTCGCCCAGCCAGCCGGCCGGAATGGCCCCGGCCCCGAACAGGATGACCGACGGCGTCATCAGCACGATCAGTTCGCCGTAGGTGCGCCCGAATTCCGCCCCCATGGCCAGCACCGCCGTCGGGTAGATCAGCATCAACAGGTGGTCGAAGCTGTGCCCCAGGCAGGAGAAGACGAGAACCGGATGAGGATATCTGCGTGACATGACAATCGATCTTAACTCATAATCGCGGCCCGCCGTCCACATGTTAATGCGCGGCGGCGCCGGGGCGCCGGCGCCGTGGTGGGCAGGGCGGCTTGACGCGGCATTGGCGGACGATCCGCCGCACAGGGAGACGCCCGACGCCGATGACCAGACCTTCGTGGGACGAGTACTTCATCGAGTTGACCGACACCGTCGCCAAGCGCGCCACCTGCGATCGCGGGCGCAGCGGCTGCGTGATCGTGCGCGACAACCGGATTCTGACCACCGGCTACGTCGGGTCGCCGCCCGGCCTGCCCCATTGCGACGACGTCGGCCATTTGATGAAGCAGGTGATGGACGAGGACGGCAAGGTGCGCAGCCATTGCATGCGCACCATCCACGCCGAACAGAACGCCATCTGCCAGGCGGCCCGCCACGGCATCTCGCTGGCCGGGGCGACGCTCTATTGCACGATGGAGCCTTGCCGGGTGTGCGCCATGCTGATCATTTCCGTCGGCATCGGCCGCGTCGTCGCCAAGCGGCGCTACCACGCCGCCCAGGAAACCCGCGACATGTTCGAACAGGCGGGCATCCGCCTCGATGTTCTGGAAGATGTCGTGCAAGTCTACGAAAATCAGGCGCCGGCGCCCGCGCCGCAGGGGGCCTGAGCGCCGAGCGCGTTTCATCCACTGCGCCGATTGCGCAGGACGCGAAGCAGCACGACGACCAGCCAGATCGGCACCACGACGACGGCGCCCAGCGTGATGTAGGGCACCGCCCAGCGGATCATGTCCACCACCACCTCGAAGATCGAGCGGAAGACCTGGGGGAAATTGTGCATCAGTTGGACCGGGTCGATGTCGAAAAAGGCCAGGATCAGGCCCACACCCAGGCAGATCAGGGCCAGCTTTATCACCGTCGAAACCAGTCCGTGCACGCCACTTCCCCCGTTCCATGGAACCGCCGTCGCCGGCCGCCCCCCTCATAAACATCCGACGGGCGCCGCGGTCAAGCCCACATGCCGCCGTCGCGCCCGTGGCGCGAGTTGGTTCGGCGCAATACCCGTGATACATTGGCGCGGCCCAAGGCCTCGCTGGAATGGATGAACCGGAAGAAAAGGCAGGGACTACGATGGGGGATTCATGTATCGGAGAGTGATCGTCGGCCTGCTCGTCGCGCTTGTCCTCGCCCTCGTCGCCTGGATTTTCATCGCCGTCCTGAACATCGGCCGCCAAGCGGCGGAACGTCAGAGCCCGCTCGACCCGAACAGCCAGATCGCCGTGGGCAAGGCGTCGCCGGCCGACGGCCAGGACGGGTCTTCGCCGTCCCAGGAGTCCAGGCTGTTCGACGCCCTGCCTCCCGATCAGTTGATCGAACCCCGTCAGCTTCTTGTCGCCGACCCGCCGCGCGGTTTCGCCGCCATCGTCCTGCCGATGGGCTTCACGGTGGTCGAGGTGGTCCGTCTCGAGCAGCTGGGGATGGAGGTTTTTCGCGTGGAGATCCCTAACGGCACGACGGTGCCGGCCGCCCGCCAGCAGCTGACGGCCCGCTTCCCCGGCCTGCTCGTGGACAGCCATCAGATCTATCAGGCGCAGGGGACGAGCGAATACCGCTCGCACCTGGCCCGCCCGATCGCCGGCTGGCCGCCCAGCTCGGACAGTTGCGGGGTCGGCATCCGGATGGGCCAGATCGACACCACGGTCGATGTTTCCCACGCGGCGCTTCGGGGGCAGCGCGTCGAGTTCCGCTCGTTCCACAGCCCCACCCGCCAACCTGGCCCGGCCGACCACGGCACCGCGATCGCCGCCATGCTGGTCGGCAAGTCGGACTGGGGCGGCCTGCTGCCCGGTGCCGAGCTGATCGCCGCCAACATGTTCGAGCTGAACGAGACGGAAAAGGTGGTCGGCAGCGGAATGGGCCTCCTCAAGGCCGTCGACTGGATGGTCGAGAAGCAGGTTCAGGTGGTGAACCTCAGCGTCGCCGGCGGTGACAACCGGATCGTGCGCCGCGCCTTCGAAACGGCCCGCGAGCAGGGCCTGATCATGGTGGCGGCCGCCGGCAATTGGGGCAGCGACGCCAGGCCGGCCTATCCGGCGGCTTACGACGACGTCATCGCGGTCACCGCGCTGGACCGCGACCACAACCCCTATGCCAGGGCCAATCGCGGGTCTTACATCGACTTCGCGGCGCCGGGCGTCCGCATCTATGCGGCGGTCCCGCGCGGGGGCGGCCGGGTGATGAGCGGAACCTCGTTCGCCACCCCCTACATCACCGTGCTGCTGGCCGCCCAGATCGAGGCGGGCGCCCCCAAGTCGGCCGGCCGGTTGAGCGACATCCTGAGCCGGCAGGCGACCGATCTGGGCCCGCCCGGACGCGATGACGTATTCGGCTGGGGGCTGGTAAACCTTTGGCCCCGTTGCCAATAAGGCTTTCCGGAAGGGCATGACATGGTTCTGCAGTGGGTGTTCGGCAACACCGGAAAACGCAAGGGCGGACGGCGAGCGGGCGGTACGCCCAAACCGGATTACGAGGTCGCCAAGCGGATCGCCGCGTCGGACGACGTCGAGGCGCGAACCACGTTGGCGGCCCACGAGGACCTGGAACCGGAAATCCTCTACTTCTTCGCCACCGACCAGGCCTCCGAGGTCCGTCGCGCCGTCGCCGTCAACCCGGGAACGCCGCTTCAGGCCGACAGGCTTCTGGCCAACGACCGAGACGGCGAGGTGCGTTTCCAACTCGCCCGCAAGATCAGCCGCCTGGTGCCGAGCCTCAGCCGAGACGAAACCGACCGCCTGACCCGCATGGCGATGGAGGTTCTGGAGATCCTGGCCCGCGACGACCTGCCGCGGGTGCGCGCCACCATCGCCGACGAGATCAAGCGGGCCGACAACGTGCCCGGCCGGATCGTCCGCCAACTGGCCCGCGACGTGGAGGAAATGGTTTCGGCGCCGATCCTCGAGTACTCGCCGCTGCTGTCCGACCAGGATCTGCTGGAAATCATCGCGGGCGGCTGCGCCGGCGGCGCCCTCGTCGCCCTTTCCCGGCGGCAGGGCCTGGGCGAACGAGTGTCGGATGCCGTGGCCAATTCCCACAACGTGCAGGCGGTGGCCGCCCTGCTCGGCAACCAGACCGCGGCCATCTCGGAAAAAACGCTTACCATGATCGCCGTCGAGGCCGAGGATCGGGTCGAGTGGCACGCGCCGATGGTCGACCGCGAGAATCTGCCGGCCCGCATCATCCGGAGGATCGCCACCTTCGTCAGCGCCGCGCTGATGGACAAGCTGATCGAGCAGAACCAGGAACAGGCGACCCTGGTCGGCGAATTGCGCCAGACCGTGCGCAAGCGCATCGAGCGCGGCGATTTCGCCGGCGACGATCCCGACTGGGAACCCGCCGAGGACAGGGCGCGACGCCTGTTCGACGACGGCAAGCTGGACGAGGCGGCCGTCGTGCGGGCCATCGAAAAGGGCGACAACGCCTTCGTCCGCTATGCCCTGACCCACCTGTCGGGGCTGCCGTTCAAGACGGTCAGCGGCATGCTGAACACGGGCAGCGGCAAGGCGATCACCGCATTGATCTGGAAGGCCGGCCTGACCATGCAGACGGCCCATCTGGTGCAGACGCGGATCGCCCGGGTTCCCCAGAAAAGCCAAGTCAGGCCGGGACCGGGCGATACCTTCCCGATGAGCGAATCCGACCTCGCCTGGTACATCGAGTGTGTGGGCGGCTGAAGGCTAGCCGCGCCAGAAGGTCCGGCTGAACAGCACGATCACCGCGAACAATTCCAGCCGCCCCAGCAGCATGCCGGCCGACAGCATCCATTTGGCGGCGTCGGGCAGCGTCGAGAAGTTGCCGGCTGGGCC
>JAVEYE010000175.1:0-7988 GCA_034003665.1 Rhodospirillales bacterium | reverse complement strand
TGGTTTTCTGGGTCGTTGTGTTGATGAAGTTGGGACGCCAAATCCCGGGTCTGGCCGCAGTAGTCTCCTCCATCAGCAGTGGCCACTTAACTCGTATCCTCCGGTGTTGATGTGAATTCCTTTAAAAGCTCCTGGATGCGCGGTTGATGTTTGGCAATATGCCGCCTTATCGTGGGTGTCCGCAGGAGCTGTTCGATCGTATCACGGCTGCAACCATCGTATTTGGCCATGATCCAAACAAACTCGACCGTGTAATCGACGCTCATTTTGAGCAGGGACCGACGGGCGTCGTTGATTTGATAACGCTCGGTGGGCGCCCACTTGGCACCGTGTTTGGTCAGAATGTGTATTATTTTAAGCGCTTCACGGGAACGGGAAGTATCGATGTCCTTGCTGTTGCGCTCGCGAGTGAACCAATCATAACCGAAGGACCATTGCATGCACTGAATGCAGCTCTGAATGAGGGATGATCCGTGATCCTTCTGTTCGGCAGGGTTGAATCCCTGATCGAGGAGCTCAACCAGGAACTCCGCCTTGTCCGCCCGGCAGGCATTTTCCAGCAAGTCACTGGCAATGGGGTGATCAGGGGATATCCTGATATTTTTCAGTTTGAAAATGTCAAAATGCTTGTACCGCGCGGCGTACTCCAATGCGCACAGGTCTTCCTCGGGATCTGGATTTTCGTCTGGCGAATCCGGCCCCTTGGCAAACGGATCGGCACCGGCCCATAACAACAGTGACACCCATTTGAGATTTCCCTCCTTGCAGTGATGGCGCAATGCCATGTTTACCTGGTCCTGAAAGCTGGGGAAGCGGTTTTTGTGTCGCTTGAACACCCCCAAAGCGGTGCGGATTTTCCAGCATAGCGCTCCTGCAAGCGGATAACCGGTTTCGACATCGGCACCCTGATCGATGAAATATTCGATGATCGCCGGGTTCCAGGTGTCGAACACCCCCGTCATGTACACCGACCGGACGTCAGCTCCGTGTTCCACCAACAGCTTGATCAAATCCAGTCGACGGTTGCCCAGCGCCAGCTCGAGCGCATTGAAAGACCCATCTTGCACAAGTGCCCCGCTATCGAGGAGCACCTGCACAAGGCTGTGAAAGCCTTTCTCGATGGAGACTTGGAGCGGGCACTTTTTCCTGGCTCCTTTTGCAGGCGGGGGCGGGGGGGTGATTGGTTTTCCGTCCGCGATCCAGTCCTGCACATCAAACAGGCGGCCGGCCTTGCACAGATCGATCAGCGGTTTGATTTCGCCGTAGTCGTTGGCCCTATTGTCCGAGGGGATCACCATCTTTTAAATTACGGATTGTCTTCACTTTGAGAGGGTTGTTCATCATCCGTTTCCCCGGCTTGGTCGAGGATGGACGGCGGACTGTCAGATAAGGGGTCCAGACGATCCGCCTTATCCCGTGCCCACGTCACCCAGCTTTCGTATTCATCGGCATTGACGTACACCGCATTACCATTTCGATGTTCCTTCTCGACCGCAGCCAAAAATTCACGGATCTGCATGCTTTTTTGATAGTTCTCGGCATCGGTGATCAAGTTCGAGACACGCGTGCGCTCCTCCTGAATCTTGCGATACAGCTCAGCCTGGCGTTGCTGCTCCTCCTCTCTCAGACGTGCCAGCTCTTGTCGCTTTCGTTCCTCTTCCTCCTTCTGCAGCCGGTATTCTTTTTTCTTCGCGGCGCGTTTGATCAGTCCGATCACAAAGGCATCCAGACTGTCTTCAAGCTGTTTACGCTTCGTGTCGCGCCAGTTTTTGCGGAAATTGTCGCTGTAAAAATAGCTGCGGTCATGAATGGTCAAGCAGAGCTTTCCCGAACGAGCTCGCACGTAGTCGAAACGGCTGTGGCCAAAATGATAATACCCATCCAGGTCCGTATCTTTGGGCTGCGTTTTCTGACTGACAACATCTTCGCTGATTCCGAATCCCAGGCGCTCGCCGTCTATCATGAGCTGAAACGAATCTTTCTCCTGATAAATTTCGAATCCGCGTTCCGACAATCCTTTGACGAGTGCATCCATGATCCGGAGCGCTCGTCTAAGGCTGTTTTTAGACACCCGTATGTCCAAGCAATTCTTGTCCGCAGACTCAAGAATCCCGACATGGGTGGGTTCACACAATTCCAGGAGCTCAGCGGATCGGGCGACAAACGGGTGCGGATTTCTCAACGCTTTCGCAACCACGATCGGCGGAAAATTCCGTTCGCATTCGAGGTGTTCCAACAGATTTGGATTTTCGGTGGAATTGAATTGATTCGAGAGATTGGGACTGATTTGAATCATTTCATCCGAAGAGCGCCTGGGCAGTGGATCTTTGGTCATTCGCTGTCCTGCGGCTTTTTGAGCCCAGTAACCCCGCGGGGGTCTTGGAATATTGTACTTTTTGCAAATCTTGGCAAAGCCGACATCGGACAGGCCATACTCTTTGGCCAGCCGAGCCACGGGCGTCTCCCATACTCGTTCGTAGAGTTCCAGCCGGCTGATTGTTTTTACATCCCTACCCATGAGGATCCTCTATTGCCCTCGTCCCTCGTGCCGCCAATTCCACTGGCTGCTGCTCGCCCATTGCCGTAGCCATTGGTTAGTTTTGGCAGGTAGTCGGCTATGGTAAACCCAGTATCCCTGCGAACTGATCATCTTGCCCCCTGCGGGCCTCGAAATCCTGGATGGTCAGTCTGCGGTGATCCAAGATATGGGTCGGTCAGGTCGTTTTCTGATTGATAACAGCAAATGTCGGCTCGAAATTTCCTGCCATTCCACTATTCGTGCTCACGATTCTCCCAAGTTGTTTTGGCCTTTACCTCATCGATGAGGAACCGCACGCCCTGGTTGTCGGACGGGTTCAACCAGAGCATCTTTTGAAAGATGCTCTCCGCCTTGTCAAAGCGGCCGAGACGCCAGAGACACAATCCATAGCCGTGCATGCAACGCAGAAACGGACGGTTGTCGATAAGGCCCCACGGCAGCACGCCAATAAAGCCGTCACCCAAAGACATCTCGCCGATTCGCAACCCGACTTCGTAATGCCGGATGGCATCATCCGGATTATGGTCAAAGATGAAAGAGCCCAGATGCGAATGGGCATCGAGACAACGCAGATCCGCCTGACACAACTCCATCAAGATTTTAATCGCCGCTGCCCGCTCGCCGGCATCCATGAGATCGATCGAGCGGGTGATGGGGTCATTGAATGGATCGTCAGGGTCCTCGCCGGGCAGTACCTGTTCCATCTCGAACATGGGGCGGGGGCCGTGGGCGACGATCGGCTTGGCCCATTGCGCGAGGGGCTCGTCTTCTTCTCCCCAGTACTCTTCCTTGGGGTCCCACATGCCTATATTTTCGAGCCCCAGTGGCACGAGCTCGAGGGCCTTCACGTCGATTCGAGTCGACTGAATCTCGCCGGACAGATAGGGATGACCCCCGTAACGCCATTGCTTTCGGGGCGCAACTGTAACGATGGCGCCAGGCGCCACCTCCCAAAGGCGGCTTGCCCGCAGGGAAATGATCCTGTCGCTTCCCAATAAACGGCATCGGGCGGCCCGTTCCGTGACCGATAGCGCGATCAATTCGACGGGTTTGTTCAGATTGATGTCATCGTCAGTTGCTTTGCGTTGCCGCAGGCGTCGGGAAAGCTTCCTGGTTTCAGCGGGGTACGGATCGAGGCCGAGCCACCTGCGATAGGCTGCGATGTAGCGCGCCCCTTCCGATGCCGTCGGCAACATGACTTCGGAGACCGCCACAGCATACACGGATCCGTCCTCACGACGGCACGTTGCCGTCAGACCGCGCCGTTCGTTGCCGTCATAGTCCACCGCCATCACCGAAACCGGTTCCCCGATGACGAAGCCGTCGGCCGGCAGCGCGGCGTCATCCTCGAAGGCCTGCCGAAAGGCCCATAGCTGTTCATCATCGCCGTATGCGTCGACGGTGATTTCCTCAATAAGTCTGTCCAAGGCTTCGAGTTTTTTACCCTCTTTGGGGCTTCGGGTGGTCATCTATTCCTCGACCTTGAAAATGGTGGACGCTTGCCTCTGAAGGCTGCCAACCAAATCGAATAGAGAACTGAATTTCATCAGGGTCACATCTTTCTGGTTGATCCGGATGAAGCGCCATGATTCGCCGGTTTGTTCGGAAACTCTGCGGCACCAGGAGTCGATGGCCTCATCCTTGGCCCGGGTGCCTTCCCAGATCCTGCCCTTGGTTTCGATGATCCAGTTCACCGCGTTGCCGTCCGCCGTCTGCACGGCGGCCCAGTCCGGGTGATAGAAGCCGATGGCCCCGCTGGGCTTGATGTAATCCACCCGGAACTGGGTTCCGGATTCGCCCTGCTCGGTGGTCCCGAGGGCGGCAAAACGCAGCACGTCCGAGGCGCGGTCCAGAAACTCGGCGAAGCGGCGTTCAAAATCATTGTAAGTGGCCACGTAGTTGAAAACCGTCTTGGCGGCCGTCAGCGGCGGCAGGTTGCGCCGCCAGCTGAAGGGTTTGGTGTGAGACAGTTTATAATCCGCTTTCTCGAATTCGATGGCGCGGCGCTCCAAGGTCAGCTCGGCAATCTTGCGGGCCAGGTATTTGGCGATGCCTTCCTGCAGTTCGAGTCGGGACAGGTGGGACCGCAATGTTTCCGCTTCCAGATCGGCCGGTTTGCCGAAACATCGGGCGGAGACATAGTCGCGCACGATGGGATACAGCTCTGCAAACCGGTTGGGCAGCTTGGCCCGGTCGATCACCTTGTTGGCAATGGAAGCGATTAGTTGGCGGGCCTGGGGCAGATCGGCAGCGATGTCGGCCTGATGCACTTCGGTCTGGGTGGTGGCAAACTCCAGCGTTAAATTGATCCGGAAAATCTCACTCAACTCCTCCTGCTCATAGATGGCCGCAAGCTCTTCAAGGCGCAGGTCCGCCAATTTGCGGACGTCGTGCACCAGGCGCGGCTTGGTGATGGGCAGGTTGATGTCGTAAGCGATCCGTTCCTGGATCGGCGCAATGATGACCGGCAGCGGCGGGTCTTTTTTGTCGGTGGTGGCCACACCCACGCCTTCGGCTTCGAGCTGGTCGCGCACCACCCTGAGCAGGTTGCGTGTGCCCAGCACTTCTAGTGTCTGGGTGTCGTTTGGACCAATCTGCGTCATCAGACGCAGCCCCCGGCCTATGACCTGCTCGGGCAGGATCTCGGCCTTGGCGGTGAAGGGCCGCAGGCCCAGGACTACGGACACATTGCGCACGTCCCACCCCTCCCGCAGCATCATGACGCTGACAATGGCCTTGATCCGGCTCTCGGCCTTGTCGATGTCCCGGGCCGCTTCGCGGGCCTTTTCCAGATCCTTTTTGGTAATCTCGCCGGCCGCGTCGGTGTGGATCACCAGGACCTCGCTTTCCCGCAAAGCGAAGTCCTTTGTCTTCCAAAGATACTCGCCCAAAGTGTCGGCAAAGACATTCTTCTCGGCCATAATAAACAGCACCGGCCGCTGGCCCAGTTTTTTATACACCGCATCGTGCTCCCGCCAGCGCTGGACCGCGGCCCGCAGCCAGTAGCCGTATTTCTCCGCCACGTTTTCCTTGGTCACATTGTCCGGATCTTGGACCGGCTGCTTGGGGTCGTCCTCCTTGGTGACGATCAGGGGTGCTTTTACGATGCGGTCCTCTACGGCCTGGGCCAGCGGGTAGTCGCAGACGGTCCAGGGGAAATACATGCCGTTCTGGTCCTTGGGTGTGGCTGAAAAATCCAGCCAGAGGGAAAGGCCCCTGGGCAGGGCGCGGTGAATGGCCAAAAGCGATTGGCTCCAGGCCAGGTCCTCGTCGTGCACGTGATGGGCCTCGTCATTGAGCACCACCAGGTCTTTCAAGGACTTGACCCGCTCCAGCATGGACCGTTGACCCGAAGCGGCCAAGTCCTGGGAAGGCTTTTTCCCCAGCAGGGTTTCCACGGCATTGGCGGGGGTCCAGGCCTGGTCGCGGGATTCATAGAGCTGATGGATGTTGGTTAAAAACAGGTTGCCGGAGGGATCGGGCTCGGAGGCCTCACCGCGCAGGATCACCTTCTGGCTGAACAAAGCGCGCCACTCCGGAGGGATCAGTGGGATCTGGTAGAAAATCCGGTTGGCGCCGAAATCTCTTTCCAGACGCTGGTACACGATCACGTTAGGAGCCACCATTAGGAAATTGGTGGAGAGGCTGGATCCGGGCACCATCCTGCGATGGAGAAGGGACCAAACCATGACCATGGCCATCACCCAGGTCTTGCCGGAACCGGTGGCCATCTTGAAAGCCAGGCGGCAGAGGTTTTCCGGCGGCAGGTCCTGAACCCCCTCATTGTCCAGCTCCGGCACATAGCGCACGATCTGGCGGCGGCCGTCCATGGTGGTCTGGAAGACGATGTTGTCGGAAAAGAGGTCCTTTTTGTAGACCTTGGCATAAGAGCGGATCAGGTCCGCGGCATCCCGCTTGCCGGCGATCTCCACCAGCCAGGCCAGGGTTTCCATGGCTTCCCGCTGGCAGAAGTAGTAGCGGAAAGGCGCCGTGAACCCGGGCGCGTCATGGTCTTCCTCGAACCAGTATTCAAAGAGTCGCCGGGTGACCTCGGATGCGCCCGGATACCCTTGCTTGCGCCAATCGTCCACGGCCGTGCGGATTTTCGGCACCAGCAGCAGCTTGCTCTCCCTGCGGCCGGACGCCACCCGCCAGCCGGTTTCAGCCTTGCTGTCCTTGACCAGATGGGCATCGGGTTTGAGCCACGGCAAGCGGCCGGGGATTTCCGGCAGATCCTTATCGTAGGCAATGACCGAGCGCGACATGAGCCCCCCAGCTTTGGCGTAATGAAATAATCCCGCAAATTTTCCACCAGAACTATGCAATTAATATATATGGAAATTCAGTATGTTATCCACATTTCCGCTCGTGCAATGGTATAAATCGGGCTCTAAACCGAACCGTTTCGATCCTTGCTATACAATTTCCATTGGGCCCCGGCGCCTCGCTTGCCTCCAGCAACCTGGATAATATTGTCGCGCCTCATCTCTTGAAGCAGGTTGGTGACAAAGATCCTTTTCTGCTCGGCGGTCAGCGCATCCGAGAGCTTTTTAAGGAGCAGCTTGTCAAAATCCGCTCGGCTGGCCACCTGAAACTTTCGCAGATAATCCTCAACCATCCTTTTGTAGTATGGTTTATCGAATGCGCGCTTTCTGATGTAATCCGCCTTGGTCTCCGTTGCCGCAGCGATTTCGGCTGATACGAAAAGGTTCGGTCTGCGTCCTTCGATCAAACGTTTCTTCTTGAGCATCTTGAATTCATCATTGGTTAAGGGCTTTCCTTTTTCTGGAGAGTCAAAGGGCCAAGCGAATCATGAATCCGCCCGTATGCGATCCCTTGCCATGTCGTCGGTACTCCCCGGGGGGCAGGCGGAATCTGAAACAAAAGCACGCGCCGGCCACCGACCATCAACTCGTGAATGTCATTGAAGGTGGTCTGGTGGTTGGTGTGCTTGGATATCTCCCTTTTGAGCTTCTCCAGGCCCGGCTTCTGATGCCGATAGTTCGATCCGACAATCTTCCGGGGCGTCCGGTCGGTAACTCCGAAGACCAACCATCCCGCAGGCTGTCGCTTCAGGTTGGCCTCGTTGCTCAACGCCGAAAAATAGCGGCCCAGTTTGTCGAAATCGTAGCTGTCCTTGGCCTCCTTGAACTCAACCCATTCGGTTTCCGCCGGCAGGTCCATCAGTTCATGCAACGTTTCGGCAATTTTTTCCTTCATGATAACGGCACCTCCACGTCAAAGGCCTGGGAGGTGTCGTTGCCGAAGATGTCGATCACCTTGATTAGGATGCGGTATCGGCCGGCCTTGTCGTAGGTGTGATGATCGGAGACCAGCGGCAGCTTGCGCTGCTTGCGGGTGCGAAAGGCAACCCAGCCCTGCATGAAGGTGTCGTTCTGGAAATTCCAGTCCACGGCCCAGTAGTCGATGTAGTCGGACCATTTCTTGA
>JAVEYE010000174.1:0-8023 GCA_034003665.1 Rhodospirillales bacterium | reverse complement strand
GGAGCTTGTCGCTCTCGGCCGCGGCCGTGGCGACCACCGAGGCCCCGGTCAATGCCGCGAACGCGTCGGCGACGCCGTCGTCGCTCGACTGCTCGGCAGTCAGGGTGACGGTGCCGGCGCCGGTGATCGTGCCGACGATGCCGATAAACATCACGCCGTCGAAACCCGCCATGTCGACGGAGCTCGAGTCGGGATCGGTCTGGCCGTCGGCCAGTCCGGCCTGCACCAGGGTCAGCTTGATTTCTTCACTGAGATAATTCATGGCAAGAACCAATGGGGTCAGGGGTCAGGGTCAGTCCGACGCCTCCCGTCTCCGCGACGGGCGGCGCACGCTCTCGGCCTTCGCCTCCGGGCTCTCGGCCCGGCCGGCCGGTTCGGCCTGGCCGCTGGCGATCAGCCGGCGGCCCTCGTCGTCGCCCACCTCGATCACGTCGCCGGCCTGCTGCGCGGCGAGTTGCGTGGCCCGGTCGACGTTCAGTTTCACTCTCACGGCGGCCTCTCTTCCTAAGATCCAGGCCCTAAGACCTAAGATCTCTTACGCGGCCTGCTGCAGGTGGCGGATCGGATGCGTGCCGGCGTCCAGCGGCCCCGCGTCCTGCTCCAAGAAGGCCATGAAGCCGTCCTGGTCGTTGTCGCGGTAGCGCTCCTCGAGCCGATAGAGCCGGATCGTTCCGACCTCGCGGATCTTGAACGTGTTGAGCTGGCCGAAGAGCATCGTGATCGCCGAGTTGGTGATCGCGCTGGCCATGGCCTGGTTGATCGCCAGGGGCCGTCCGTTCAGCGTGTCGGGCCGTCCCTCCATCAGCCCCGCGCGCCAGATGTAGCGGCCCTCGCCGTCCTTCAGCAGCCGGATCGCCAGCGCGACGCTGTCGTGCATCATGTACCCGGCGCCGACGCGGTAGCCCGCATCGACCGAGTGCTCGAGCTGAATGATCTCGTCGGAGGTGATCGCGTTGGCCGCCGCGGCCGTCACGCCCAACACCGACCCGGTCACGATCCCGCGGGGCTCCGCGGCGCCGGTGCCCGTGGTGTTATCGACCGCGGTCTTCCTGGCGAGGCGCTCGCCGAGCATCGCCCCGAGCACACCCGACAGGTCGAAGACCGAGTCGCGCAAGAGCTCGTAGGGCACGAGGATCGCGTCGCTGGTGTATTTGTACGCGTACCACGTCGTCTTGCGGAAGGTCGGCTCGGCCGTGGTGACGCCCGTGGTGTCGACCGCGCCCGACTCGCCGATCCGCCGGCCCATGTTGGAAGTGTCGTTGGCGGTCGGCCAGGAGAGCGGCTCGGCCGTCGTGGTGCGGATGATCTCGCTGGTCGCCCGCACGCCGCCGAAGGTCAGCAGGGCCACCTCCAGCGAGCGGACGAGCTGCTCGGGCAGCACGGTGAATCCGCCGGCTGCGCCCTGGATCGCGCTAAGGGCTCGGCCTTCGAGCAGTCCGTCCCAACGGGCAGGGTGCACGCCGGCCGCGGCCCGCTGCAGGGCCGTCATCCCCTGGGTTCGCAGCAAGGGGACCGAGAGGGTCCGCCGCCGAATCGGGAAGCTGGTCCGCTCGACCGCGTCGCGCTGGCGGCGCGTCAGCGGCAGCCCCAGCGTCCTACAGCACCAGGCGCCAAAGGCCAGCTCGCGATCTTCCTCGGTGGCCGGCTGCTGGCTCTGGCTGAGCGGCGGGGTCGTGTCCTCGCGGCCGACGCTGCGGTCGCCGATCGCTGCCTGCTGCTGGGCCTGCACCTCGGCGAGGCGCCGATCAACCTCTTCGGCCTGCTCGGCCGCCTCGATCTGGCGCGATAGCTCGTTGTATTCGTCGTTGACCTTCGTCCAGTTCGCCCGGTCCTCTTCGGTCCAGCCTTCCGAGGAGTGGTGTTTGTCGCGGAGGGTCTGCATGCGGGGCAGCAGCGCGGCGCGTTTTTCGCGGAGTTCTTTGGATTTCATGGCTCGCGTCGTGGGGTTGGAGGCTTTGGATGTCCGCCGAGCCCCGGCGCCGCCACGAAAAAACGGCAGCGGTCGCCGGCGTCTCGGTCTTGTCCGAGATCACCTTGCGGCCGCTGCCGTCTGAGCGCCAGCCCTGCCACACTCCGCCTTGTCGGCCGGCCTCGGCGTCTGAGCGCCGCCGCCGGCTCCGGCGGGAGGATGTGCGTGTTAGGCGGGGAGGATAGCCGGGCGATGGTTGCCTGTCAACATGAAAAGCCGCCGAATGGAGCCGCCCCCCCCCCGCGATGTCGCGCGAAATACCTACCCCTCGGCGATCGCCCGGGCGGTTCGCAGGTCGATCTCGATGGCCTCCGCCTCGCGCGCCCGCCGCCTGGCGGCCCGCTCCGCCAGGGCGTCCTCGAGTCCGCCGGCCGACCGCATCCCGGCCGTCGTTGCCTCGTAGGCGGGGAACGTCACCGGGCCCATGTCGACCAGGTCGATGTCCTCGATCACCCGCACGTCGACCGTCTTGCCGTCGATCGTCTCCTGGCCCCACGTGGTCCGCACGGGATAGAAGGAGAACGAGCTGCCGGACAGGTCGCCCCGCTCGAGCTTGGCCGCCACGCGCTGGTGGTCCGGATCCGACTCGTCGAAGTCGATCTCGTAGAGCCCGCCCTTGGCGTCCTTCGAGACGCGCATCGTGCCGTTGCCGACGCGGCCCAGCAGGTTGTCCGGATCGTGGTTGAACAGCCCGCGGGCGTCATGCTTTTCCGAGATCGCCCGGTCCAGCGCCTTGGGCGAGATCCGCTCCACGAAATCGTCCCACAGCCAGAACTGCGTCTGCGGATCCGCGGCGTCGTAGAACACCAGGCCGTAGCCGGTGATGACCTTCGAACCGTCCGCGCGGGTCTTGAGTCGCACGGGAGCCACTTGCCGGCTCACCATTCGCCGCTCGATCTTCGTTTCCATCTTCGTTTCCATCATCTTCCTTTCCAGATGTCCGCGGCCAACCGTTCGGCCGCGGTGGACTCCCAGGCGGCCAGCCAGGTCTCGACCTGGTCGGCCAACGTCTCTTTGGTCGCGCGGCCGGACAGCTCCAGCAGATCGGCCTGCATCCCGACCAACAGCCGCCGCGCCGCCCCTTCCGCGGCCTCGCGAGGATCCTCGCCCGTGCCGATCGTGGCGGCGAACGTGGCCGGCCCGATCTCCGCCGCCACCGCGACCACGGCCCCGCGATCGTCGATCCACTGGCCGAACTTCTGATGGTTCCGCGCCGCGTTGCGGGTCTTGTTCGCCAGCCAGGTCACCGCGCGGGTACAGGCTTGCGCCAAGACGGCGCGGTGAGCCGCCTCGAGGTCGCGGCTGCGATCGCCGCCGTCTTCGTCCTCGTCGACCGGATCCTCCGCAGGATCCTCTGGCGGATCGGCTGAGGGCGGCTCCGGCTCGGGTTCGTCTTCGGCCGCCCTCTCGGCGAGCATCATATTCGACGGCATCCAGTAGCTGCCGCCCAGTCCGTCCGGCCGCGGTCCGCGATTGTTGATCGCTCGCGCCTCGTCCGGCGAGAGCTGGCCGGTTTCGATCTGCTGGCGCAAGCCCTCTTGCCGCGTTTGGAAATCGACACGGACCAGGGCGTTGCGGTTGAACTCGGAAAAGTACTCCTCGTTCTTTTTCTGGTCTTCGCTGAGCAGTTTTTTGTCGCATTCCTGTTCGATATTCACCGCCCAGGGATCGATCGCCTCGTCGAGGTGGCTCTGGTTCTCGGCTTCGAGGCTGGCGAAACTGGTCCGCGACGGGTGCCCGACCTTGTGCGGCGCCAGGCAGAGCCAGTTGGCCACGTCCAGGAGCCCGAACTCCATCGACTGCAAAAATTGCGCTTCGTCCTGGGTGACGGTGATCGGCACGTACTTCGCGCCTTCCTCCAGGAGGATCGTCCGGCCGACCTTGTCCAACCCCGCATGCTCCCGTTCGAAACTCTTCTGCAGGTTTTGCGCGGCGTCGCCTTTCATTCGGCCCGGCGTCATCAGCACGCCACTGGCTCGGCTGCCGTTCTTGAAAAACGTCGCCGAGTATTTTCGCAGTCCGAGCTGCCACCCCACCGACTCCTTGGCGAGGTCGATGAGGTTGTAACCGACGACGCCGTCGTAGCCGAACCCTCGGATGTGCAGCACGTCGGCGGCCGGGAACGTCTTCGTCTGCCCGGCCACGATCGTGCGGTAGTAGAGCTGCCCGCCGACCCGCAGCGGCGCCGTCCGGTCCGGCAGCATCGGGATCAGCTCCTCGGGGCTGGCGTCGCCGCGGCGGTAGATGTACGCGTAGCCGTTGCCTTCGAAAATCGCATGGGACAAGAGCGTCTGCCAGAACACGAACGCCGTCATCTCCGGGTTGGGCTCGCGGCGCAAGAGCCGGTAGGCCGGATGGTCTTTGGCCCGCTTGCGGTCACTCTCCCCGTCTCCCACGCGGCGGTAGAGGTGCAGCGGCATCTTGGCCACGTCGCGGCAGACGAGAGTCACGCCCCGCCAGATCGCCGACACCGTCAGGGCCGTCTTGCGGCTGACGCGCAGCCCGGACCAGGCTTCGCCGCCCTCCAGCAGATCCGAGACGGCTTCGTCCAGGGGCACGTTGGGGTTCTCGATCGAGCGGAGGCCCGGGCCGCGGCCGAGGCCGCCGGCGACGAGGCTAATCAGGCTATCGACCAGCATGGCAGCTCTTTCTATTTTTTGCGTCGGTGTTTGCGGCTTTCGGCCAGGCAGGCGATTCCCACCAGCCCGACGCCCACGGCGATCAACCCCGCCGCCGGCGAGAGCCAGGCGATGCCCGCCGCGATCGCGGCCACCCCGGCCAGGAAAATTCCATCGATTCGGTTCACGCGTCGCTCCTTCAAAACGAGATCACGCCCCGCGTCTCATACACGCTCCGCTCCTCCACCCACAGCATCGCGCGGGCGATCGCCATCACTAACGCCACGATGCCGTCGATCTTCCTGGGCGAGTGCTTGGCCGCCTTCACGGGCCGGATGTTGCCGTTCTCGTCGGTGACAATCTGCACGTTTTGAAACATCCATTTCAGCACCGGGTGCCCGCCGTGCACCAGCTTTCCAAGCAAGAGCAGCCGCTCGAGCTTTTTCATCGGTGGGCTGAGCGTGCGAAACCCCTGGCGGAGCTCGACCATGTTCACGCCGTGCTCGTTGACCAACTTCATCGCCTCCTCGAGGCTGTTCCAAGGATCGAACCCCAATTCGTGTATCTCGCAATAGCCGGCCACCTCCAGTACCTGCTGGATCACAAAACCCTCGCGGATCACCGGGCCCGGCACAACGTGGATCCATCCCTCGTCGGCCCATCGCCGATACAGCAGCCGACCCTCCCGCGCGTGCCGCTCGATCGTCTCTTCCGGGAGAAACAGCATCGGCCAGACGTGATAGCGATCTTCCGGATATTCGTCGCCGCTGAGCTCCTCCCCTTCGGCCTGCTCGGCCGCTTCGCGGCGGGTGAACACCAGCGCCGTAAAGTCGCCACGCGCCGAGAGGTCCAGCCCGCCGCACACCGTGCAGCCCGGCGGGAACACCGGCCGCGCCGCGCAGGCGTCCCACAGCTCCTCCGGCAGCCAGCTCGACAGCGAGCCCACGGGCCGGTTCAGCCGGTACCGCAAAAAATTCCGCCGCTTCCGGTCGCTCGTCGTGGCGTCGTCGGCCTCGCGCGCAAAACGCTCCGGATCGATGGTTACGCCCCAGCCGGGATTCGCTTTCTTCCAGACCTCCGGATCAAGCCAGTCATCACCCTCTTCGGCCTCGGCGAGGAACACCAGCCGGTCGAGGTCGACGATCTCGCCTCGCTGGATCTGCTTGGCGTGGGTGTACTCCTCAATCCAAAGGGACTCGGGATCATCCTCGCCCGCCGTGGTGATCGTGATCGCCAGCGACTGCTGCCGGGCCGCGTCGGCGTAATAGAGCGAGCTCCAGACCTTTCGCATCTGCGGATTCTCCCAGGCGTGCAGCTCGTCACAGCAGACATAGCTGGCGTTGATGCCTTCGCTGGCCGCGGCCGAGTCGCCGGCGAAAGCGAAGTACATCGAGTCGCCGCAAAACATCCGCCGCGCGCTGGGAACGACGCGGACCGCCGCCTGCAGGTCCGGGCTCTTACGCAGCATCCGCTCGCACTCGGCGTAGATGCGGCCCGACTGCTGCGCGTCGGTCGCGATATTGTAGACCTCGGCGGTCGGATCATCGGCCGCGAGGCTGTAGAGTAACTGGGCGGCTGCTTGGGTTGTTTTGCCTGCCTTCTTCGGCACGAAGACAAACGCCTTGCGAAAGCGGCGAAAACCGCTCGGCCAGTGCCAGCCGTAGAGCGGCCGCAAGATCCGATCCCGTTGCCACGGCTGCGGGATGAACGGCTGACCGAGCCAAGGCTTATGCGAGTGGCGCAGAAACCGCACGAAAAACCGCTCGACGCGATCGGCGGCCACGTGATCGAACCAGCAGCCGCGCTCCAACGCCACCTGGTCGCTGCGCGTCAGGATTTCCGCGTAGACTCCCCGCTCCAGCTTCTCTGCGTCTTTCGCTTCGCGGCGGCGTTCTCCTTTTTCGAGCAGCTTCAGCCGCGTCAGATACTCCGATTCGGTCTCAAACACCGGCGGATCCGCGAACTGCTCCAGGCCCCAGCAGGGCGGCACCCCAAACCACAGCCCGTCTCCATCGCGCGGCGGCCCGCCGGAAATCTGCCGGCGAGGCTCCAGCGCATCGAACTCCCACCAGGCCCACGGCCGCGTGCCCGGCCGCTCCCGGATCCAGTCGGCCAGGATCGCCGCCCGCAGCCGCTCCCAGGCGGCGGCCAACTCCTCCCGCGAAATCTCCGGCTGCCGGCCATCGAGGAACGCGAAGTCATGCCCGCTCGCCAACCGCTCGACCAGCCAGGTCGGCGCGTCGGTCGATCGCCGCCGTCGGCGGCGCGATTTGCGGATCACCATTACGTCCCACCTCCGACTCTCGGAGGCCGGCTGGGATCGGTGTCGTCCAGCGCCAGCTCTCGCATCAGCCGGGCGAACGCCACCGAGGCCGACCGCTCGATCGCGACGGCCGGGTGGGGTTTCGGCTGGCCGAAGCGATCGTTGATCGCGATCCCTTCTTTTTTGATCAGCTTCCTCGCGGCCTGCGCGCGGTCCCACTGCTCGCACGCCAGCGTTAGCGTACGGAGGTGATGCGCCTCGAGCTCGTATTCCGCAGCTACCTCGGCCCACCAGGCTTTGGTCTCCTTTTCGAGGTGCGTGGGCGGTTTGATCGGTTCATTCATAGCTGCCTATGTCGCGCGAAATGACTTCCGGATCCGCTCCTTGCGGAGCTTCTTGCGGCTCTTGTTGTGCCGCTTGCCGGCGCGGCGGCTGTGCTTGCGATGTTTCATTTGACCACTGACACCTAATTTCCGAAGCCGCCGTCCTCGGCGGCCGTCTTTCTCGAGTGGCACGCGTGGCACAGCGCCTCGTGATTTTCCTCGGCCCAAAACGCCGGATCGTACGGCCCTCCGATCGGCCGGATGTGGTCCACGTCCGTCGCCGGCTCGACGCGTCCCTTCGCCTGGCACCGCACGCAGAGCGGATGCCGGGCCAGGTACCACCGCCGGTAGATCCGCCAGCGGTGCCCATAGCCCCGCTTCGCCGCGCTGGGCCGGTCCGAGTCGTACTCCCGCGGCCGCGGCTTCCCGCGGCATCGCTCGCAGTACGCGTCGCCCGCATCGACCAGGCCGGCGCAGCCGAACGTCGCGCAGGGCCGCTTGGGTCGCACGTCATTGGTCATTGGCACGTGGTCCTTGGTCATTGGCAGAGCACCTCCTCGGCGGGCAGGACGGCCGCAAACGTCCACGGGTCGCCGAGGTCTCCCGCCGGCGTCACTCGGTACTCGATGCGGTAGACGTGGTCCGCGTCGCTGAAGACCGCCGCCGGCAGATCGTCGCGAAAGTTGTAGCCGCGCTCGTCGAGGTCCCACATCGCGTCTGCCGCCAGGACTCCCACGGCGTCGGCCGGCGCGAGCTGGGCGACCGCCACATCCCGGCGGGCCGTCTCGTCGCGGACCAGCCGCGTGACGCCGGCGATCGACTCCACGGTCACCACGGCGCCGTCGCTATC
>JAVEYE010000173.1:7300-8026 GCA_034003665.1 Rhodospirillales bacterium | reverse complement strand
GCCATCGAGCGGGAAATCCGGGACGCAGCGGAGAAGCACCGCACCCGGCCAGGCCAGAGAACGCGGTGGGACCGGAAGCGGCGGGAACTGCGGACGGAGCAGTTGAGGCATGGGTGGGGCTGTGAGCCGCCCGACCCTCTCCATCGTCCCGCCAGACACCGAGGCCCTGTGGCGGCTGGCGGTTGTCGCGAATGAGGCGTTCGCGGCGGCCCCGTCGAAGGAAACGGCGGACGGCGTGATCGCCGCGTTCGGCCGGTTCGCCGACGCCTTCCTCGCCCGCCCGGCCGATGTAGAGGCGATCAAGGCGGCCGTGCGCCGGCGCGTCGAAACCATGCTGGAGCGCGCCGCATGAACGAGGTCATCGCCATCAGCCGGGACGCCAGCCCGTTCGACCAGACGTTCCGCGAGCCGCCGCATTCGCTGGAGGCCGAACAGGCGTTCCTGGGCGGCGTCATGGCCGACAACAGGGTGCTCGACGGCGCGGCGTTCCTCAAGCCCGAACATTTCGCGCTGGCCGCCCATGCCTGCATCTACGAGGCCATCCTGGCTCTGCGCGAGCGTGGCCGCGTCGCCGATCCGCTGACCGTCAAGCCGCTGGTCGAAAACCTGCCGGCCATCGTCAATGCGGGCGGCGTGCCCTATCTGGTCGGCGTCGCATCGGCGGCGGTCGGCAGGCTCAACGCCATCGAATACGCCCGACTCATCCGCGACCTGTGGGTGCGCCGC
>JAVEYE010000173.1:0-7290 GCA_034003665.1 Rhodospirillales bacterium | reverse complement strand
TCGCCGTCGGCCAGGACATCGTCGCCGCCGGGTACACGCCGGATTTTGACCGCGACGCGATGGCCATCTGGACCGATGCCGAGGCCAAGGTCGAGGCCCTGGCCGAAACCAAGGCGCCGGATGAACCCGGAACCCTGGAACGGCTCGAAGAGATTTACCGCAACCCCGGCAAGCTGCTGGGCGTGTCGTCGGGCATGACGGCGCTCGACAACCTGCTGTGCGGCTTCCAGGCCGGGCAGTTGATCCTGCTGGCCGGACGCCCCTCAATGGGCAAGACCACGTTGGCGGCGTCGATGGCGCGCAAGGCGAAGGCGGGAGACGATCCGGCGAAGGTCGCATTCTTCACCCTGGAACAATCGAAGTCCGAAATCGAGATCAAGATCATCTCGGATCTGGCGTCGGTGCCGATGGAAACCATGCGCCGCGGCACCTACGCCGACGCCGCAGAGTTCGGCCGCGTCGTCGACGCGCACAACCGGCTGCGCAAGATGCCGCTGGCCATCCTCGGGCGCTCCGGCATGACGCCGGCCGAGATCCGCGCCAGCGCCCGGCACGTCAAGCGGCAATTGGGCGGGCTCGACATGATCGTCGTCGACCAGCTCACGCACATCGCGCCGCCCGACAAGCGGACCACCAGCCGGGTGCATCAGATCGGCGAGACGCTGAAACCGCTCAAGGCGATGGCGCGCGAGCTCGGCGTGCCGGTCGTCCTGCTGCACCAGCTTTCCCGCGGCGTCGAGGCGCGCGAGAACAAGCGGCCGACCCTGCAGGATCTGCGCGATTCCGGCGAGATTGAGCAGGACGCCGACGTCGTCATGTTCGTCTATCGGGAAGCCTACTACCTGGAGCGCGACGAGCCGGTCCAGCCCGACGTCGAGGATTACGAGGGGTCAGGGGACCGGGAGTATCAGGCGGCCATCCGCAAGCGCGAGGCATGGGAGCGCAATATCACGCGCGCCCGCACCGCCGCCGAGGTCATCGTCGCCAAGCAGCGCATGGGGCCGATCGACACCGTGACGCTTTACTACGATGGCCGCCTGTCGCGGTTTGGAGATGTTGGGAGGATCGAATAAAAATGGCCGAGATGCTGCGGGTCAAGAACTGGTCGAAGTACCAGCACTACAAGGACCGGAATCCGCCGTGGATCAAGCTGCACGTCGAGATCCTCGCTAGCGAAGATTGGGTCATGCTAGCGGATGCTAGCAGGTTGCTAGCGCTTGTTTGCATGGTGGTAGCGGCGAAGCATGACGGCATGGTTCCGAACAATCCGGCGTATATCAGGCGCGTTGCATACCTCGACAAGACCCCAAACCTTAAGCCGTTGATCGAATGCGGATTTCTGGAAAAAGCGCAAGCGGATGATAGCACAGCGCAAGCGCATGCTAGCGCAGTGCAAGCGACTGCTAGACCAGAGACAGAGACAGAGACAGAGAAAGAAAGAAAGAAAGATACCCCCTATTCCCCCACACCCGAAAATGCGTTCGATCGTTTCTGGTCGGCATACCCACACCGAGGGAAACTTCCGGACCCGAAGAAACCCGCTCGTGAAAAATTCGACCGCAAGGTTCGCAACGGCATCGACCCGGAAACGATCATCGCCGGGGCCAGGCGATACGCCGGGCTGGTCAGAGCCGAGAACATCGAGGGGCGGCTGGTCTGCATGGCATCGACCTGGCTGAACCAGGAGCGATGGGATGAGGGAGCCGCGCCCGGACAGCCGTCGCCTGCCGAGGACATCGAGGCCAGACGCGCCGCACGCGAAGCCGAGAGGCGCCGGAAAGAGGACGAGGAAATTGCCCGCGTAACCCGGATGCACGAGGAAATCGAGAAGCGCGAACTCGAACGGGCAATGCGCGAGTGCGGGCAGATACCGACCGAAGACGACGAAATGCCGGACATTCCCGCGTTCCTACGGCGGGCTTAGGAGGGGGGGGGATGGCTAACCGCCCAAAACGCCGTCCGGAAAAAGACGCGATCCTGTTTGCCGAACTTGCGCGACACGGCCTGATCGGCGCGGCGTGCGCTGCGGCCGGCTACAAGCGCCGCACCGTCGGAGAGTGGAGGGCGGCCGATCCTGAGTTCGCCGCGGAGTTTGAGGCCGCGCTGGAAGTCCACGTCGAGGCGCTTGAGGCCGAGGCTGACCGGCGCGGGCGGCACGGCATCGAGAAGCCGGTGTTCTACCAGGGGCGACGGATCGACACCATCCGCGAGTACAGCGACACCCTGCTGATTTTCCGGCTGAAGGCGCTCGATCCGAAGTATCGGGACACGCAGCGCCACGAGTTGACCGGGCGGGACGGCGGCCCCATCGAAACCGAGACGAAGGGCGACTTCGAGGTCGCGCGCCGCCTTGCCCTGCTGCTGGAAAGGGCGGGCCGTGGCGGTGCTTGACGAAATCCTGGAGCGCCTGTCCCGCATGTCGCCAGAGGACAGGGCCGAGGCCGAGCGCCTGGCGATGGAAGGCACGGCCGGCATGCTGTGGGTGCCGAATCCCGGCCCGCAGACCGAGGCCTATTTCAGCCCGGCCGATGAATTGTTCTACGGCGGTGCGGCCGGCGGCGGGAAGTCCGACCTGCTGCTGGGCCTCGCGGTCAACGAGCACGACAGATCGGTGGTATTCCGGCGCGAGCTGAAGCAGACGGCTGCCATGGCCGACCGGCTGGCGGCAATCCGCGGCACTCGAGCGGGGTGGAACGGCCAGGAACGGGTCTGCCGCATGGGCGACAGGCTCATCGAGTTCGGGGGGTGCCCGGCCGCCGGAGACGAGGAATCCTGGCAGGGCCGACCGCACGACCTGAAGGGCTTCGACGAGATCACGCAGTTCCTGGAAAGCCAGTTCCGTTATTTGATCACCTGGAACCGCTCGACGAAGGAAGGCCAGCGCAGCCGGGTCGTGGCCACCGGCAACCCGCCGACGACCCCGGAAGGCGAGTGGGTCGTGAAGTATTGGGCGCCGTGGCTCGATCCGGACCATCCGAACCCCGCCAAGCCCGGCGAGATTCGGTGGTTCGCGACGATGCCTGACGGCAAGGAAGTCGAGGTAGACGGCCCGGATCTGATCGTGGTCGACGGCGAGGAAATCCAGCCCCGCTCGCGGACGTTTATCCCGTCGAGCGTCGACGACAACCCGTTCCTGGCCAGGACGAACTACAAGGCTACCCTGCAGGGTCTGCCGGCCGAACTGCGCGACAAGTTCCTGCACGGCGACTTCCAGTCCGGCAAGGACGATCACCCGATGCAGGTGATCCCGACGGCCTGGATCGAGGCGGCGATGGCGCGTTGGCGGCCAGACGGCGGTTTCCGTGTTCCGATGGCGACAATAGGCGGCGACGTGGCGCGCGGCGGTAAGGACGAAACCGTATTGTCCCCGCGTCACGACAACTGGTTCGCGCCGCTGGTGACGGCTCCGGGCACGTCGACGCCGGACGGCGATTCGGTGGTTGCGCTCATCCTGCGCGTGCGCAAGGACGGGGCGGTCGTACACATCGACCTGACCGGCGTCGGGACCAGCCCCTACGACACGCTGAAGCGTAACAAGATCCAGGCCGTCGCCTTCGTGGCGGCCGGCAAGTCGACGGCTCGCGACCAGTCCAAGCAACTCGGGTTCGTCAACAAGCGGGCGGAATCGTGGTGGCTGATGCGCGAGGCGCTGGATCCGGCGAGCGGCCAGGATCTGGCGTTATGGCCCGATCGGCAGACGAAGGCGGATCTGGCGTCGGCGCGCTACTTCCTGACACCGCGCGGCATCCAGGTCGAGGCTAAGGACGACATCAAGGACCGTATCGGCCGCAGCCCGGATCGCGGCGAGGCGGTCATCCTGGCGCGCTATCCGTTCCGCAAGATGGCGGCGGAAGGCCAGACGTTCACGGCGGAAGCCGATTTCAGCGTGTTGCGATAGGGGGAAGCGATGGGTGGGATGATGGGCGGTGCGCCGACGGCTCCGATGCCGGAATGGCCGGAATGGTGGCGGAACAACGCGGCCCCGAAACGTCCGGCTCGTTCCCGGGTCCCGTTCGTGCTGGCGCGGCGTCCGTCTGGCCCGTCGTCGGCGCGGGTTGTCATGCTGGTGATCGGCGGATCGCTGGCCCTGTGGTGCGTCATAACCGCGGCGCTGTGGCTGGCGATGGGATGGGTTGGCCTGCGATGACCGTCTGGACGCTCGTCTTCTCCGACCCCGAGCCGATGGGCGACAACCCGACGCGGAGGGTGCGGGCGCTGTACTGGCTGCTGCGGCGGCTCAAGCCGGGGTTCCGCCACGTCATGGCCATGCGCCCGGCGGACGGGGGCGGCTGGATCATCGCCAACTGGTCGTCGGGCCGCTTCGACGTCATCGAGCACGACGGCCCGGTCGACATCGGCGGCGAGCGGTTCGGCGACTACGGGGATTTCATCGCCGCCCTGGAGGACGACGGGCTGGCCACGACGTGCACGCGCGAGGCCAGGGACGGCAAGACGCCGTTCCTGCGCGGCCCGGCCACCTGCGTGACGGCGGCGAAGCACCTGCTGGGCATCCGCGCGCCGCTGGCCGTGACGCCGTGGCGGCTTTACCGACACCTGACGGGGGGAACATGAGCGAAGCCGAGCGAGCCAGACGCTACCGGAATCGGCAAATCCTCGGTGTGCAACTGGTCACCGTCGAAATCGACCAGACCACCGCCGACAACCTCGTGGCGCGCGGCCTGCTGGACCCCGACGCGGCGGGCGACCGGGACGCCCTGGCCGACGTCCTGCTGCGCCTGGCGCGGGCGACGCCGCTGGGCCCGCGCGGGGCAAGCGCAAGGATTTCCAAGCTTTTCGGCGCACCGCCCGACTAAATGTCACGCGTGACGCGAAACAGCGAAAAACGCGCATAGTATCCCATGCCATCCGATCCATTCCGACAGGAGAGGTTTCATGGGTGGCATTCTCGGCGGCGGCTCCGTCCCGCAATCCGACACCAGCTATCTCGACGAGCAGCGCCGGCAGGCCGACGAGGACCGCGCCAAGGCGGAGCGCGAGAATCAGGCGCGGCTGAGGGCTAGGCGTGGACGGGCGGGCCGAAGCCTGCTGCAGTACGGCGACGAGCGCGGCGTGACCGGCGAAGCGACCCTGGGCTGACCCGATGGCCGACTCCCGCGATCCCGACGTCCTGCGCTTCGACGCGGCGAAGACCCGCCGCAAGCGGTGGGACGCCGCGCTTGACGAGGCCTACCAGTACTGCCTGCCGCAGTACGCGGCCCCGACCCGCACGGCGATGGGGTCGGACAGCAAGGGCGAGAAGCGCGGGGCCGAGGTCTTCGACACCACGGCCGAGGACGCGCTGACCGAAAAGGCGGCCCGGACCCAGGACCAGCTTTTCCCGCCGTTCTCCGAGTGGACGGACTTTCAGCCTGCCGACCCCGTCGACGTCGACGACGAACAGCAACAGCAGATCTCCGAAGCGTTCGCCACGGCCCGCCAGAAGTTCCACGGCGCCATCGAGGCGTCGAACTTCCACATCGAAATGCCGCTCGCCATCCGCGATGCCTACATCTCGACCGGCGCCGTGGCGGTCGACTTCGGCACACTGGAAAGCCCGCTGGTGTTCAGCGCGGTCCCGGTCGGCCAGGTCATCCCCGAGGAAAGCCCGGACGGCGTGATCCGCACGAACTTCCGGGAGCGCAAGGTCAAGCTGCGGGAACTGTCGGTGCTCTGGCCGAAGGCGGAACTGCCGCCCGCCGTCGCCGCCCGCGTCACGACGTCGCCCGACGAAGAGATCGCCGTCACCGAGATGGAGATTTTCGAGCCCGATACCGGCGACACCCGCTATCGCGTCTTTGTCGACAGCCCGAGCAAGGAAAACGAGATCATCGACGACGTCCTGAGCGGCCAACGCACCGTCTGCTTCCGCGTCGACAAGGTGCCGGGCGAGACGATGGGGCGTGGTCCGGCGCTGGCCAAGATGCCGGACATCAAGACCGCCAACAAGGTGGTCGAACTGACGCTTAAGAACGCAGCCATCGCGGTCACGGGCATCTGGCAGGCCGACGACGACGGCGTGCTGAACCCGGCGAACATCAAGCTCGTTCCCGGCTCGATCATCCCCAAGGCGGTCGGCTCGTCGGGCCTGACGCCGCTTGAAGCCCCTGGCCGCTTCGACGTGTCCAACCTCGTTCTCGACACCCTGCGCGACCGCATCGAGCGCGGCATCAAAGGTCCGTCGCTGCCGCCGGCCGACGACGCCGTGCGCACCGCCTTCGAGCTTGGCGAGCGCAGGGCCGACCAGCGCGCCGTCGAGGTGCCGCAGACCCTGCGCCTGCTGTCCGAGCTTTACTTCCCGCTGGTCGACCGCGTGCTGCGCATCCTGACGCACCCCTCGATGGCGGGCAGCCGGTTCTACATCGACGACATCGCCATCGGCGACCAGACGGTGCGCCCGAAACCGATTTCGCCGCTCGTGCGGCTGCGCGATCAGGCGCAGACCGAACTGGCGCTGTCCGCCTTCGCCGCTGTCTACCAGCTCGACCCCGAGGGCGTCGCGCAGGAAGTCGACATGCCGAAGATGCGGCGCTGGTTCCTGCTGAACCACGCGTTCCCGGCCGAACTGATGCGCGATCCCGACACCATCGCCAAGGAACGCCGCGATCAGGCGATGGTCGAAGGCGCGGCCCGACAGGGCGCCGAGGTGGCCGCCGCTGCGATCAATCAACAGGGGGCGGCCGGTGCGTGACGACATCGCCATCGCCGAAGGCCGCCGCCGGCTGCGGACCTTCCTCAAGACGGCCGAAGGCGGCAAGGCGCTGCTGTGGCTGCGCTCCATCACCGTCGAAACCGTGATGGGGCCGAAGAACACCGAGGCCGAACTGCGCGACCACGCCGGGCGCTGCGGCCTCGTGAGAACCCTCGAAAGTCTGGCCCAGGAAGAGGAACCAACCGATGATTCGGATGACTAACTTCTGCTCGACGGCGCTGCCGACGATCCTCCGCGAAGGCGCGGGGGGCGGATCCGGCGGCGGCGGTCTGGTCGATCTCGACGCGAACGACGACGGCGGCGGCAACGGCGGCGAAGGCGGCAACGGCGCCGCGCAGACCGTCGAGGTGGACTTCGGCGGCGAGAAGATCGCGCTGCCGTCCAAGGCTGCCGAGGAACTGACCGCGCTGCGCGGCAAGATCGCCGACCACGGCAAGGTGACGGCGCCGGAAACCTACGCGCTCAACCTGCCGGATGCGCTGAAGGGCAAGGTCGAGGTCAGCGACAAGCACCCGCTCTATGCCCCGGTCAGCGAGTGGGCGCGCAAGCACAACCTGCCGCAGGAAGCCTTCGACGAACTG
>JAVEYE010000172.1:0-8133 GCA_034003665.1 Rhodospirillales bacterium | reverse complement strand
ACCTGTTCACCGCCGATACCAAGGAGTCCACCCGTGGTCGTTTCAATGTCGGCAAGATCAATCTCTTTGCCTTCCTCAAGTTCCTTCCGAAGTTCTTCGAGCGGATCGAGAGGGCCGACGGAAGGGGACCGACGCGACGGTTTCGCCCCCATTCGGCGAGCAAGATCCTCGAGTTCAGGAAAGGTGATTTCGATCTTCATTTGATGGTCTCGAGAACGCGAACGATCTGTTCCTTTGTGTTGGTCCTGATTCGGAATTCGACACGCCGAGAACGTACTTTGTCCTCAGCGTTGTCCCGGAGAATCAACCGACTGGAAGAAAGACCATTGGCCGTCATGTGAGCCTTGGCCCAAGATTTAACGGTTTCGACGGTGGGTAGCCCAAGGCAATACTCAAGAACTGACCGCGTTCGAGCCTGTGACAAGGCCATATTGCGGAAATAGGCCTCGTCCTGGGTTTCCACGCCAATCCATTCCGAAGACGTATGTCCCTCGATACGCACCTCGTCGATGGCGCTGGAGAAATTGTTCAACACATCGAGATAGCGCGGGAAGAATTCCGACAGAATCTGCTTGAATTCAGGCTTGAGAGTCGCCTCTGCCGTGTCAAAAAGAACATCCGGCGACTTGAAGCGAATGGTTAATGTCTCGCGGATTAGCTCCGCACCCCACCTGGAAAGGTCCTTTTCGAACTCCTCCTCTAGGGCCTTGTGAATATCAACTTCGGATTCATTCCAGGCAACAACGATTTCCCGAATCTTATTCTGGGTTTCGACAATCGGTCGAATGTACGTAATGGCGATGAACAGGAAAAGGACCATCAACCCGGCCATCAGGTCGGAAACTGAAATCCAATGATGATCGTCCGCGCCGCGCGTCAGACCAAGAATCCGTCTCATGTCTAGGCCACCCGCTCAGCCATCGAGACAACTTTTTGTAGCTTATCGGCCAGAGGTTTGTAGTCGCCCACAAATTTCTCCGACAAGCTGGCGAGGTGCCGCCCCATGGTTTCAATGACGCGTCGAAGTTCATTCTGCATCTGCTCATCAAGCGTCTTCATTTGCTCGTTGATGGCATCCTGAGTCTTTGTCCACGCATCGGCCATGGACTTGCGCATCTCCTCGGAATTACTCTCGATCGCCTTTTCGTGATGCGACAGCGTCTGCGTCAGTTCTTTGCGAACACCTTCGAGGGCCGTATTGAGCGTTTCCGAGAAACGCGTGTTGGTTTCTTCGATGAGTTTCGAATTGTTTGCGGAGGCTTCGCGCATGTACTCGGCCATTTGGGTGAGCGCATCTTCGAAGTGTTGCACGAACTGGCTCTGGGCATCCTGAGCCTTTTTGTTCAGGGATTCGTAGCCGGTCTGAAGCAGACCGAAGGCCTCTGCCTGATTTTCGACCGCGTCGCTGGATTTCTCGATCGCACTTTGGACGGCAGACGAGAAGCCTTCCGTCAGAGATCGCAGGTTATTGTCGATGATCGGGAACGCCTCGACAGCACGATTACGCAGATCCGCCAGCGTTTCCAGATGCGCCTCGAACTCAACGGTAGCGTTTTCGAGTTCATCGAGAATGATTTTCAACGTTTCCATTGTCGCGGGTATTTTCTCCGTCCGCTCGCTGATGCTGCGCAACGACTCTTCGGTGCTGGTGATGCCGGCCACCGCCTTCTCGATCTCGGCTTGTAGGCGCTCAACGTGGGCCTTGTAGTTCTCCTGCCATTCGAGAAGGGCTCCGACCGCACTGTTAAGCTGTTGAAAGTTTTCGCCGAACTGTTCGTTCAACTGCGTATTAAAGTCCCGGATTACCTGCTCCAGGGCTTCGATCAGCGCATTCGAATTGTTTTCCGCCATCGTCTTGGCGAACTCGCGGAACTCGGTGATGAGGTCCTTCTGTCCATCTTGAACCGTCGTCCGCAGCTTCTGAATCTGGGTGAGGAGACTGGTATCGCCTTCTGCGGCAATCGCCGACCGGATATCGCGCAAAGCTTTCGACTGGACTCCCGCCGTTTCGAGAAGGTTGTTGTTAATGTCCTTCAGGGTGGACTGGATGGTTTCCGGTGTTGCAACCCCCTCGCCAGCACCCGGCCGCGGCAATACCGTCTGGAACAATCGCAAGACGACAGCCGAACCCATTCCGACGATGCTCGTTGAAAAGGCAATTTTCAATCCTTCCAGCAACTTGGGCACGCTGGTATCGATATCGGATACGTTGAAGTCCAACAGTCCTAGGTAAATGCCCGCGAAGGTCCCTAGGACGCCGAGGGTGGTCATCATCGTGGGTGCGGCGCCCTCAACGAATTCCAAACGGTGACTTTGCGGAAAAAAGCGAGCGATGAGGCCCAAGCTAAGAACGGCTAAAATTACGAGCGCGAAAAGCCCTGAGATCTCGTTGGATCGCGTAGCTTCATAAAACCGTACGGCGAACTCCATAAGTTCCCCCCTGCTTCTTGTCCGTCAACATACCAAAATGTCCAGATAATTGACGAATATATTCAAATGGTTATCAGAAGTTCACTGTTAATTTTCGACAGCGTCGTCGTTAAACAGTTGGAGAGCTCGAAGAACCTTCGTCCGTGGCAAAGTCGAGTGAGAACCGCATGCTCGTCCCCGGTTTGAGGGGACGTGATGGTTGATTTCCGATGACGTCCGAGGTCGTCGACCGGGCTCTGCGCCCGGCATTCCGGCCGCCCATGACGTATTGAAGCAACGAAAAAAAACTACAGGCCGACTACCAAAGCTTCCAGGAGGGCCAGCCGAATGAGCCTTGTTACGCCAAAAGACAGCTGTGTTCGCGTCTGTACGGACCGATCAATGTGGGTACAAATGCGGGTTGGCCTAAGTTTGTTTTGAAAATCTAATTATTTATCAGTTGCTTACGGCATGATTTTGGCGGAGGGCACGCCACTGGCCTCTAACACTCTCCATGATTATGGCCGAGACGGCGACGATCTGAAAGTGCGAGCCAAGCCCGACGATCCTGTTATCGAAGCCACCGGCCATGCTTTTAGTTTGGTTCGCATATTGCTCCCCCGGCTACGCCTGAGGCGCAATCAGGCTGATGGTCGGAAAATAGGTCCGATAGCGTTGTACGTCGCGGGTCAAAAGCGGCAGGCCGGCGACTGCGGCATGGGCTCCAATGAAAAAATCGGGCAGGACGCCGTTTCGGACGCCTCCAGCCGCGCGATAACGTTGAAATACCTTACCGGCCAGGAACAGGGCTGCACGCGGAATCTCCTCCAGGGTAATCCCGGATTCCTCCAATACTTCGTCAAGATCCTCGATCCGCTCGAAACGTACGGACAACTCGGCGAAGACCACGCCATTGATTGCGAGCGGCCCCTTGAGTGCGGCGGCATCCAGTTGCCGGATCGACCAGTTTGCCCAAACTGGATCGTCGGTGACGAGGTCCAGCAAGACGTTGGTGTCGACCAGAATCACATCAGTTCTCGCCGCGCGTCAGGGCCATGATCTCATCGGTGCTGAGGCCATTTCCGGCGCGGCCGCGCAAGGCCTCAAACCGACTGGCCGGCCGGCCAGCTTCGACCTTGATCAGAACGACACGCCCATCCGGCGCCAGTTCGAACTCGATCGCGCTGCCGGGTCTGATCCCGAGCCGGTCGCGTACCGGCTTGGGGATGGTGACTTGCCCTTTGCTGGTAACTGTGGTGGCCATTTCCGCCTCGGTAATACCTATATAGCGTCAAGTAATACATAGCATGTCCGGAGCAATTTTTCTAGGGTACAGTCGGCAGGTTTCCGATGACGGGCAGACCACCCCATTCAGGCGCCGCCCAGGCAGTCAGTCGGCGCTCGCCCACAAGCGGATGTCTCCCAACTGACCTTGACATATAGCATTTTCGCTATAATCTATCCTACATGTCATGGCGCGTGGAGATCCTCAACGAGACGGTGAAGGCGGAGCTTGACGCGCTACCGGTCGAGATTCGCGCCAAGTTGGCCCGTATCGTCGAACTCATGGCGACATTCGGTCCCCAGCATATGCGGGAACCACACGTGAAGTCCCTGCGGGACAAGCTCTGGGAAATGAGGATGACCGGCAGGGATGGCATCGCCCGGGCGATCTATATGCTGGCCAGCGGGCGGCGCATCGTCATCGTGCACGCGTTCATGAAGAAGACCCAGAAGACGCCGGCGGCGGCTCTCCGCCTGGCCCTGGACCGAACGAAGGAGATTGAGCCATGACCATTCAGTTCGAAGACCTCAAGCGCGAGTGGATGAGGGACCCGGCCTTCAAGGCGGAATACGACAGCCTGGCGCCCGAGTTCGAGATCGCCGCCGAACTCGTGAAGGCGCGCCAGCGGGCTGGCCTCTCGCAAGAGGAAGTCGCCTTCCGCATGGGGACGACGCAATCGGTTATCGCCCGCCTGGAAAGCGGGCGGAGCCTGCCGAGCACGAAGACGCTCATCCGTTTCGCCGAGGCGACAGGAACCAAGGTGCGCGTGAAGCTCGCTGCAGCCTGATAGAAGATGGGCATCTGGCCCTTGGAAATAACATGGCGCGATTTTCCGTCGCTCATCGGGGAATGAAGAACGGGATTTCGATGGCCTCGGCTACGCTTTTCATTATCTCACGCCACCGCGAACACCTTCATCACCTCGTCGCCCAGGTGGTTGATCACCTTGACCGCGATGCGCCCCGTGGCCGGTTTCGGGAAGGAGCGTGAGGTGTCGGAATAGAGGCTTTCCCATGCCTCCTGGTCGATCTCGGCCTTGAGCGTCGTCTTCAGCGCCTTGTACGGGTCGTTGGCGCCCAAGAAATAGGCATGGCGCACGAAAAAGCTTTCCTCGTTGTAGTCGGTGTCGATCATCCAGAGCGCGATGCCCTCGGGGCCTTCCGAGACCACTTCCCCGGTCGGCGGCTTGAACACGTCGACGCCCTCGATCTTGACGCGGATCATCCCATCGCCCGCCTTCTCGATGCGCACGTCCGGCTCGCCGAAGATGACGAACAGGTTCCCCGAGGCGGTGGCCTTCAGCTCGGCCCCCATGTGCAGGTCGGGGTTCATGCGGGCCTTGAGCACCGGGATGCGCCCCAGCTTGTCGAAGTCGGCCGAATGGGCGTCGTAATTGAAGGCGCAGGCCACCAGCACGTCGAAACCGGCATCGCCCGCCTCGCGCGTCGCCGCTACCAGGTCGGGACGCGACACCGTGCCGAATTCGGGGCCGATGAAGATCCCGGCCCGCTTCTCGGCCTCGCCCTCCAGGAACTTCCCCTCGGCGCAGATGAAGCGGCCGGGCCAGCCGACCAGGCTGGTGAAGGTGATGCGGTCGGCCTTCCGCGTCTGCTGCACCCCGGCGATGCGCAGGTTTTCCAGGATCATGGCGGCGAAATCGCGGTCTGGCCCCGGCCCGTCGAGGCGATACCCGGGGCCGGTCTCGCGCAGCCCGTCGACCAGCTTGTCGTCCCAATCGACCGCCAGGGTGCGGTGCGGGCTCAGGCTCTCCACCGTGAAGGGGCCGGCCACGCGGACGCGCGAGTTGTCGGCATAGGGCTTGTCGTAGAGATATTCGAATTCGGCCTTGGCGGCGATGGAGGCATCGACTTCCTTCTGCCGGGCGATGCGCGCCTCCCACCATTGGGCGTGGGCGTCCCTGGCGGCGGCCGGCCAATTGGCCTCGGCCTCGCGCGGGATTTCCCATTCCTCCCACGCCTTGCCGAGCGCCTTGTTCAATTGGGCGCGCAGTGGCTCCAGCGTCTCCAGCGCCTTTTCCCAGATGACATCGATTTCCGCGTTGTTGGCGATGGATTTGAGCGTGATGTGCGGCACACGCTCGTAGACGAAGCCCTGGCGGATGTCGCCATGGGTCAGCCGTTCTTTGGGCGGCGTGCGCGTGACCTCGCCTTCCTTCCGAAGCCCCTCGGGGCTGTCGGCCAGCAGGTAGTAAGAATAGCGCGCGCCCATCAGGCGCGAACGGGCCAGCGCCAGGGCGACGCGCGAGGTGTCGATGGTGATCCAGCGGCGCCCCCACTGCTCGGCCACATAAGCCGTGGTGCCGGACCCGCAGGTGGGATCGAGCACCAAGTCGCCGGGGTCGGTGGTCATCAGGACGCAACGCTGGATTACGGTTGTTGGACTTTGAACCACGTAGACTTTTGGGTCGGCGCGACTTTGGACGCCGCCGAGGTCATCCCAGGCGTTATTCAGCGGCATTGCACTGAAATCGTCCAGATACCGCACGTACGAAATGCTGTTTCCCGTCAGTTCTACGCGAAGGGCTCTGAGGAGCCGATCCATGCCCGACTCGTTAGTCTTCCAACGCACTCGCTGATTAGGTCTGATTTCGACGCCGCCAATCTTCACGGGGAACCACGACGCCGCGCCTTCTCCTTTGTCACGCCCAACGCTCTGGCTCGTCATATTATCTTGGCGATAGATACGAGCGCCGTCCGCAGTCGAATTTCCTACAGTCCGCTCATCCGGTGAAAGAGGGCGGGAACTCAGGTTGGGAAGTCTGATCCTATTGTATTTTTCCGCCCCGTCACCCCCCACCTGTTTCGGTCGATTGAGTGCCCTGTACTTGAGCTTTTCGCGGCTCTTTGCGTACCAAAGGATAAAGTCCACCACATTTGCCATGTACTCGCCGGTCGATCCCCCAGATGTCTTGGTTGATATTTGTGACAGGACGTTTCCCGCGCCAAACACTTCATCCATCACCGATCGCACACGATGCACGTTCTCGTCGCCGATCTGCACGAAGATCGAGCCGCTTTCGTGCAAGAGGTCGCGGGCCACGGTCAGGCGGTCGCGGAGATAGCCTAGGTACGAGTGGATGCCGTCGCGCCAGGTGTCGCGGAAGGCCCGCACCTGTTCAGGCTCGCGCGTCACGTGGTCCTTGGCGCCGTCCTTGACGTCGCGGCTGGTGGTCGACCACTGGAAGTTGGAATTGAACCGGATGCCATAGGGCGGGTCGAAATAGATGCATTGCACCTGACCGCGTAACCCCTCGCGCTCGGCCAGGCTCGCCATCACCGAAAGCGAATCCCCGAGGATCATGCGGTTCGCCCAGTTCTGGTCGTGCTTGTAGAACTCAGTCTTGACGGCGGGATCGGAAAGCCCATTGAAGTCGGCGAACAGGTCCGGCATCTCGGGAGCGGCCCTGTCGGCGCGCGCCTTCGTCTCGCGCTTCAGGTCGTCAACCAGGACCTTGGGATGCACCTTCTCCTGGATGTATAGCGGCGGTGCCTGGACGACGAGGTCGGCGGCATCCTGCTCGTCCTTGCCGCGCCAGACCAATTGGGGGTCGAGATCGCGGTTGCGCCGCTCGTAAGCCAACTGGACGGGCGTCTTGTCCTCGGCCCGCATGACGGATTCGAATTCCGCCGTCGGGATGTTGCGCCGCCTGGCGTCCTTGTGCTTCAGCGCCTCGACTTCGATGGGTTTCTTTCTGGCCATTGCGCCTGCCCTCCCTATGCCGCCACGCCTTCGGCGCAAAGCGTTTCGATCAGCTTGTCGAAGTCGGATTGGATCTCGTAGACCGAGCGGAACTCGGCGAAGGCCCAGCGGCCGAACTGCGCGAGGTTGTTGACCCCCGGCACCCAATAGGCGCGCATGGTGTTGGCCTTCTCCTTGGCATCCTCGCCCCGATAGCCCTTGATCTCGACGATCAGGTTCATGGGTTCGGACCGGCCGTCGTCCACCCGGACGATGAAGTCGGGGATGTACTTCCTGGGCCGCGAGCCCATCAGATAGGGCACTTCGAGGCCGAGGTTCTGGTTCTTGGCATAGGCCAACACGCGCGGGTGGAATTCCGCCACCCGGCAAAACTCGGCCTCCCAGTCGGAATCGCAGACGACCCAATTGACGTGGCACTTGCGCGGGTCCGTGCGCCAGCGCAGCGCCTTCGAGGTGTTGAAATTGACATAGGTGGTGGAGCCGGTGGGATTGTAGGCATCCAGGATAGCCTTGACCGGCCGCTCCCCCGCCAACGTTTCGGTGATGGCCTGTTTGATGCGCTCGGCCGCCATGTCGGCGATCTCGGGATAGAGCACCTGTGCGGGGTAGGTGCCGCCGACGCAATGGAGCTGGCTTTCGAGCCACTGGCGGACGATGGCCTTCAACTGCCCGAACAGGTGAATCCGGGGCGCCTCGCCGGGGTCGCGGTACTTTTTGTC
>JAVEYE010000171.1:0-8164 GCA_034003665.1 Rhodospirillales bacterium | reverse complement strand
TTCGACGCCGACTTCCAGGTGGAAAGCTACCTGCGCCACCAGGGCAGCACCTTCGTTGAGCGCTTCGACGCCAATTCCTATCTCTACATCACGCGGGCCATGGACTATTTCGACCTGGAGATGGTGCACGGCGGCACGCTGGCCGACGCCTTCCGCGGCACCAAGGTCCGCTTCTGCGTCATCTCGTTCACCAGCGACTGGCTCTATCCAACTTCCGAAAGCAAGCGGCTGGTCAATGCGCTCAACGCGGCCGCCGCGAATGTCAGCTTCGCCGAGATCCACAGCGACGGCGGCCACGACGCCTTTCTGCTTGACGTTCCCGAGTTCCATCGGGTGTTTCGCGGCTTCCTTGAGGGAGCCGCCCAACACCGCGGGCTGCCCCGGAGGGTCGGCCCATGATGACGGAAAGCCAGCGCAAGGCGATCCGTGTCGACCTTCAGATCATCGCCGACATGGTGGAGGCCGGCTCGCGGGTGCTCGACGTCGGCTGCGGCGACGGCACCCTGCTCGACTACCTGGTCAACTTCAAGCAGGTCGACGGACGCGGCATCGAGCTCAGCTCCGAGGGTGTGAACGCCTGTGTTTCCGCCGGTCTGTCGGTCATCCAGGGTGACGCCGATACCGACCTTTCGACCTATCCGGATGCCGCCTTCGACTACGTCATCCTGAGCCAGACCTTGCAGGCGATGATGGCGCCGCGCGCGGTGGTCGAGAATCTGGTCCGGATCGGTCGGCACGCCATCGTGTCGTTTCCCAACTTCGGCCATTGGCGGGTGCGCGGCTACCTGGGGCTTCATGGCCGCATGCCGAAAAGCAAGACCCTGCCCTACGAGTGGTACGAGACGCCCAACATCCATCTCTGCACCATCAAGGACTTCATCGAGATGTGCGACCGCCTGGGCATCACCATCGAGCGCAGCCTGTCGCTGAACGCCCACGGCCGGCTTCGGCGCATCAATTCGGGGCCGCTGACCGCCAACCTGTTCGGCGTTCAGGCGGTCTTCATGCTGCGGCGCTGAGAGGCGGATTTCCGGTCATACCCGCGGCCCCTGCGGCAGGGCCAGGTAGGCGCGCCGGCGACGTTGGGCGACCGGATGGCCGGCGTAGATCTGTTTGGTCGCCTCGATCATCACGACGCCGGCGAACGGCGCGATGCCGCGCTGGCCCAGCCCTTCCCAGGCCCGCGCCGAAGCCAGCACCATGCGCGAACGGCTGGGCGGCGCGAACAGGGCCGCGTGGGCCTTGACCGGCGTGAACATGGTCTCGCGCAGCAGCCGCGACAATTGCCCCGAGGAGTAGGGCTGGCCGTAGCCGAAGGGGGTGCGGTCGAGCCGGGCCCAGATGCCCCGTCGGTTGGGCGCCACCACAAGCAGCCGGCCGCTGCCCGAAAGGACGCGCCAGATCTCGCGCATCATCGGCTGGACCTGCTCGGTGATTTCCAGCGCGTGGATGAGGAGCACGCGGTCGATGGACAGATCGGGAAACGGCAGGTCCGCCTCGTCGGCCAGCGTCGTCAGGCAGGATCCGTCGGCCGGCCAAGGCAAAACCCCCTGGGAAGCCGGCATGGCGGCAAGAACCCGCGCCGCGCCGCCGCCGCTGCGGAAGTAGTTGAGGTAGGGCGTGGCGTAGCCGAGGCCGAGAACGGCAAGCCCCTTGGCATCCGGCCAGATGAAGCGAATTTGGCGGCGAATCATGCGCGCCGCCATCTGCCCCAGGCTGCTGGCGTAGAAGTCCCGGATGTCGACGATATCGAGGCTCATGGCGCCGCAGTGTAGCACACCCCGAACGCGCGCGTCCGGTAGCGAAAGCGGCGCGGATGATGCTAGCATGCGCCGGCTTCGACGACCCTCAAGACTGGGAGGTTCCCGTATGACCGCTCTCGACATTCAAATAATCCCGGCGCTGTCCGACAACTACGTCTATCTGGTCCGCGATCCCGAAAGCGGAGCCTGCGCCGCCGTCGACCCGGCGGCCGCCGCGCCGGTGCTGGAGGCGGTCAGCCGGCTCGGCTGGAAACTCGGCCTCATCCTGTGCACCCATCATCACGCCGACCATATCGGCGGCGTCGTCGAAATCAAGAAGGCCACCGGCTGCACGGTTGTCGGCGCCGCGGCCGACGCGCCGCGCATCCCCGGCATCGACGTCAAAGTGAAGGAAGGCGACGCCGTGGCGCTGGGCGCCCACGCCGGTCGGGTCATTGAAACGCCCGGCCACACCTCCGGCCACATCGCCTATTGGTTCGAGGGGGCCCGCGCCCTTTTTTGCGGCGATACCCTGTTTTCCCTGGGCTGCGGGCGACTGTTCGAGGGAACGCCCGCCCAGATGTGGAAGAGCCTCTTGAAGCTGAGGTCCCTGCCGGACGATGCCCAAGTTTATTGCGGCCACGAGTACACCAGCGACAACGTCGCCTTCGCGCTCTCCCTCGATCCGGACAACCCGGCCATCAGTCGGCGCGCCGACGAAGCGCTTGCCCTGGGCGAGGCCGGCCGGCCGACCCTGCCGGCCCGCCTGGGCGACGAGAAGGCGACCAACCCGTTTCTCAGGGCTGATCACGATCCGATCAAGGAAGCGGTCGGCCTGGCCGGGCAGGACGCCGTCGAGGTGTTTGCCGAGATCCGTCGGCGCAAGGATGAATTCTAGAACCCGTCAAGGAGACCGAACCGTGAAGCTCCGCCACTCCTCCACCTCTCCCTTCGTCCGCAAGGTCATGGTGCTCGCCCACGAAGCCGGCCTCGTCGGCGGCATCGAGACGGTTCCGACGACGCCGGGCGCCGACGAGCAATCGCTTGCCCGCGACAATCCCCTGGGCAAGGTGCCCGCGCTCGTCACCGAAGACGGAAGCGTGCTCTATGATTCGCCGGTCATCTGCGAGTACCTCGACTCCCTGCACGACGGTCCACGGGCCTTTCCCGCCAGCGGACCCGCCCGGTGGGTCGCATTGCGGCTCCAGGCGCTGGCCGACGGAATCCTGGAGGCCGCCGTCCTGCGCCGATACGAGGAGATGCGGCCGTCCGAAAGGCAGAGCGCGGAATGGATTGAACGCCAGAAACGCAAGGTGACGCGCGGTCTCGATGCGTTGGAATCGGACGTCGGCACGCTGGCCGACCCGACCGGCCCACTCTCCATCGGCGATGTTTCCGTCGCCTGCATGTTGGGCTACCTCGATCTCCGTTACGGGAACGACGCTTGGCGCACCGCCCGCCCGGCCCTCGCCGCCTGGTATGCCAGGGCGGCTGCCCGTCCATCGATGCGGGCAACGGCGCCAGAAGCCTAGGGCGCGGTTCTCCATGCGGGGCGAGGGGTCGGCATCGCCCTCTCCCGCCCCCCGCGGCCGCCGCTGCGGGCCGCGTTGGAGAACAGGATCTGACGCTCCCACAGCAGGCGGTCGAGCTTCTCGAAAACCAGCCGCAGGTGGCCGCGCATGGCGCGCCTGGCGCCGCGCCCGTCATGATGGATGACGCGGTCGATGATTTCCTCATGCTGGTCGATGACAACGTGAATGTGTGGTGAATCCTCGCCGGCAATGTAGCGGATGCGATCAAGGTGCAGCTTCGCCCCCTGCACGGTGCGGGCCACGCCCCTGTGGCCGCTGATCTCGATCAGGCGGGCGTGGAGGGCGTCGTCGGCCGCGATGAATCCCTCGTGGTCACCGGCCGCCAGATGGCGCTTCTGGTCGGCCAGTATGCGCGCCAGATCGTCGGCCTCGTCCGGTTTCACCTTGCGCGCCGCGGCGAAGACGGTGGCGCATTCCAGGGCCTCGCGGATCAACTGGCTGTCGCAAACGGCAGCCACGTCGATCGGCGCCACGTAGGTTCCCGACTGCGGCACGATGTTGACCAGGCCGTCCTCGGCCAGCCGGATCAAGGCTTCGCGCACCGGCGTGCGGCTGACCCCGAACTCCTCGGCCAGACGCTTTTCCGAAAGCGCGGCGCCGGGCAGGAAGTGGGCCTTCACAATATGCTCGCGCAACACCGCATAAACCTGGGATCCAGAGGCCAGACGGCGATCGATCAGGGCGGACAATTTCTTGACTTCCATATGACTACCATATCAGTTAAGCCATCATCTTGTCCAATGCCGAACACACGAAAGTCTTTAACATATTGTTTTATAATGTGTTATTGTATTCTCATCTGAACTGATTACGTGAGCTATTGATGAAATTTATGTAAACTGATATGGTAATTTGGATCGCGCCGAGAATGCGCAAACCGGCCGAGGAAGAAGCCGGTCTCCGAAAGAACGTCGGCGGTCGCGCCGCAGAACCACGTCCGAGAAAGCCAGGGGAGGTTTGCGTGCCGGGCCGATTGGGGCACAAACGAAAAACGACCAGGCAGCACGCGAAGCGTCGTCGCTGATCGACGCGGCGGCCCCGCACGGATGCCCTCCCCGAAGGAGCGCACCATGTTCGTGAAGGAAGAAATTGACGCCAAGCAGCGCAAGGTCCGCGCTCTGCTGGATGAGCTCGATCTCGACGGCATCCTGATCAAGCGACAGCCCAACTTCAACTGGCTTACCGGCGGTGCGAAGAACCTCGTCGGCATCGCCTCCGAGATCGGCGTGTCTTCGGCCCTGATCACTCGTGACGGCAACTATATCCTCGCGAACAACATCGAGGCGCCGCGTCTGATCGAGGAGGAGGAGATCGAGGCGCAGGGTTATGCCGTGCAGTCCTTCCCCTGGCATGCCGACCGTGAATCGGAACTGGCCCGTGAATTGGCCGGCGGCCGATTGGGCGCCGACATTCCGTTGTCCGGCGCCGTCGACGTGGCGAAACACCTGGCACCGTTGCGATTCGCCATGACCCCCTGGGAGGTCGAGCGCTACATGGAGGTGGGCAGGGAAACGGCGCAGGCCATTGAGGAAACCACCGCCGAGATCCGCCCCGGAGACAAGGAATGCACGGTCATCGGCCGTCTGGCGGCCCGACTGTGGGACCGCGGCCTCGACTATATCACCGCCTTCTGCGCCGCCGACGACCGCATCGGCCGCTTTCGTCACCCGCTGGCCACCGATCGACGGGTCGAAAAACGGGCCATGCTGTGCGTCAACGCCCGCAAGAGGGGGCTGATCGTTTCCCTTACCCGCTTCGTGCAATTCGGGCCGGTACCGGCCGATTTGCGCCGCCGCCATGATGCGACAGTGCGAATCGACTGCACGCTGATGGCCCACACGGTGCCGGGACGGCCGGCGGCCGAGGCCTTCCAAAAAGGTATCGAAGCCTATGTCGAGGCCGGATTCGCCGCCGAATACGAGTTGCATCATCAGGGCGGCGCCATCGGCTACGAGGGCCGCGACTACAAGGTCACCTTCGACAGCCCCCACATCGTCCAGGAAAGCCAGGCCTTCGCCTGGAACCCGTCGATCACCGGCACCAAGAGCGAGGACACCATGCTGGCGACCGCGGCCGGCCCGGTCATCCTGTCGCCGCCCGACACCTTCCCCATCCAGCAAATGGAGGTCGGCGGCATCCGCTTCCGTCGGCCCGACATTCTGGAACTGTGACAACGACAAGAACGGAACCAACGGCAAGGAGGACATCGTCATGTTAAGAAAACTGCTGTGTGCGGCGCTCGTCGCGGCCCTTCCCGGGACCGCCGCGGCCGCCGGCTATCCGGATCGGGAGATCGAAATCATGGTGCCGTGGGGGGCGGGCGGCGCGACCGACGTGGTCTACCGCACCTTCGCCACCGTGCTGCCGAAATACCTCAACAACGTCCAGACGATCATCGTCAATCGGCCGGGCGGCGGCGCCGTCCCCGGCTATGCGGAAGCCATGCAGAAGAAGGCCGACGGCTATTATTTCGTGGCGTGGGCGACGCCGTCGATCACCAAGGTCCACATGAGCAAGACGCCCTATGACGCGACCACCTTCGATCCGGTCATCAACCTGGTCGAGGCGCCTTGCTGGTTCCTGGTGCCCAAGTCATCCCCCTACAAGACGTTGGGCGATGTGCTGGACGATGCCAAGAAGCGGCCCGGCAAGGTCAACCTCGGCAACGCCGGGGCCGGCGGCGGCACCCATATGATTGCGCTGGCGTTCGAGAAGGCGGCCGGCGTGGCCTTCAACCACGTCCCGCATGCCGGCGGCGGCCCCCTGGTCACCGCCGCGGTGGGCGCCCATGTCGACATGGCCATCGCCAGCCCGCCCGAGGGCGTGCCGCAGATCGAATCGGGCGACCTCAGGGCCCTCGCGGTCTTCTCCAAGAAGCGCCTGGAGCTCTTCCCCAACGTGCCGACCGCCATCGAGCAGGGCGTGAAGTTCGACCTTGGCCAGTGGCGCGGTCTGGCCGCCCCCAAGGGCACAGATCCCGCCAAGATCAAGGTCATCCATGACGCCTTCAAGAAGGCCATGGAAGACCCCGAATTCCTCGAGCGGGCCAAGCAGGCCGGCATCCTGCTCGACTACAAGGGAACCGAGGAGTTCGCCACGTTCATCAAGGAGCAGGACAAGCTTTACGAGGACATCGTCAAGAGCAACAAGCTGGGTGACCGTTACAAGTAGGCCCAGCCGGCCGGAGGCGGCGGTCGGACCGCCGCCTCCGGCCTTCCCTTTCGGTCGGGGATTTCCGCCCTGAGAGCTGACGTCGCCATCGGATTCCTTCTCTTCTTCCTGTCATCGGCGATGTTCGCGCTGACCTTCACCATCCCGGAGCAGACCGTCGCGCTTTCACCCACCTACTTTCCCCGCCTCGTCACGCTCGGCATGGCGGGCCTGGCCTGCCTGCTGGTGGTCAAGGCGTTGCGGCAGCCGCGGCCGACCAAGGCCACGCCCGCCTTCTCGGCGACGGCGTGGATCCGCAAAGGGCACGTTCAACGCATCGCCGCGATGGTCGCCCTCGGCTTCATCTACACACAGGTGGTGGACAGCCTGGGCTACCTCATCGCCACCGGCCTCTTCCTGGCGGCAACGGTGCTGCTGTTCATGGAGCGGCGCTGGACCGTGGTGCTGGCGGTCGCCATCCTCGGCAGTTCGGTGCTTTACGGCATCTTCCGAGTCATCTTCAAGGTGCCGCTTCCGCGGTTCGACCTGTTCTGAGGCCGTGCGATGGATTTGCTGCAACCCGTCCTGAACGGATTCGCCTTTGTCCTCCACCCAGGGCATTTCCCGTTCCTTTTCATCGGAGTGGCCGGCGGAATCGTTGTCGGAGTCCTGCCGGGACTCACCGGATCGGTCGGCATCATCCTGTTGCTGCCCTTTCTTTTCTACGTCGATTCCAGCACCGCGCTGGTCATGATGTGCGGCATGTTCTGCGGATCGATCTACGGCGGATCGATCTCGGCCATCCTGATCAGCACGCCGGGCACCCCGTCCGCCGCCGCCACCGTGCTGGACGGCTATCCGATGGCGCAGAAGGGTCAGGCGGGACGGGCCATAGGCGTCGCCACCATCGCCTCGGCGGCGGGCGGCATCATCTCGACCTTCTGCCTGATGTTCATCGCCCCCCAGTTGGCCGGCTTCGCCCTGCAATTCGGTCCCGAGGAATACTTCGCGCTGATGGTCTTCGGATTGACCATCATCGCCAGCGTATCGGGCAAGTCCCTGACCAAGGGCCTGATCGCCGGCGTGTTCGGGCTGATGATCGGAGTGGTCGGCATCGATCCGATCGTCGGCTACGCCCGCTATTCCTTCGACATCCCCAACCTGATGACCGGTTTTCCGCTGCTGCCGGTTCTGATCGGCTTGTTCGCCATATCGCAGGTGTTCGTCCAGTTGGAAAAGGTGCACAAGGCGGGCGGCGAAACCGCCCCCGTCCTCGGCAACCTGCTGCCGACGGTCCGGGAACTGCTCGGCCTGGTGAAAGTGATCATACCGGCGTCGCTGATTGGCACCCTCATCGGCGTCATCCCCGGAACGGGAGGCGCCATCGCGTCGTTCCTTGCCTACAACGAAGCCCGCCGGTTCTCCAAGCACCCCGAGAGGTTCGGCACCGGCTGCATCGAGGGCGTGGCCGCGCCCGAGGCGGCCAACAACGGCACCACCGGCGGCGCCATGGTGCCGCTGCTCACGCTGGGCATCCCCGGCGATGTCGTGACGGCGGTGATGTTGGGCGCGCTGATGCTGATCGGCGTCAGGCCCGGACCGCTGCTGTTCACCGACACGCCCGAGATCATCAATGCCGTCTATGCTGGGCTTCTGATGGCGAACGTCCTGATCCTGCTT
>JAVEYE010000170.1:0-8225 GCA_034003665.1 Rhodospirillales bacterium | reverse complement strand
AGAAGCTGGGCTACGTCGTGAAGTTCGCGACCAAGGACGAGATCGCGACCGTCATGCAGCTTCCCGCCGTCGAACAGAACAAGCAGACCTGGATCAAGGAAGCCACGAAACTCGGCGCCTCGGACGCCGAAGCGGTGCTCAAGAAGATCGAAAAGGTGATCGCGGACGGCATCGCAAAGGAAAAATAGGGCATGAACGGGCTCCCGGCCGGGCTTCGCCAAACGGATCCCGGCCGGGACTCCACGCCGCTTCACGATGCACAACGGATGCGATGGGGGCCCCTGGATGTCTAAGCTTCTTGTTCGCCTGAATCACTTCCTCGCCGAGCTTTGCGGGTGGCTGCTCTGCGTCGTCATGATTTTCATCTTTTCGGATTTCGTCAGCCGCGGCCTCGGCCACCCGCTGTTCGGCGTCGCCGAGTTGGCCATGTTCGCCATGGTGGCGGCGGTCTACCTCGGCCTTGCGCACTGCGAAGAGGTCCGAGCCCACGTTCGCGTCGAGGCCGTCCTCACAAGACTGCCGCCGATCGTGCAGGACTATCTCAATATTCTCGGCTACCTCGTCGCCACGGTGATCATCGGCATCGTCACCTATGCCGTTTTCCTCAATACCCTGTCTTCCATCGACAGCAACGAGGCGATCGCCGGGGTCGTCCCGCTGGTGATCTATCCCGTGAAGATTATCATGTGCGTGGCCCTTTGCGTGTATTTCGCCCAGCTCTGCCTTCATACCCTCGGATACGTCCGGGTCCTGTTCGCCAAGGACGACGCGTCGGGATAGCCCCCGATCGATTCATGCCGCCTGCGGCGCCTCGATCGGGGATGCACGGCGGCCAACGGTTCGATCCCAACTTCCCCCAGGGAAGGTGGAGCCCCAATCAGATCCAAAGGGCTGAAACATGGAATTGGATTTCACCACCGTCGGCGCCATCGCCACGATCGCCTTGCTGGTCCTTCTCGGCCTTGGCTTTCACATCGCCATCGATTTCCTTGTCGTCGGATTGATTGGCACGGCCCTTCTGCTGGGGATCGATGCCAGCATCTCGCTGGTCGGCGAAACCATGTACTCGGCCATCGCCACGCCGACCTTCTGTGTGCTGCCGCTGTTCATCCTGATGGGCGCCTTCGCGTCGCGCGGCGGCTTCGCCGAACGGGCCTATCGCAGCGTTCACATCATCGCCGCCCGCGTCCCGGCCTCGCTGGCGGTCGCCACATCGTTCGGCAGCGCGGTCTTCGCCTCCATCTGCGGCTCGTCGCTCGCCACCGCCACCATCTTCGGGAAAATCGCCTACCCCGAAATGAAGCGGTTCAACTACGACAACGCCTTCGCGCTCGGCAGCATCGCGTCGTCCGGCACCTTCGCCTGCATGATCCCGCCCAGCGGCATGTTCATCCTGTTCGCCATCTTCACCGACCAGTCGGTCGGCCGGCTGTTCATGGCGGGAATCGTCCCCGGCGTTCTGACCGCCATCGTCTATGCGGTCTCCATGATCCTGCGGGCCAAGCTCAACCCCAAGCTGGCGCCCATGGTGCCGTCCGAGCGGGACGTCACGATCCGCGATCGGGGCCGCGCCGTGATCGGCATCTGGCCGATCCTGTTCCTGGGCGGCATCGTCATCGGCGGCATCTACGGCGGCGTCTTCACGGCGACCGAGGCGGGCGCGGCAGGCGCCGTCGGAACGCTGATATTCGGGCTGTGGGACGGCAAGCTTCGCGGTCGTGGGCAGATCCGCGCCTCCTTGCGGGAATCGGCCCACACCACCTCGATGCTGTTCTTCATCATCATCACGGCGCTGTTCTTCAGCCGCTTTCTCGCCGTCACCCGCATTCCCTTCGAGTTGGCCAACTTCCTTCAGTCCTGGCCGGTTCCCCCGATCGTCATCCTGGGATGCATCCTGCTGCTGTGGCTGGTCCTCGGCATGCTGATCGTTCAGGCGGCCGTGTTCGCGCTGACCCTGCCGATCCTGTTTCCGGTGGTCGTCGGCCTCGGCTATGATCCCGTCTGGTTCTGCGTCGTCGCCATGAAGATGAACGAGATCGCCGGCGTGACGCCCCCGGTCGGCCTCAATGCCTTCGGCCTGGCCGGCGCGGCGGGCGAGCACACCAAGGTCGAGGACGTCTTCCGCGGGGTCTGGCCCTTCATCGTCTGCGACATCGTTGTCCTGATCCTGCTGTTCCTGTTCCCCCAGATCGTTCTTTTCCTGCCCAACACCATGATGGGATGACCCGGCGCGCCGTCTCCTCCGCATACGAAAGGATCCAAAACCATGGCCTATTCCTATGACATCGTCCTCAAGAACGGCTGCGTCGTCGATCCCGTCAACGGGCGCAACGGGCGCTATGACGTGGCGGTTGCGGGCGGCCGCATCGCCGCCGTGGCCCCCGACCTGGACCCGTCGCAGGCGCCGCAATCCTTCGATCTGTCGGGCAGGCACGTTTTCCCCGGAATCATCGACACCCACGTTCACGTCTCGCCGTGGATCGGCGGCCGCTTCGGCCACAAGATGCTGGCGGCGGCGGGCGTGACCACCGCCCTCGACGTGGCCGGCCCCATCGAGGGAGTCCTCGACATTGCGCGCGACTATGGGGTCGGGCTGAACCTCGCATGCATCCATTACGTCCGACCCGGCCATACGGTCGAGGGCGAGGATCCGGGCGACGCGGAACTGGATCGCCTGTTGGATTCATGCATGAAAAGCGGCGCGCTGGGCGTCAAGATCCTGGGCGGCCACTACCCGCTGACGCCGGAGGCGACCGCCCGCACCATCCGCCTCGCCAACCGTCGGGGCGCCTATGTCGCGTTCCACGCAGGAACGCTGGCCAGCGGATCCAATTTGACCGGACTGTTGGAGGCCGTCGACCTGATCGGCGGCAACCACGCCCACTTGGCGCACATCAACAGCTATTGCCGGGGCCAGGTGGAACCCGCGGTGGAGGAAGGCGAAAAGGCGCTTGCCGCCCTGCAGGAGGCGCCGACCATCTATTCCGAAGCCTATCTCGCGACCATCAACGGGACGAGCGCCAAATGCTCGGACGGCGTCCCCGAAAGCCTCGGCACCCGAACCTGCCTGAAGCTGGGCGGTTTCGCCCCCACCGAAAAGGGCATGGAAGAGGCGATTCTCGCCGGCTGGGCGCTGATCAACCTCGAAGAGGGCGGCGCGGTCGTCCTGGCCTCGGGGCCGACGGCCGCCGAATACTGGAAACGCAACGGCACCGATGCGTCGGTCAGCTTCAAGGTCAACCCACCCGAGCCCCGCCTCCGCCTGGCGACGGCCAAGCGGCGGGATGGCGAGTTCGTCGTCGATTCGATCAGCACCGACGGCGGCGGCATCCCCCGCAACCTGATCATCGCCATGGGCCTTCCGCTCGTGCGGCTCGAAGCCCTCACCCTCGAGGAGTTCGTCGTCAAGACCAGCCGTAATCCAGCGCGGGCGCTGGGCCTCGCCGACAAGGGACACTTGAGCGAAGGAGCCGACGCCGACATCACGGTGGCCGATCTCGAAACCTCATCTCCCTACATGTCGCTGTCCAACGGCCAAGTCATCATGTTCCGCGGCCACGTTTGCGGAAAGGGCACGCGGATGATCACGACGCCGGCCGGCGAAGCGCATGTCCGTGAAAAGGGCCTGGATGTCCTGACCGTCGATCCCGCGAAGACGCCCTTCCTGCGGATGCGCTGACGGCGGCGGACAGCGCCGAAAGCGGCGGACCGGCGGCCCTCCTCAGACGGCGGTGCCGCCGACCGTCAGGCCGTCGATCTTCAGCGTCGGCTGGCCGACACCGACCGGCACGCCTTGCCCGTCCTTGCCGCAGGTGCCGATGCCGCGGTCGAGTTCCATGTCGTTGCCGACCATCGACACGCGGGTCAGCACGTCGGGGCCGTTGCCGATCAGCGTCGCCCCCTTGACCGGGGCGCCGACGCGGCCGTTCTCGATCCGATAGGCCTCGGTGCAGGAAAAGACGAACTTGCCCGACGTGATGTCGACCTGCCCGCCGCCGAAATTCACCGCGTAAAGCCCCGTCTTGACCGACCTCAGGATTTCCTCGGGGTCGTGCGGGCCGGCCGGCATGTAAGTGTTGGTCATGCGCGGCATTGGGGCGTGGGCGTAGCTCTGCCGGCGGCCGTTGCCGGTCGGCTTCACCCCCATCAGGTGGGCGTTCAGGCGATCCTGCATGAATCCCTTCAGGATGCCGTCCTCGATCAGAACGTTGCGGGCCGAAGGCGTCCCCTCGTCATCGACGCTGAGCGAGCCGCGGCGGTCGGCCAGCGTGCCGTCGTCGATCACCGTCACCCCCGGCGCCGCCACCCGCTGCCCCATCAGGCCGGCGAAGGCCGACGTGCCCTTCCGGTTGAAGTCGCCCTCCAGACCGTGGCCGACCGCCTCGTGCAGCAGGATGCCCGGCCAGCCAGGCCCCAGAACCACCGCCATCTCGCCGGCCGGCGCCGGCACCGATTCCAGGTTGACCAGGGCCTGGCGCAGCGCCTCGTCCACCGCAGCGCGCCAGTTTTCCGGCGCGAAGAAGGATTCATAGGTCACCCGCCCGCCGGTCCCGAAGACGCCGCTTTCCATGCGCTCGCCCTTGGCGGCCACGACCATTACGTTGAAGCGCACCAGCGGGCGTACGTCGGCCGTGCGCTCGCCGCCCGGACGGACGATCTGCACGGCCTGCCATTCGCCGCTCAGCGTCGCCATGACTTGGCGCACCCGTTCGTCCCTGGACCGGGCGTAGGCGTCGACCTCGGCCAGCAACGCCACCTTCTTCTCGAAGGAAACAGCGGGCAGCGGATTGTCGTCGCCATAGAGGCTGCGGTTCGTCCCCTGCGGCGGCCCGGCCAAAACGCCGCCACCCGCCCCCAGCACCGTGCGCACCGTCGTCGCGGCCCGACGGATGGCCGCCTCGCTCAACTCCGAGGCATGGGAATAGCCCGTGGTTTCGCCGCTCACCGCCCTCAAACCGAAACCCTGCGCGGTGTCGAAACTGGCGCTTTTCAGGCGGCCGTCATCGAAGACGAGGCCTTCCGACTGCCTATATTCGAGAAACAGCTCCCCGTCATCCGCCCCGTGCAGAGCCTCATCGACAACGCCCTCGACGCGGCGGCGGTCCAGTCCGGCCCGCTTGAAAAACAGGTCGTCGGTGATGGAAAGATCGCTCACGAAAAACTCCTCTGTCTTGGACCGCCTCCCCATAACAAAGGCGTGAACCGCCCCAAGATCAAGCGTCGATCGCAATGTCGCGCACTTTCCGAGGTTTCCTTCGCGCCTTGACGGCCCGGCGCGGACGCCCCATCTGCCCACCATACGTGGTGATTTGCCCGACCGGCTTGCGACCACGCTAAACATCCCGCTAAAAGGTCGGTGCTCGCGGAGCCCTGACCTTGGCGGTTAGGGCTTTTTTTTGGCCGGACGGAAGAACAGGGGGGTTCGATGACCAGCGACAAAAACGACCAGGCGGGATGGCGCGAAGCGACCCGCCTTGTGCGAGGGGGCCTCACCCGCACGCCGTTTTCGGAGACCAGCGAGGCGCTGTTCATGAGTTCCGGCTACGTGTATGCGACGGCCGAGGAGGCCGAGCGGACCTTCAAGGGCGACATCAAGCGCTACATCTATTCGCGCTACGCCAATCCGACGCTGGCCACCTTCGAGGCGCGCCTGGCCCTGGCCGAAGACGCCAAGTTCTGCCGCGGCACCGCCAGCGGCATGGCCGCCGTCTTCGCCGCGCTGCTGGCGCCCTTGAAGGCCGGCGACCGCGTGGTGGCGGCCCGTGCGCTCTTCGGGTCGTGTCACTACATCGTCGCCGATCTGCTGCCCCGCTATGGAATCAGCACGGAATTCGTCGACGGCACCGACCTCGATCAGTGGAAAGCGGCACTTTCGCGCCCAGCCAACGCGGTCTTCCTCGAAACCCCCTCCAACCCGACGCTTGAAGTCGTCGACCTTGCCGCCATCTCAGCCCTGACCCACGCGGCCGGTGCCCGCCTCATCGTCGACAACGTCTTTGCGACCCCGGTCCTGCAGAAGCCCCTGCGGCTGGGAGCCGACATCGTGGTCTATTCGACCACCAAGCACATCGACGGCCAGGGCCGCAGCCTGGGCGGGGCCATCCTTACCGACGACGAGGCCTTGATGGACGATCAGATCGCTCCCTTCCTGCGCCACACCGGCCCGGCCCTGAGCCCGTTCAACGCCTGGCTGTTGATCAAGGGACTGGAGACTCTCGACCTCCGGGTTCGCCGCCAGACCGAGAATGCCCATCAGGCCGCCGATTTCCTGGCCGGCCAGGGCGGCATCGTGCGCGTCCTCTACCCGGGTCGGGCCGACCATCCACAATACGACCTTTGCCGACGTCAGATGGCCGGCGGCGGCACCATGGTCGCCTTCGACGTCGAGGGCGGCCGCGAAGGTTCGTTCCGCTTCATGAACGCGCTCAGGCTGATCGACATCTCCAACAACCTCGGCGACACCAAGAGCCTGATAACCCATCCCGCCACCAGCACCCATGAGAGCATCGGGGCCGAGACGAGGGCCCGCATGGGCATCGGCGACGGCCTGCTGCGCCTGTCGGTGGGCCTCGAGGATCCCGCCGATCTGTGCGAGGACCTGGCGGGCGCCTGCCAGGCAGCGCGAGGAGGATGACAAAAAAAGTCGCCATGGCCGGGCTTGTTGCGGCCATGACGAAAAAAGCACTCTAGAATGGGCGGCGACCGGGCGCCCGGCGCCAGACCAAAGGAAGGAGCGTGAGGCCATGACCCAACCCGAGCAGTTCCTCGACCGCCTCGACGACCTCATCGGCAAGGCCGTGACCTGCGGGGCGGATGCGGCTGACGCCGTGCTGATTTCCGGCGCCTCGCTGTCGGTGGCCCGCCGCCTGGGCAAGCCGGAGCACCTGGAACGTTCGGAAGGATCCGATGTCGGCCTGCGCGTCTTCATCGGCCGCCGGCAGGCCATCGTGTCGTCGTCCGACCTCTCGGCGCAAGGTTTGGCCGAACTCCCGGCGCGCGCCGTCGCCATGGCCCGTTCCGTCCCCGAGGACCCCTACTGCGGTCTGGCCGAGCCAGAACTTCTGGCCGGCGCCGTGCCCGACCTCGACATGTACGATGCCGCCGAGCCAGACGCCGAGGCCCTGGTCGCCCTGGCCGCCGAAGCCGAGGAAGCGGCGATGGCGGTGCCCGGCGTCACAAACTCCGAAGGCGCCCAGGCCGGCTGGAGCCTGATCTCGGTGGCGCTGGCCGCCACCAACGGCATGGCCCGGGCCTATCGGCGCTCCGGTTTCAGCCTGTCGGCGGCGGTGGTGGCCGGCAAGGGCACGGCGATGGAACGCGACTACGACTATACAAGCGCGGTCCATCTCGCCGACCTGCGCGCCGCCGCCGAGATCGGCCGCGCGGCGGGCGAGCGGGCGGTGCGCCGCCTCAATCCCCGCCGGGCCGCCTCGGCCGAGGTGACGGTGGTCTTCGATCCCCGCGTCTCCTCCAGCCTGCTCGGCCACCTGGCCGGCGCCATCAACGGTGCCTCGGTGGCGCGCGGCACGTCTTTCCTCAAGGACAAGCTGGGCGAAAGCATCTTCGCTCAAGGAATCAATGTCGTCGACGACCCCCTGCGCCGCCGCGGCCTGCGCTCCAAGCCGTTCGACGCCGAAGGGGTGGCGACCAGGCGGCGAAACGTCGTCGATGACGGCAGATTGACCACCTGGATCCTGGACTTGAGTTCGGCCCGCCAGCTCGGCACCCGGACCACCGGGCACGCCGCCCGCGGCCCGTCCTCGCCGCCATCGCCGACGCCCACCAATTTCTATTTGGAGCCGGGTCCGCTGTCGCCCGCCGACCTGATGGCCGACGTCAAGGTGGGGCTCTACGTCACCGAGCTGATCGGCATGGGGGTCAACGCCGTCACCGGCGATTACAGCCGTGGCGCCGCCGGCTTCTGGATCGAAAACGGCCAGTTGGCCTATCCGGTCAGCGAAATCACCATCGCCGGAAACCTGAAAGACATGTTCGCCCGCATGAGCGCCGCCGACGACCTGGTATTCCGCTACGGCACCGACGCGCCGACCGTGCGCATCGACGCCATGGCGCTGGCGGGACGGTAGGCGGGCTTAAGAAGTCATGGATGTCCGGAACCAGCGCGGGCTTCCATGTCGCCCTCAACTTGGCCGCGCCCAGCCGCCCAATCTTCCGGCGGGGCCACCACGGAGAGGGTTTTTTCCGACAACCCTGCCGTCAGCGGC